>NZ_BDCR01000001.1:333061-666123 GCF_001618385.1 Paludibacter jiangxiensis | reverse complement strand
TCTTCGTCGGCCAGTTCGTAGCGCGGTTTGAATTGTTCGAGGTTGGCTTGCCGGAAGTCGCTACCGCGGTTGGTGGAGTCTTCCAGCTCTTCTATATCGTAGTCCCAGTAAAAATCGGCCAGGCCGTTGTTGCGGAAATAGGTAAACAGCTTCTCTTCGGCGGGTGTGAGCGCGTTGAAACCTACAAATATGATGCGGCTCCATTCCACCGGAAGCTCTTCGCGGCGTTGCATCCGTTCGGCCACTTCGCGGAAAATCATCCCTTCGTAACCTTCGCCCGAGGCAAGCAATTCGGTATGCAGCTTTTCATATACCGGATAAAGAATTTCCCAGGTAGCCCGAAAGTCCTTCTGTTTGGCACTTTCGGAAGTAGGTACAAAGCTCGACCAGAAGCGGCGGATGGCCTCGATCTGATTTTCGGAAAGGTAATCGAAAAGCGAATCGATCTGTTTCAGTTCGGTGACGTTGGTAAAAAGTTGCTTGGCATCAGTCAGGTATTTGTCCACATCGTCGAAATCGTTGAGCAGCATTTCGCCCCAGTAGGCAAATTTGTCGAAGGTCTCCTCTTTCTTGCTCAGCGATTGGTAGATGGCGTAGAGACGAAACAGCAGGCTGATCCGATCGGCAGTTTGCAAGTTCGAGAGGCGTGCAAACAGCTCGTTTACAGTCATTGTTTCGGGTGCAAACAGCGGTCGGTCGATCATCTTCGACAAGTAGTTGAGGAAAAAGAGCCCTGCCCGCCGGTTGGGGAAGACAAAAAGCATGTTGCCCAACTCCTGCTCGTGTTCGCGCAGGTAAACCGAGGCTATTTGTTGCAAAAGAGGTTTCACGTTCGAAAAAAGTTTGTCCGGGATTTAGAATGGATAACCGATAGCAAAAAACATATTCATGTTTTTTTTGACGTTTGTCATGGGGCGTATCCATTTGTCGCCGCCTCCATTAGCCGGATTGAACAATTTGTACCCGAAGTCGAATCTTAGTACAAAATAGTTGAAGTTCATGCGCAATCCAAGACCGTAGCTCCAGGCAATTTGTTTGTAAAACTCAGAAAGTCTGAAGAAACCTCCCGGCTGATCGCTGTAATTTTTTATTGTCCAGATATTTCCGGCGTCCGTAAAGGCAGCTCCTTCAAAAATCCAAAACATTTTGAACCGGTATTCAAGGTTGGCAAGCAGGTTGATGTCACCGATTTTGTTCACGAAATCGATTTTCCCGTCCGTGTCTTTGTTGTAATACGAGCCCGGACCGAGTGTATACGATGACCATCCTCTGATACCGTTGGCACCACCCGCATAATACCGTTCTTCAAAAGGAATAATTTGAGCATTCCCGTAAGGACAGGCGACTCCTAACGCAAGGTGATAGACCAGATGGTTGTCTTTGGTAATTTCCTGATTGTAGGAGAAATCGAAATCTCCTTTTACATATTGCGCAAAAGGAAGGTTGAAAATACGGTAATGATTCACTGAGTCGCGACGGGAGTTAAGCACACCACACAGAGCATTTAACAGGTTGCCGGCTTCTGAAATGCCTAATCTCCAGTTGGTGATATTTCCACCTGTTTTTTTTCCGCGCTGACTATTGTAGTTGATGCTGATCCCCGTGCGCAAAATCATCTGACTTTGATAGCTGTAAACCAAAGGCGAAGAGTTGGTCAGATAGTTTTTTTTGAAATCAGCCGAGATACGGTCCGATGGAAGATAGATGTAGTTGAAATTGAGGAGATCGAACGTATAGAACAGGTTTTTCCGACTCCAGGCATATTTGATTCCAACATTTGCAAGCGTTCGTGTAAATTCGGGACGTATCTGATAGTTATACCCAATGGTAAATGCCGTAGAGGCATTGATTCCTCTTTTGAATTCCTGTCCAAGGAAGGGGAACAGGAAGGTAGGATATTTCACCGATACGTCGGTGGCGAGTTCGGTTGCATTGTACGAGAAGAGGTTAGAAAGGCTACCCAGGGCTTCGTACGAATAACGGGCATGGAATTTGAACAGTTGAGCCCCTTTGAAGATGTTGCGATGCTGGTAGGAGAAATCGCCTGCAACGCCGAAATTTCCGCCGGAGTTGGTGCCTTCCACATCGACCGTAAATGATTGGTTTTTGTCAGGATTAATTACAATGATGCAATCCATCGTGTCGTTTGTCCGTTCACGAAAAACCACATTGACATATTTTACCGGAGGAAGAGCATTCAGGGCAGCATAGGTTTCCTCCACCATCTTATCGTTGTAGTAAGAGTTGGGGAAGATAAATGTGTTCGATATAAGAGAGTTGCATGAAATAAGCGGGCGCTTGCTGAATAAGAAGCGGTAACCGTCATACCATAGCGAATCCAGTTTTTCTCTTGTGTCGCGGTTGGTGCCAGCAGTATATGCCTGCGTCCGCTCAGTGGTTGTCAGTAAAAACGTCACATTCTTAATGATCTTTCTGGAAAGTAATTTTCGGGCAATAGAGTCATTGCTTGCCAGTCCGGCACGAAGTTTTAACGACACATTGGCTTTCAGGTTGCCCGAAGTTGTATCTGCCAGAAAATGGAAATGGTCCTTTGTAATAGTATAAAATCCCCGTTGTTTAAGGAAAGCGGTCAAATCGGTTCTCTCCTTTTCAAGGGCATTTATATCAAAAATCATTCCCTTTTTTATCGTCGGGACATAAGGATCTTTTTGCGAATTGATGGCTTTCAGCAGCGAATCGTTGGGAATCTCTATCTTGAAATTCTCAATTTTGAAAGGCTCGCCCGATGTAATTTTATAGGTCAGATTGATTTTTTTCTTGTGCTTTTCGGCAATGGTCTGAACCGTGGCTTTTGCATAGCCACGGTTGACCATCTCTTTATTCAATTCGTTTCGTGATAGTTCTGCAGCCGTTTCATCGTAAATCACCGGTTTTTCTCCGGCACGTTTCAGCCAGTTGTTCCACCAGCTGGTAGTGTCTCGTCCCGAAAGACTATAAACCCCGAGTTGTAACCTGAAAGCACTGAAAACCTTTTGGTTGGGCGTTTGCCTGAGATAAGGTTTCAGCGACTCTTTGTTGATGCTTTTATTGTCAGATACAATCTTAACCTTATTGAGCAGGTATTGTCCGTCCGGTACGTACTTGGTGCTGCTACAGCCGACAATCAGCAGAGCTAAGACTATTTTATATAATCGGAGACATTTCATTTGTATCACAATAAAGCGGTTACTCTTTGCGGAGAGTACAATTTCGGAAATTACGGAAGAATACTAAGATGTTTACAAAATTAGCAAAAATCTATCACTCTGTACATTTCTAATATCGTTTTACCAAATCGGCTCCTTTGAAATAGTGTAGCAGTATTTTGTCGTAAGGATAACCTTTCGAACTCATCACTGCTGCTCCTATCTGGCAAAGCCCCACACCGTGACCCCATCCGGCACCTGTCAGCGTAAAACTTTCAGGAACACTGCCGTTACCTGATTTGTCTACGACAAAAGCGGAACTGTAAAGGTGCGACGTCGAGAGGTATTTTCGTATTTCAAGTTCTTTGCCGATGGTCATTGTGCGTTTGGTGCCGACAATCTTCAATTTGATTAAACGTCCCGAAGTGCCTCTTTCAACAGGAATCAGGTCGATAATTTCTCCAAAGTCGATTCCGGATCGTTTGGTAATCAAGGCAGACAGTTCTTGTTGAGCATACGTTACTTTCCAACGGTAAAAATCGGTCGTTTCCTGATCGTAGTCGTTTAGTACCTGCGATAAAACCTCTTTGTCATGCGTGTTGCAAAATGCCGGAGGGTCGGTACGGATCCATTTTTCGGCAGTCGCTTCGTCTGTCAGATCTTCAAAATCGTTTTCTTCCGGAGTGTCACGCAGTACGGTCAGATAGTCGTGAGCAACCGGTTCCCAGCAATTTTCGAATTTTTCAGTGACTCCACCACACGATTTTGAGAAGCGGGCGTCACAAATTTTCCCGTCGTATTCCAGAATCAGGCCGCGGGTAGCTTCGATAGCCAGTGCCACCGCATCATTTTGGCGGATAATTCCCTGATAACGCTGGCAATGATCGTCGGCACACACGTCGAACAACGTATGATCTTCACGGTCATACCATTTAATCAGTTCGTCATCGGTTCTGAAGGTCGATTGGTAAAGAGAAGTTTCTTCCAAAGATTTGTTCTTCTCAATTTGCGCCAGCAACCAGCTACGAGAGATTACGGCATGAGCTCTGAGCAGTTCGGGCGAACTGGTAGCGCTCATTTCCGACGAAATTACACTCGTAAGGTACGACTCGACCCCAATTTGATTGATGGCGGTCAGCTTGCCGTTTTCCACGATGAGCTTCAATCCGCCCTTAAACTGTTGGTTTTCTTTCCGTTCCCAGTGGAAATTGATGCCAATCACCACATCTTTCAACTCCACGCAGTCGGTATTGTAGTTTGTAGGTTCGAAAACCAAAACGTCAAATAACTGATTGTCATACAGAATTTTTCCTTCTTTAAAAGAAGCTGTGTGTAAACCGGTTAGCGTTGCTCCGGTCGATTCACAACAGTATTCTCCATGAAACTCAAAGTTAATAACTTCTTCAAACATAATGCCGACATTCACTATTGGCTCTTTCATAGGTAGAAATAAGTTAGAATTATGCGGGCAAAGTTATACATTTTTATTCCTCAAAATGAATGAAAAAAAATGACAAAATGAACATTGAATTTGGTAATTCACGAAAAATATGACGATTTATACCCCTAAAAAACATTCAAAATGGCAGGTTTAAAGCCGTTTACGGTGTTAAAACGACACTTTTTTTTAGTTCGATCAAAAAAAATTAGAAATTGCCATGATAGAAAAACCCTTGTAAATAAAGCAAAAAGACATTATAAATTTATTTGAGCTTACAAAAAGACAATAAAAATGCAAATAAAATATCATTATGCTTTGCTAATATGAAAATCATGTTTACATTTGCAACGTAGATAATACGAAAAGGTAATCAACAAAATTCAGAGACAATAGTTTAGATCTGAAATGGCGAAGGTGATCCTTTTTCAGGTAGAATAATTGAGAAAAATTGAGTGCAAAAAAGATTGTGTAGTGGTTTAACAGGCTTAGAAGGCTTGATAGAATGTGCAGATGAAAGTGAGGGTTGTTGAAAAGACAAATGAAATTTGGCGCGACAGATGTTAAGGATCCGACACCGTTCGTAGTTCAAAGAGTATTTTGAATCATCAGGCAAATGAGATGTGAACTCGTAGTATTAATTTTCCAAAACAAAATTGATTATGAAAGTATCTTACAAGACGATCGCAAAATGCCTTTTGGGCGTGGTGTTGGCAACAGTAGCAGTATCTGCCTCTGCTCAGGATTCTAAAGGTGGAAGTTTCAGTGTTAGTGCTGATGTAGTTAGTTCGTATGTTTGGCGTGGTGTAGCTCAGGAAGGCTCACGTGGCGGTTCTCCCAATATCCAGCCTACCGTTTCTTATACAAATGGTGCATTCAGCATCGGAGCCTGGGGTTCATACGCATTTTCGGGCAATGTAAAGGAAGTTGACCTGTATGCAACATTGTCTTTGCCCAGTGCATTATCAATCACCCTTACAGACTACAACTGGAATAACGGAAACGATGCCAGCGTAGGATACTTTAATTATACTAGTGGCAAAACCGGCCATGTGTTTGAAGGTACCCTGGCTTATGGCGGAACAAAATCATTTCCCTTGTCAATTGCATGGAACACTATGTTTTATGGCGCTGACAAGAAAGTCGACGGAAAACAGGCATTTTCAACCTATGTAGAACTCGGATTGCCTATTACCTCTAATGTAAAAGCCTTTATGGGAGCATCATTGTTTGATAGCCCCAACTATTATAACAGTGGCTTCTCGGTTATTAATCTCGGACTTAAGGTGTCCAAGGAAATCAAATTCTCCGATTCGTTCAGCCTCCCGGTTTATGGAATTATCGGAGCAAATCCTCAGGCCGAAAAAGCCTTCTTCGTAGCAGGTATTACATTGTAATAAAGAAATGCGCCGGAGGATGATGCTCATCAGGCCTCCGGTTACAAAACCAAATTTTAATTTTTTAATGTATGAAAAAAATTGAAGCAGTTATCCGGAAATCAAAATTTGAAGATGTCAAAAAAGCATTGTATGATGCCGGAATTGAATGGTTCTCCTATTGGGATATTGTAGGTTTGGGTAAATCTACAGAAGAACAAATCGTAAGAGGACAGGTTTTTCAGTCAAGTTACATTCAACGCAGAATGTTGTCGATCGTTGTACGCGACCAGAACCTCGAAAAGACTGTAAATGCAATTGTGAATTCGGGTCGTACCGGAGAAATGGGAGATGGTAAAATATTTGTTTCAGACATTGAAGCTACCTATCGTATCCGTACCGGAGAAAATGGTCCTGAAGCATTATATAACAAAGAGAACGACCATTAAACTGAAATGGAACCGTAGGAGTGTAAACAATTCTGCTTTAGGTTCATAATTATAAAAATTAAATTACATACAAATGAAAAAGATACTTTTATCTCTGACAGCTTTTTTGACGTTGTTTAGCTTGCCGGTACTGGCACAAGGAGCTGCTGCAGTTCCTGCCCCGAAAGTGGATTCGGGAGATACAGCATGGATGATTGTTGCAACCGCATTGGTATTATTGATGACCATTCCGGGTTTGGCTCTTTTCTATGGTGGTTTGGTTCGTCGTAAAAATATTTTGAGCGTTTTGATGCAGTGTTTCATTATTACCGCTGTAATCAGTATAGAATGGGTGATGGTTGGATACAGTTGGGCCTTCGGTAGTTCAAAAGGGGCTTTGGCTCCTTTTATCGGAGGTTTCGACTGGTCATTCCTTCATGGAATTAAACCGAGTGATCTGAGCCCGTACTTTATTTCTCACTCTCAGCCTACAGGCCATATTGTAAACGGAGCTCCTGAAATGACAGGAACAATTCCTCACCTTGTGTTCATCATGTTCCAGTGTATGTTTGCCGTGATTACTCCAGCGCTTATCATTGGTGCTTTTGCCGAACGTATCAAATTCAAAGGATTCCTTGTTTTTACAGTTCTGTGGGCATTGTTCGTGTACAACCCTGTAGCTCACTGGGTATGGTCTGCTGACGGTTGGTTGTTCAAACTGGGTGCATTAGACTTTGCAGGTGGTACTGTAGTTCATATCAATGCCGGTATTGCTGCTTTAGTTACTGCTTTGATGCTTGGTAAACGTCGCGACTATGAAGGTCATGCTCTGCCTCCTCACAATATTCCTTTTGTAGCAATTGGAGCCGCTCTGCTTTGGTTCGGATGGTTTGGGTTCAATGCAGGTAGCGGTTTGGCTGCCGACGGTTTGGCCGGTAGCGCATTTCTGGTAACTAACCTTGCAACTGCAACTGCTGCTTTTGTGTGGGCGATTTTGGATTGGTTTGTTGGGAAAAAACCGACAGTGGTTGGTATCTGCACAGGAGCTGTTGGAGGTTTGGTTGCCATTACTCCGGCTGCCGGGTTTGTTGATGTAACGGGTGCTTTTGCAATTGGTATTGCCGTTGCGTTGGTTTGCTACTTCATGGTGGCTTACGTAAAACCGAAACTGGGTTACGATGATGCTTTGGATGCATTCGGTGTTCACGGTATCGGTGGTATTCTCGGTGCATTGTTTACAGGTTTGTTTGCAACTCCTTTTATTCAGTCGGCTTACAGTGGTGCATTCTATGGCAACGCTCACCAGTTCCTTATTCAGTTGGCAGCTGTTGGCGCAACTATTGCTTACACAGCTATCGGAACATTCATCCTGTTCAAAATCGTACAGGTTACAATTGGTGTTCGTGCAACCGAACAAGAAGAGGCTGTAGGTTTGGATGAAACACAACATGCCGAAACAGGTTATACCTACTTCGATTGATAATAACTGCTTCCTAAAACTTCCCGCCGGCAGAGCGTCGGAGGGGAGTTATACAAGGGCATCTCATGAAAGTGAGATGCCCTTTGTTTTTTGGCTATCACTTAATTATTTTTCTTTTTCTGCATACAAACTGTATATCTAAAACCAAAGCCTGATTGTATAGCCTAATTTAGCAAAAATGAGATTATTTTGTAATGTGGAGATGACAAATTCGGAAAAAAGGTACTATCTTTGTCGTTCAAAAATTTTGATGTGGAAGCGCTATTCAGAACACATAAGTATCTGGTTGAACATGTTGAATCGCCCGTGCAACGTCAGTTGATGGACGAGATTGACTGGAATCATCGTTTGATAGGCATTAAGGGTAGCCGGGGAGTGGGCAAAACCACTTTTCTGCTCGAATATGCCAAGCAGCGTTTTGGTGCCGACGATCGTTCCTGCCTGTATATCAATCTCAACAATTTTTATTTCACAACCTGCTCCCTGTACGATTTTGCCGATGAATTTTGCAAAGTCGGAGGGCGTACGCTTTTGATCGATCAGGTATTCAAATTGCCTAACTGGTCAGAAGATTTGCGTGAATGTTACGACAAGATACCGGATTTGAATATTGTCTTTTCGGGTTCGTCGGTAATGCGACTGAAAGAAGAAAATCCTTTGCTGCGCGACTGCGTGAAATCGTACAACCTACGGGGATTTTCGTTTCGGGAATACCTGAACCTGATGGCCGACACGCATTTCAGGTCGTATACTCTCGACGATATTCTGAAGAACCACGTCGAAATAGCATCTGAAATTGTTGCCAAAGTTAAGCCATTGGCCTATTTTCAAAATTATTTGCACCACGGTTTTGCTCCGTTTTTCCTGGAAAAGAGAAATTTTTCGGAAAACCTGCTGAAGACGATGAACATGATGCTCGAGGTGGATGTTTTGTTTATCAAACAGATAGAACTCAAATATCTGCCCAAAATTCGTAAGTTGCTTTATCTGATAGCCAGTACGGCTCCCAGTGTGCCCAATGTGAGCCAGCTCAGTACTGAAATAAATATATCGCGTGCTACGGTAATGAATTATATCAAATACCTGAGCGATGCCCGTTTGTTTAACCTGTTGTATGCCGAGGGAGATGAATTTCCCAAAAAACCGGCAATGGTTTATATGCAGAATACAAATCTGATGCATGCCATTACACCGGGAAACGTAGACTTGCAGGCACAGCGCGAAACGTTCTTTTATAATGTGTTGTACAAAGATCATAAATTGAATAAAGGCAATCGCGACGCCCAGTTTCTGGTCGATCACTCCCTTCAGTTTGTTATTGCCGACAGTGATAGCAGAATGAAATTCAAGCCTGATTACTACTATGCAATCGATAAGATTGAAGTAGGCTCTAAGAAGGTGGTGCCTTTGTGGCTGTTCGGATTTTTGTACTGATCACTTTATCCTTTTGCGGATGGAGTGATTTGTTCGTTTTGTAACAAAAGCGAAGTTGTTGACCTAAGAACGATACCTGACCATATTTTTATTTTAACTCAATCACATTCATATCTAATTAATTCACAATTATGGCAAAAGACAAGAAATTTTTGACTTGTGACGGTAATCAGGCCGCTGCCCACATCGCGTATATGTTTAGCGAAGTGGCTGCCATTTACCCGATTACGCCATCGTCAACTATGGCCGAATATGTTGACGAATGGTCTGCCGCCGGCAGAAAAAACATTTTCGGTGAAACCGTATTAGTAGAAGAAATGCAATCGGAAGCAGGAGCTGCCGGTGCTGTTCACGGTTCGTTGCAAGCCGGTGCGCTTACAACTACCTTTACTGCATCACAGGGTCTTCTGTTGATGATTCCAAATATGTATAAAATTGCCGGAGAGTTGTTGCCTTCGGTATTCCACGTTTCTGCACGTGCTTTGGCTTCTCACGCTTTGAGCATTTTTGGCGACCACCAGGATGTGATGGCTTGTCGTCAGACAGGATTTGCCATGTTGTGTGAAGGTTCTGTACAGGAAGTGATGGATTTGGCCGGTGTAGCTCACCTTGCAACTTTGAAATCACGCGTTCCTTTTATGAATTTCTTCGACGGTTTCCGTACTTCTCACGAAATTCAAAAAATCGAAGCTTTGGCTAACGAAGATCTTGCTCCGCTGATCGACCAGAAATCTTTGGCTGACTTCCGCACCCGTGCGTTGAACCCCAGCTCACCGGTAGCACGTGGTATGGCCGAAAACCCTGACCACTTCTTCCAACACCGCGAAGCATCTAACAGCTTCTATGAAACAGTTCCTGCTATCGTAGAAGAATACATGAACGAAATCTACAAAATCACTGGCCGCAAATACGGTTTGTTCGATTATTACGGAGCTCCTGATGCTGACCGCGTTATCATCGCTATGGGTTCTGCAACAGAAGCTATCCGCGAAACCATCGACCACCTGACAGCTAAAGGCGAAAAAGTGGGTATGGTTGCAGTTCACCTCTACCGTCCGTTCTCTGCAAAACATTTCCTTGCTGCAGTTCCTAAAACAGCTAAACGTGTTGCTGTTCTCGACCGTACAAAAGAACCGGGTGCAAACGGCGAACCTTTGTACCTCGACGTAAAAGATTGTTTCTACGGCGATGCAAACGCTCCTGTTGTTGTAGGCGGTCGCTACGGTTTAGGTTCAAAAGATACAACTCCTGCTCAGATTTTGGCTGTTTATGACAACCTCGCTTTGCCGGAACCTAAGAACCACTTCACTATCGGTATTGTTGACGATGTTACCTTCACTTCTCTTCCTCAGGAAGAAGAAATCGCAGTGGGTGGCGCAAGCTTGTACGAAGCTAAATTCTACGGTTTGGGTGCTGACGGTACAGTAGGTGCAAACAAAAACTCGATCAAAATTATCGGTGATAACACCAACAAATATTGCCAGGCTTATTTCGCTTATGACTCTAAGAAATCGGGCGGTTTCACCTGTTCTCACCTTCGTTTCGGTGACGAACCTATCCGTTCTACTTACCTCGTAAATACGCCTAACTTCGTTGCTTGCCACGTTCAGGCTTACCTGAATCTGTACGACGTAACACGTGGGTTGCGTAAAAACGGAACTTTCCTGTTGAACACCATCTGGAATGGTGAAGAACTGGCTAAGAATCTGCCGGCTAAAGTGAAGAAATACTTCGCTAAAAACAATATCTCGGTTTACTACATCAACGCTACCGAAATTGCTCAGCAAATCGGTTTGGGTAACCGTACCAACACCATCCTTCAGTCTGCATTCTTCCGCATCACAGGTGTAATTCCTGCTGAACTGGCTGTAGAACAGATGAAGAAATTTATCGTAAAATCATACGGTAAAAAAGGTGAAGACGTTGTAAACAAAAACTACGCTGCGGTTGACCGTGGTGGCGAATACAAACAACTGACTGTTGATGCTGCATGGGCTAATCTGGCTGATGACGCTGCTGCAACAAACAACGATCCTGCTTTCATCAACGAAGTGGTTCGTCCTATCAACGCTCAGGATGGTGACTTGTTGCCTGTTTCTGCTTTCAAAGGCATCGAAGACGGTACATGGCATCAGGGAACATCTAAATACGAAAAACGTGGTGTTGCAGCTTTCGTTCCTGAATGGAATCCTGAAAACTGTATTCAGTGTAACAAATGTGCTTACGTTTGTCCTCACGCTTCTATCCGTCCGTTCGTATTGGATGCCGAAGAACAAAAAGGTGCAAACTTCGCTTCATTGAAAGCCGTTGGTAAATCTTTCGAAGGCATGACTTTCCGTATCCAGGTTGACGTTCTCGACTGTATGGATTGCGGTAACTGTGTTGACGTTTGTCCGGGCAATCCTAAGAAGGGTGGTAAAGCTCTTACAATGAAACACCTCGAAAGCCAGATGGGCGAAGTTGCTAACTGGGATTACCTGGTTAATAACGTGAAGAGCAAACAAGACCTCGTTGACATCAAGGCTAACGTGAAGAACTCTCAGTTCGCAACTCCGTTGTTTGAGTTCTCCGGCGCTTGTTCAGGTTGTGGTGAAACTCCGTATGTAAAACTGCTTACACAGTTGTATGGCGATCGCGAAATGGTTGCTAACGCGACCGGATGTTCTTCTATCTACTCTGGTTCTGTTCCTTCAACTCCTTATACAACCAACGCAAACGGTCAGGGTCCTGCTTGGGCTAACTCACTGTTCGAAGACTTCTGCGAATTCGGTTTGGGTATGGAACTGGCTAACCTGAAAATGCGCGAACGTCTTACTGACTTGTTCACCGCAGCAATTGCTTCGGAAGAAACTCCTGCCGAAGCAAAAGCATTGTTCCAGGAATGGATCGACAACAAACTGGATGCTGAAAAGACCAAAGTATTGGCAGAAAAGATCATTCCGGTTGTTGAAGCTGGTAAAGACAAATGCGATACCTGCGAACAAATCTTTGAATTGAGAAACTTCCTCGTAAAACGCAGCCAGTGGATCATTGGTGGTGACGGTGCTTCTTACGATATCGGTTACGGTGGTCTCGACCATGTAATCTCTACCGGTAAAGATGTAAACATCCTCGTTTTGGATACCGAAGTATACTCAAATACAGGTGGTCAGTCTTCAAAAGCTACTCCTGTGGGTGCTATCGCTAAATTTGCTGCATCGGGTAAACGTGTACGCAAAAAAGACCTCGGTCTGATGGCAACTACTTACGGTTACGTTTATGTAGCTCAGATTGCAATGGGTGCCGACCAGGCTCAGACAATGAAAGCTATCCGCGAAGCAGAAGCTTACCCAGGACCATCACTTATCATCGCTTATTCTCCTTGTATCAACCACGGTTTGAAAGCCGGTATGGGTAAGAGCCAGGCAGAATCGGAAAGAGCCGTAGAATGCGGTTACTGGCACTTGTGGCGTTACAATCCTCAGTTGGAAGAAGAAGGAAAGAATCCGTTCCTTCTCGACTCTAAAGAGCCGCAATGGGAGAAATTCCAGGACTTCCTCAAGGGTGAAGTACGTTACGCTTCACTGATGAAGCAATATCCTGCTGAAGCAGCAGAATTGTTCCAGGCAGCCGAAGACAACGCTAAATGGCGTTACAAAGGCTACAAACGCATGGCCTCTGCCGAATAAGATCCTTAGATTCCTGAAAAGGAACGATAATAAAAGCCGGTCGTCACTTAATTGTGGCGACCGGCTTTGTTTTTGTTTACGATGAATAAGCAGAATGCAGTGTCAGACAAAAAGAATATTAACTAAAAAGCATTCGTTTTGAAAACAAATTTGTAGATTTGAAGCGGAAATAGTGAGAGCCAAAAGGCAGTATATAGGCGGGTTATGCCAGTTGGATTAATGCGGAATGCAAATTTGTCTCGATGAATCTAAGCAATCAGCGATAGATAAATCCGCCGGTACGGAAAACAGCAATAAACTAAAGTGTATATAAGGACACCTAGGTGCCGATATAAGTTGTTAGTAATAATAAAAAAACAATGATATGCATTTTCCCTTTGACGTAACGATAAATTTTGCTCAATCAAGAATTCCTAACGTTCAAAACAGAACGATTAAAGTGTATAATGGAATTACGACTTTCTTAGGACCGAATGGCTCAGGAAAAACCCAACTACTTAGAGGGTTAAAGACTAGTCTTAATATTCATTTAAATGGGAAAAAGATTAGGTATATTTCTGCAGGCAGATTAGGTGTGATGGAGAGATATAGATCTGATTTTGATGGTTGGAGAAACCAAACCATTGATTTTGATAGTGCAGAGTTTGGCAGTAAAGGCGCTGTAGCTAGAAGACACCTTTTGTTCCAAGTTTGCCTGATGTTTAGCCCCTGCTGGCGCAGGTTTAGCGATAGCGTAACCTGTGCCCATAACCAGCGTGGTTTGTAACCACAACCAAGTACAACTTAGTTAATTTTCCAGTCCAAGATACCGCTTCGCTCCAATCTTGAACTAGTCAATCTGTCATGCTTGCGCCATCAGGGGTATATAGGAGGGTTATGCCAGTTGGATTAATGCGCAATGCTAATTTGTCTCGATGAAATTAAGCAAACGGCTCCGATTTATATTATCGGATAATAATTAGCTCCTAATGTCGCTGACTCTTAGTTAACAATCAGCTATAGCTAAATCCGACGGGACAGGCAAGAATAATATTTTTCATAAGGCGTGATTTTAGAGGTTATCAATAGCTAGTTATTTTATGCGTTTGTAAATACATGTGTTAGTAATTGCAAAAGCTTGAATATCAAGTCGAAGATTTTGATTATCATTAAAAAATTCATATTTGTATTCTATAGGTACCATAAATCCATCTTCGCGTTTATAGTATATATACATTATAGCATCACTTAAATAATATTTATCATTAGAAATGTACTGATTAGATTTATAATCAAAAAAACGGATTACACTATCTTGACAATATTCGGTATAGCCGGTTGCTATGGACGTCTCCATATCTGGCCAATTTCCTTTTTGAATAATTTCCCATTTACCAAGAATAGTTTTTCGCGGATCTGTTCTAACTTCTGCTTTCTTGCATCCGGCAGTCAGCAAAAGAAGAAACATTAGAATTAAACTTTCAAATTGTATATTCTTTTTCATTTAGAATGTGTTTGTAATTTATATATGATGAGGGAGATACTTTGGAAGTACACCTTTTGTTCCAAGTTTGCCTGATGTTTAGCGCAAGATTGAGCGAAGCGGTATCTTGTGCTGGAAATCAGAGTGGTTTTCAACCACAACCGAAAATCAGCGCAGCTCAACCAGAGAGGTTTGTAACCACTTATTATGCCGGCTCAATATTAACCCGACCTATGCCTCCTGCAAAATCGACGGCACTGCTGTACGGATATTCTTCTGCACGATCGACAAAGCCATCTCGTACAGGGTTTTCGTGAATATAGGCTATGGTACGATCAATATCATACGCTTCTCTTCCAAGTTCTTCCGGTTGGTTGTGCTGTTGCCAGAATTGATACTTCGAGTTGTTGCAATTCTTCTCTCCTGCCCGTCTGAACATCCAAAGCATCCATTCCTTTCGGCTCTCCTGTGGATTATCTTCTATCTCTTTTAGTATGGCCTTCGATGTATGTCGTTTCAAATCTCTCATAACATCTTCCAATGCCCCGGCTTTACTGGCAATTACCAAATGAACATGATTACTCATAATAACCCAAGCATACACTATTAAGCACTTTTCCTGAATACAGTAATTGAGACTTTCCACTACAATATCTTTGTATACACGACGAGTGAACACATCTATCCAGTTTACAGTTGCAAAACTCACAAAGTAAACCCCATCCGGTTTGTAAAATTTGTACTTACGGCTCATAGCTAATCTGCTGGTTAAGTGCAAATATAAAAGAAAGTTTTCAACTTTCAACCAAGTACAACTTGGTTATTTTTCCAGTCCAAGTTACGGCTATCGCCGAAAACTTGAACTAGTCAATCTGCCATGCTTGCGCCATTAGGCGCCTATCATCAGGGTGGTTTCTAACCACAATCCGTGAAACGAATCAATACAAACTTTACGTTCGAGCTTAACGCAGTGTAGCTTGAACGAGAATCGGCTATTTTTATATACTTGCGACAGCAAGGGCAAAAAAATAAGAATGCGGAGAATAAATGACGTTATTTTCGCATTTTATGCGGACTTTATTCCAGAGTGCGGTGAATAAGTTGCATAAACGAAAAGAGAGCGACAGCTTTTTACGCTATCGCTCTCTTTTTGTTCCATTTCTGTCGTTATTAGAAGAAAGAATTAAGGCAACATTTTCTTTTCAACTTTCCATTCCGGAAATTTTGAAAGTCCTGCCGGATTACCCTTAAACATCTTAGCGGCTTCTTCATCGCCTTTTAATTGCCATAAATACCAGGCTGTTGCAACCTTTGCAAATTCTCCACCATGGGGTTTGCTGTAGGTTCCGCCATGACCGACATTCATATTTGCAACAAAAACCGGAAGATGATTGATGCGTTTAAAATCGTCCATCCCGTTATTATACGCAATGTCAGTTTCGCCACCCAGAATATAGAGTGTAGGCGTGTGCAATTTCAGTAAGTGGTCTTTTTTGAGGTTAGGCATACCACTCATTCCGCTTCCGGCATCGCCCAGAATGCCGCTATTGCAGATCACTGCCGTTGTTACGCGCGGATCGGGAGCTGTTTCGAGTGTTTGCAGCCCACCACACGACATGCCGCTTACTGCAATCTTCGTAATGTCAATTTTGTTGTAATAGGGGCTATTCTTATCGCTGTTTTGAGCAATGGCCCAGTTAATGGCATCAATCATTTGCGACGAAGTTGATTTCCCGCCACCACGCTGTCCTTCCTGAGGCATAGGTCCAATGGCAACTACCAAAAAACCGTGCGAGGCCACTTCCGATAAAAAGTTGATATGTTCCCAGGGAGAGTTTGCACAAGCTCCATTTCCCCAGACGATAATGGGCAATTTGTTTTTGTCGCCAAATGCGCTCAAATGTTTGGGACGGAAAACTGTGTGAGTAGGCAGCGAGCTTTCGGTAAGCATAATGGCGCTATAAGAGCCGGTGCCACCATCTTCAACCACTCTGGATGTTGGTAAACTTGCAGGAGCAGCTCCCTGTGCAAATGCCGGGTTCGGCACACTAAGGGCTGCAAATGCCATAAGCATAACAAAAGAATAGATTTTCTTCATGACAAATTAGACTTTTAAGGTTATAGGTTAATGATGAACAAACTCAATATTGCCATCCGCCGGTTGAAACCAACGGTGATAATAGAATCCTCCGACAGATACATCTGACCGGAGAGGAAAATTTACTTCGAAATGGATTTTGCGTTCATTACGCGTACACGGGTAGAATCATTTTCTATGCTGGTGACATCGCCCTTGCAGTTGGTAAAATAGACATAATGACCTTTATCCATAAAGCGGTACACTTTGCAACCATCGTGCTCAAACAAATACTCTACTTCGTACGATTTGTTATTATCGGCTTTGGTAGATGCCAGTGGGTTTTGCACGGAGCAAGAATAGCCACCGAGCAAAAGGATGGCTAACAGGGACAATATAATTGTTCGTTTCATTTTTTGCAGATATGCTTTTGATTATTTCTTTTGCAATGCTTCCAGCTGATTTACAAGTGGATTGGCATACATTTCGAACAGTTTGAATCGCAAAAAATGCTCGTCTTTGTCGGGCAGATCAATTTTAGCGATACGTTCGTCGATATATTTCAGGAATGCAGCTTCGGCTTCCGGCGTATAACCGCCTGTTTTTTTGTCAGGATTGAGCTGGTCGTAGGCAATCCGGTTGTTGTCGTAAATCTCGTAATTGCTGTGGATAAGGCTGTCGATGAGTTGTGCAACAGCAGCAAACTGTTCGCCGCGGGGTAGAGCCGGCATGGCTTTGATGCGGTCGGCAATGTTTCCGGCAAGACGATAGACGATTTTACCCTTGTAGCCCATAATGCCGGTCTGCATGTTGAGCAGGTCGTCGGCGGGGCTTTTCTTATATTCGGGGTTATCCCGTTTTTGTTGAAATTCTTTCGCTTTCAGGTAGTCGCACGGATCGTATTCGTACGAGATGGTCAGCGGGCAGATATTGAGGCTGCTCAGGTTGTCGGTAATAGAACCTTCGCCCGACATGTTGAGCATTTTCAAAAGGCTCTCCTGTGTGCGGTCGTTTCCGTCTTTGGCGCGTCCTTCGCGTTGTGCCAGCCAGATGGACTGATGCTTATCACTCAGGGCATAACGCATGTAGTGCGACAAATGCTGCGAGGCCTGCAATTGTCCGCGTCCGCTTACGCCGCGACGCACCACAAAACTCTTGTTCAGGCGTACCAACGTTTCAATCCAGGGATAAATCAACAGGTTGTCGCCGATGGCAATTTCGACGGTATCGAAGCCGGCATCGATCAGTTCAACACACAGAAAAGCTGAGTCGAGCACGATATCCCGGTGGTTCGAGATAAAGAGATGATTGATCGATCTGTCCAGTTTTTCGGCTCCTTCCAGATCGATTCCTTTGCTTGTCTTCGCTTCGAGTTGCTTCAGAAACGGATAGTCGATCTTACGCTGAAAATCGTCTACGGTTTGGACGCTTTGAAAAAGCGCAATAACCTTTTCGAGCGGAATCTGGGGGAACAGATATTGTAAAACTCCTACAAAGTTGGGTTCTGAAAGTAAACTTTTTACCGCTTCGGGCACCTGGTTGCTGTGCAGCGGGCAAATGTCGTCAAACTGTTCAGGATGATTTTCCATAGTCGGGCTTGCTGTTTTTGATGATGTACAAAGATACGAATTATATGACGATTCGTGAAAAAAGACATTGTTTGAAACTTGTCTAACCTTTCAGGTTGTATTAAGATCGGGCTTTTCAAGCCTGATTTATAGGGGTGTAACCCTGTACTCTTGGTAGAACTTGGCATTGAATGAAACCAAAGGAGTGTAGCTCTGATGTCTTTTTACACCGAAATTCAAATACAGATATCAGGGCTACGCCCCTCACTCTTGTTGCGCCGTTGGATTTGCTACCAAGACAATAGGGCTAACGCCCCTCCTATAGTGCTGTTAAGTTCTGAGATTAACCACGGAGAAGGGGCTGACATGTAAAACGAATTCAAAATGCAATGTTGCAGAAAAGGCAGGATGCATGCAACGATTATAAACTGTGAATAAAATCCTTATAAGCAGCGGAAATATGTAGTTCTAATTTATAAATGTTGCTACGTCAGATTGGGATCGGCCTTGTCCGGAGAGCCAAAAAACAAGAGAGGCAAGCGTAAAATTGTCCATTGTTTGAAGCTCCTGACGAAAGGAAGGGACAAGTTTGGACAATTTAGCTTGACGAACGCCGGTTTTTTGAGCGAAGCGGGCATAGCCTTGACCTTTTTGCTTCCTTTTTGTGGCAAGACAAAAAGGAAGTCGGGGTCACAGGGGTGGAAACCCCTTTTCAAAATCTTAAATGCGTAATTACTATATTATGGTCAGTAGATTCCGCCTATTCATTCAAAAAATCGTAACTTTGCACTGCTTTTCGTGTCGGGGCTCGTTGATGGGCTTTTGCGATGCGAATATTTTGATTCTTAGCAGCAACTAATATGGATATCACAATTTTAGGTATAGAGTCTTCCTGCGACGACACTTCTGCCGCAGTTATTCAAAATGGCGTTATGTTGTCGAACGTAACAGCCAATCAGGATGTGCACAAAGCTTACGGTGGCGTAGTGCCCGAACTGGCGTCGCGTGCACACCAGCAAAACATCATTCCTGTGGTAGATGCCGCATTGAACCGTGCCGGTATCAAACGTGAAGACCTGAGCGCTGTGGCCTTTAC
Source organism: Paludibacter jiangxiensis (assembly GCF_001618385.1). Lineage (NCBI taxonomy): Bacteria > Pseudomonadati > Bacteroidota > Bacteroidia > Bacteroidales > Paludibacteraceae > Paludibacter > Paludibacter jiangxiensis. The sequence continues at coordinate 646,950 of NZ_BDCR01000001.1, read as the reverse complement.
CCGTGGCCCGGGCCTGATGGGTTCGCTGTTAGTCGGCACTTCGTTTGCCAAAGGATTCTCGCAGTCGCTGAATATTCCGTTGGTGGATGTTAACCACTTGCAGGGACACGTGCTGGCTCATTTTATCCAGGAGAAAGATACGCCTTTCAATCCCCCAAAATTTCCTTTCCTTTGCTTGCTTGTTTCGGGCGGCAATTCGCAAATAGTACTGGTTAAATCGCACTTCGAGATGGAAGTGATCGGGCAAACCATCGACGACGCGGCCGGTGAAGCATTCGACAAGTGCGCCAAAGTGATGGGGCTTCCTTACCCCGGCGGTCCGGTAATTGACCGCCTGGCAAAAGAGGGCGATCCGAAAGCATTCACGCTCAACAAACCGTCGATAGAGGGTTACAACTACAGTTTCAGCGGATTGAAAACTTCGTTTTTGTACATGATTCGTGACGAGCTGAAGAAAAATCCGAATTTCCTCGAAGAACGCAAAAATGACTTGTGTGCCGTGCTGCAAAGTACTGTGGTGGATATTTTGATGCAGAAACTACGCAAAGCAGCCAAAGAATTACGAATCAATGAAGTGGCTGTAGCCGGAGGAGTTTCGGCCAACTCGGCACTGCGCAACGCTTTTGTGGAACATGGTGAAAAATACGGTTGGAATGTCTATATCCCGAAGTTCTCTTTCACCACCGACAACGCTGCAATGATTGCCATTACCGGTTATTACAAGTTCCAGAAAGGTGAATATTGCGACATCGCTCTTCCTCCTTTTGCAAAAGCAGTGATCGGATAAAATTCACCGAACCCCGCAGCGAACGTCCTTTTTGGCCTTATATTTGCATTAAACGGTAAATATTAAGGATATGGAACACACTATTATTCACAACGAACAAAAGAGCCGATTCGAACTTTCGCTCGAAGGTCATCTGGCTCACATCGACTATGTACGCGGTGACGGCACTTTGGATCTGCATCATACGCTGGTTCCGAAGCCGTTGGAAGGAAGGGGCATAGGTTCGCTACTAACCCGTTTTGCACTCGATTACGCAACGGAAAACGATTTGAAGGTGATACCGACCTGTCCGTTCGTAAAAGTATTTATCGACCGGCATCCCATCTATCAACCGCTAACCGATTTATCAAACGAAGACTAACTGATCCCGGATGGTGCTATCAGACGTTACCGCCCCACTATTTTCGAACATTACGCTCGATAATATTCTGTTAATCGGGTCGATCCTGCTTTTTGTCAGCCTGCTGGCAAGCAAGACAACCCGATTTGGCATTCCTACGCTTTTGCTCTTTCTCCTTGTAGGAATGCTCGCCGGGCAGGATGGCCCCGGAGGAATCGTATTCAACGACCCTAAAATCACCAAATTCGTAGGTGCAATCGCACTTAGCTTTATCCTTTTTTCGGGTGGCCTCGAAACCCGCAAAGCAGACATCAAACCCATTGTTTGGCAGGGACTCACGCTCTCCACGCTGGGAGTAATTCTTACCGCAGTTGTCGTGGGATGGTTTGTTTCATGGGTAACCGGCTGGTCCTTGGTAGAAGGAATGCTGATCGGGGCCATCGTCTCGTCGACCGATGCGGCGGCGGTTTTCTCCATTCTTCGTTCGCGCAGCATCGGACTGAAAGGCAACCTGAAACCTTTGTTGGAACTGGAAAGCGGCAGTAACGACCCGATGGCTTACATTCTGACTCTCTCTTTTACCTACCTGTTGACGGTAAAAGATGCCAACTGGATAGTTTTGATTGCAGTTTTCTTCAAACAGATGATTTTGGGAGGAGTAGTGGGCTACGCAGCCGGGTTGGCAATGCATCGCATCTTTAACTGGATACGGCTTGAAGCCGAAGGTCTCTATCCGGTACTGCTCATTACCATGGTATTGCTGGTATTTTCCTTTTCCGATTTCATCGGGGGCAATGCCTTTCTGGCTGTTTACCTGTCGGCCTACGTGCTGGGCAACACCGATTTTATTCACAAAAAAAGCCTGACCAAACATTTCGATGGCCAGGCATGGTTGATGCAGATTATTATGTTTATCACGCTGGGATTACTGGTAACTCCAAGCGCTATTATGCCACTAATCGGCCTGGGCTTACTCATTTCCGCATTTCTGATTCTTATTGCCCGTCCTTTGAGCGTTTTTATTACCCTCCATTTTTTCAAAATAAACACCCGGGAGAAGTTGTTCGTGTCGTGGGTGGGCTTGCGGGGTGCGGTGCCGATTGTGCTTGCTACTTATCCGATGATCGCGTCTGTAGACAAATCGAATGGCATCTTTCACTTAGTCTTCTTTATTTCCGTCACTTCCGTGCTTATTCAGGGAACGAGTCTGCCTTTGGTGGCAAAGTGGTTGAAACTAAGCGTACCTGTGAGCAGTAAGAAAAAATCGGTACTTGATCTGGAGCAGGCCTGGGAAACCAAGTCGGTTTATAAGGCAATTCCCGTCGAACCTCACTTCAATTGTATCGGCCACTCCATTGTCGACCTGAAACTTCCTCCTACTATCATCATTGCACTGGTCGAACGCAGAAATAAATTCTTTATTTCCGACGGTGCAACACGGCTTCATGCAGGTGACGTCATCTACGTCATGGCCGACGATGCGGAATCCATCGACCAGTTAACCGACTGTTTTAATGCCCCCAAAGAGAAGAAAGAGAGTTAAACGGCTTCTTTCAATTTCTTCTCAAGAGCAATAGCTTTCGGGTGCAACAAATTATTTTCCAGATGGATGTGTTGCTGTATGTTTTCAAACATTGCTTTCAACAATTTGTAAAGCAATTCGAATGACACACATGCATCTTCCGGCGGCGTAAAGTTGTTGGACAAATCGCGAATGGAGAACAACATTTTTCCGGTAGCCACATGGTCTGATTCCATCGCTGAAATAGGATTTTCCACCGTGCCGAAGCAAGAATCGTTGCTTATTACTCCGCTGTCCAGCGTTTTGATGTAAGGAAACAGAATCATCTCTTCCTTGTGCTGATGGATGGGTAATTCTCCCAAAATAGATCCGGTCAGATATTTAATCTGTTCCAGTTCCGGGTGGTTTTCTCCATGCCGGTCATACACTTTATTCAAAACCGACAATATATAATCGCTTGATTTGTAAATATATTCGTGATGATAACCCAGAATATGGTCGATCAATTGAGACAGACTCATCGCGTCATAATTGAAATTTACCGCTTCTACTTCAGGTTGCGTCTCCAGTTGTTTCTTTACCAGTTCAACATCCACATTTGCTTTGCGGGCGGCTTCTTCCAGTAAGTCGTGACCGTTACAGCAAAAATCAATACCCAAACGGGTAAATACTTCTGCTAATTTTGGATTTTGGCGAACCATTTCGCCTACTGATGTTGCCATAGTTGTTTGTTTGAATAAGTGGGGTGCGGCTCTCACCGCACCCCGGAAAAAGATCTTGGTTAGTTGTTGATCCAGTTCTGCATATCGTTTTCGACGGTAGAGATACCTCTGATACCGAAATTATTTACAAGAACATTTGCTACGTTTGGAGAGAGGAATGCGGGCAATGTCGGGCCGAGGCCGATGTTTTTCACTCCGAGATAAAGGAGAGCCAGCAACACGATCACCGCTTTTTGTTCATACCATGCAATGTTATAGACGATTGGCAGTTCGTTGATATCTTCCAGTCCGAATACTTCTTTCAGTTTCAGAGCGATAACGGCTAATGAGTAGCTGTCGTTACATTGTCCGGCATCGAGTACGCGGGGAATACCGCCGATGTCACCCAGTTCCAGTTTGTTGTAGCGGTATTTGGCACAACCGGCAGTCAAAATAACGGTGTCGTTCGGAAGTTCCTTTGCAAAGTCGCTATAGTATCCGCGAGCCGACATACGACCGTCGCAACCGGCCATCACCACAAATTTCTTGATAGCGCCTGTCTTTACGGCATCCACCACTTTGTCGGCCAATGCCATCACCTGATTGTGTGCAAATCCACCCACGATTTCGCCCTTTTCAATTTCCTGAGGAGGAGCGCATTTCTTGGCATGTTCGATAATAACCGAGAAATCTTTTTGGCCACCCTGTTCGCGGTCGGCAATGTGAGTTGCGCCGGGCAGTCCGGCCGAACCGGTAGTGTAGATGCGGTCGCTGTACGTTGCTTTCGACGAAGGAGGAACGATACAGTTGGTGGTAAAGAGCACCGGACCGTTGAAGGTTTCGAACTCGTCTTTCTGTTTCCACCAGGCATTACCGTAGTTACCCACAAAGTGTTTGTATTTCTTGAAAGCAGGGTAATAGTGAGCCGGAAGCATCTCGCTGTGGGTGTACACATCCACGCCGGTGCCGTCGGTTTGAGCCAGCAGTTCTTCGATATCTTTCAGGTCGTGACCACTGATGAGGATACCCGGGTTGGTTCCTACTCCGATATTTACCTTGGTAATTTCGGGGTTGCCATAGTGCGAGGTGTTAGCTGCATCGAGCAGTGCCATTCCTTTTACGCCGTATTCACCGGTCTGAAGGGTAAGCGCAACCAGGGCGTCGACACTGTTGTCGTTTCGTGAGACCTGAGCCAAAGCGTCCGACATGAAAGTATAAATCGATTCGTCTTCGCTACCGAGGTTGAGGGCGTGATGAGCGTAAGCAGCAAGCCCTTTCAGTCCGTACATTACCAATTCTTTCAACGAACGGACATCTTCGTTTTCTTCTTTCAGAATGCCCACCGAAGGAGCAAATGATTCGTATTGATCGGGAGTAAGCTGAACGCTTACCTGAGGATATTCATCAAAATCGACCGGACAGCTTTCGGTTTCTTTCAACAGTTCGTCTCTCAATTGCAGTCCTTTGGTAATGCGATCTTTGATAGCTTCTTTGTCGAAATTGGCATTGGTGATGGTCGAAAACAAAGCATCGAGGATGAAATGATCGGCTTTACTTGTATCGGCCGAACAGTTTTTCATTTCACTGTTGATAACGGCGATTCCTTTAGTGACATAAATCAGCACGTCCATCAAACCGGCGAGTTGATCATCTTTTCCACACACACCTTTCAGTGTACATCCCTTGCCGCCTGCGGCTTCCTGACATTGATAACAAAACATTGACATAATTGAATGATTTATAATTTACGATTGATTAGTTGATTTCGTTGTTTTTTGTACGACAAAGGTATGGAAGGGCAAAAGGCAAAAATTGTAACCTATGTTACAACTCCGAATTTTAAACGGCCAAATAGTCTACTTGAGGCCAAAAAAGCGTATTTTTGTCACTCATCCAAAGTTGAAACAATGAAGGATATTGCAATAATTACCAAGGAAAGCCCTTTGTTTAAGGGATTAGCCACCGAAGAACTGAAAGAGATTCTGGAAGGCAACTATAAGGAAGTCTGCTATGCCAAAGGCGATTTGGTGGCCTTGCAGGGCGATCCGTGCCGTTCGTTGATGATGATTCTGGATGGCACAGTCCGCAGCGACATGACCGATCCGGCAGGTAAGCTGGTAACGATTGCCACCCTCACGGCTCCCGACATTCTGGCTCCGGCCTTTATCTATGCCGCGCGCAACGAGTTTCCGGTCGATATTACTGCGATGACCGATCTGACGCTGATGGTTATCGGTCGGGAGAGTTTCAGTAAATTGCTGCAACAGCACATCACGGTGTTGAACAACTTTCTTCGCATGATTTCCGACCAGACCCAATTCCTGACCCAAAAAATACGCTTCCTGCAATTCGGCACAATGAAAAAGAAACTGGCTTCTTATTTTGTTGAGAAACTGGCATCTGTTCCTGGCATCGAATTCCAGATGGAAGAGAGTCAGCAGGCGCTCGCCGATCGTTTCGGAGTGACTCGCCCGGCACTTGCCCGTGCCATCGGGGAAATGGTGAGCGACGGCATTATCCATGTCGAGAAGAAAAAAGTAACGGTTGTCAACGCCGTTGCCCTTAAACAAATGGCGGCCAGGGAAGGGTAACAGACATAATTTACGATTGTAAAAACAGAATACGCACAAATGAGACTTGTTATTCAGAGAGTTAAACATGCATCGGTGACAGTAGAAGGAACGGTGACAGGAAAAATAGGCGAAGGTTTATTGGTGTTGGTGGGCATAGAAGATACGGATACTCCTGACGACAGTCAGTGGCTGGCAGGCAAACTGGTCAATCTCCGCATTTTCGACGATGAAGACGGAGTGATGAACCGATCCGTTAAAGACATCAACGGAGGCATTCTGATTGTCAGTCAATTTACGCTTATGGCATCTACAAAGAAAGGCAACCGTCCTTCGTATATCAGAGCATCCAAACATGAATTTGCAGTCCCGATGTACGAACAATTTTGCGAAAATGTAAGATCACTGTTAGGCAAGCCTGTGCAAACGGGAATCTTTGCAGCCGACATGCAGGTTGAACTGCTAAATAACGGACCGGTAACAATTTTTATTGATTCACACTTACGCGAATAAGCAAAAACACCTGATTTTGAGAAATGTTAAGAGTGAGCTTTCCGAAAACTGCTTGTAAGTTCCTCTTTCTTTTGTACTTTTGCAACTCATTCTGATTCACTTTATTGAATCGCCTCAAACGAAATAATTATCTTGGCATGGAACAACCACTTAAACAATGGATTAAATTCGGCGTTGCAGCTCTCTTCTGCATTTTGTTTACAGTATGGATCGGCTGGTGGCCGATATTGCTGCTGCTTCCTTTCATTTTCGACGTTTATATCACAAAAAAAATACCCTGGACATGGTGGAGAGAAAGCAAAAATCCGACTGTAAGAACGGTGATGAGCTGGGTGGACGCAATCGTATTTGCTTTGGTTGCCGTCTATATCATCAACCTGTTTTTCTTCCAGAACTATCAGATACCGAGCTCTTCGCTTGAAAAATCGTTGCTGGTAGGCGATTTCCTTTTTGTATCCAAAGTAGCTTATGGACCCCGCGTGCCCAACACACCACTATCTTTTCCTCTGGTACAAAACACATTGCCAGTATTCAATTGCAAATCGTATTTTGAAACTCCGCAGTTGCCTTACAAACGTCTGTTGGGAACTGGTCATGTGAAACGTGGCGATATTGTCGTGTTCAACTTCCCTGCCGGTGATACGATTACCATTTTGCAACAAAACCCTGATTATTACTCCAATTGCTATCAGGAAGGTCTTTCATTCCTGAAACAGCAGGCGCCTGATATGAAGCCAACACCCGAAATGTGTTATCGTTTCGGTCGTGACATTGTAAAAGCCAAAGAATCATACTACGGCAAAATGATGTACCGCCCTGTCGACAAACGCGAAAACTACGTGAAACGCTGTATTGGCTTGCCGGGCGAAACGCTGAAAATCATTAACAACCAAGTGTATATCAATGGAAAGATTGTATACGACCATCCGGGTGTTCAGTACAACTACTGGATTCAAACCGATGGCAGCTTGCTGACCGACGAACAGTTTGAAGAACTTGGCGTCAGCAACGATGACCGCACATTGCTGACTCAGACATACGGAGATGATATTATGCGCCAGTTGGGATATAAACTTGCCCCGAACGGCAAAGTCAACCCGGTTTACTGCCTTCCTTTGACGCATGAAAAATATCTGCTTCTCAAAAAATACCGTAATATTCGCTCCATCCTTACCGAACCTTCAATCATGGGTGGAGATGTGTTCCCGTTGGGCAATACCAAGGGCTGGACACGCGACAACTACGGTCCGCTTTGGATTCCGAAGAAAGGCGCCACTATTGCTTTGACACCTGACAACCTTCTGGCTTACCAACGCATCATTGAAGCTTATGAACATAACACGCTCCAGATAAAGAACGGAGTTGCTTATATCAACGGACAACCGGCCAAAACATACACCTTCAAAATGGATTATTACTGGATGATGGGCGACAACCGCCACAAATCGGCTGACTCCCGTTTTTGGGGTTTTGTACCCGAAGACCACATTGTAGGGCAGCCGTTGTTTGTATGGCTCTCTCTCGATAAGGATAAGACATTCCTTGGTAAGATCCGCTGGAACAGGTTCTTCAAACTGGCAACACACTGAGTATGATAAGAGAAGCTTCAGAGCAAGACATTCCTCAACTGAAACAACTGTTCAAGGTATGTTTCGGGGATACCGATGCCTTTCTGAATCTTTTCTTTACCGAATATTTCCCAAACACTACCTGCATGGTGGCAATCCGCGACGAACGGATTGTCTCCATGCTTTTTTTATGCCCTGCCAAAATGGTGGCAGACGAATACCGTCGGCTCATCTACTACGTTTATGCCTGTGGCACCCTGCCCGAATATCGCCGGAAAGGTATCATGGAGCAACTGCTTCAGGTAAGCCACGCTTTCTCAAAACAGCAGGACGCCTGGGGGCTGATATTAGTTCCGGCTGGCGAACATCTTGCCACGTACTACCTCAGCCTGGGGTTCAGTCCTTTTTCTCACAACGTTAAAGAAAAAATGACTCCAATAGCCTACGACGAGGAGATTGAGATCCTGAAGCCCTGCGAACTCTCGTTGAAACAAATCACTTATATCCGCAACCGTCAGTTGAAAGGTGAGTATCAGGTAATCTGGAGCCAAAAACATATTGCTTTTACTATTGCCATGTTGGAGCAACAGGGCGGCGGATGCCTTGGACTGCAATGGAAAAACGGCCGAAAAGATTATGTGATTTATGAGAAGAAAAAGAGCGAACTGATCGTCAGGGAGACCAGCGTAGAAGAGAACATCCTGCCCTGGCTGACACCTCTCTTATGTAAACATTTCGACGTTGCGTCCGTAAAATATTTTGTTCCGGCAAAAGAAGGAGATCTTTTTTCAATGATCAAACCGGTTGATCCCTTCGAAATACCGGACGATACTCTGCCTTATTTTAATCTGGAAATGGGATAAAACAAGGATTTCGTAAAAGAATAAAATTTGCTCATTTTACGTCCTGATTCCTCCCCATTTAGGGGAGGTTAGGAGGGGTTGATAGGCAATGATGAAATAGAAAATTCATTTTCAATAAAAGTCAAGGCAACTCCAGAGAAAAGCCTCTCAACAATCCTTCCCCTACCGACCCTTTCAGAGATATTGTGTGTAGCCATAGCGCACCACAAACGTTTGCATTAAACAATATGCCATTAACATCGGGACAAAATCACTTCCCCTTATTGTTTTCCTTACTTTTGTATTTCAATCTCTAAATCAGGATATCATGTCTCAAACAAAAATCTTCGCCCTGTTAGCAGGAATTCTATTTGCCACTATGGTCTCTTATAGCCAGAGCCTAAAATCTCCCAACGGGAACCTGACCCTTACTTTCGACATCCAGAACGGAGGCGTCCCCACCTACCAGCTTTCCTATAAAGGCAAAGCTGTTATCAAACCAAGTCATTTAGGCCTTGAACTGAAAGGTGAAAAGCAGGTCGAATTCGGCACCGGTATTGCAGTGGATAAAACACCGGCCGACCCCACAACCTCTTTGTACAATGGATTTAAGCTAAAGAACTCCACCACCTCTACCTTCGATGAAACATGGAACCCCGTTTGGGGAGAGGAAAAAGCCATCAGAAATCACTACAATGAATTAAAAGTAGAACTGATCCAGCCCAACACACAGCGACAGATGAATATTTGTTTCCGCCTGTTCGATGACGGCCTGGGTTTCCGTTACGAGTTCCCCGAACAAAAGAATCTCACCTATTTTGTCATTCGTGAAGAACACTCCCAGTTCGCTATGGCAGGTGACCATACGGCAATGTGGATACCCGGCGATTACGACACGCAGGAGTACGACTATACCACCTCCAAACTATCCGAAATACGGGGATTGATGAAAGGAGCCATCACAGGCAATGCATCACAAACTCTCTTCTCTCCAACAGGCGTACAAACTGCCCTGATGATGAAAACGGCCGACGGATTGTACATCAACCTGCACGAAGCCGCATTGGTCAACTATTCGTGCATGTCACTTAATCTCGACGATAAAAACATGGTATTCGAATCGTGGCTCACACCCGATGCCCAGGGAAATAAAGGATACCTACAGGCACCCTGCACCTCACCGTGGCGCACTGTCATCGTAAGCGACGATGCCCGCGATATTTTGGCCTCACGCATCACCCTGAACCTCAACGAACCATGCAAAATAAAAGACGTATCGTGGATTAAACCCACCAAATATGTCGGCGTATGGTGGGAAATGATTACCGGCAAAAGCAGCTGGTCTTACACCAACGATTTTCCGAGTATACAACTGGGTGTAACCGATTATGCAAAGGCAAAGCCCAACGGAACCCATGGTGCCAATACCGCTCACGTAAAAGAATATATCGATTTTGCAGCTGCCAACGGATTTGATGCTGTTTTGGTAGAAGGATGGAACGTCGGTTGGGAAGACTGGTTCGGTCATTCCAAAGATTACGTCTTCGATTTTGTGACTCCTTATCCCGATTTCGACGTTCAGGAAATTCACCGTTATGCCGCCTCTAAGGGAATCAAGATGATTATGCACCACGAGACCTCGTCGTCTGTGCGCAATTATGAACGCCATATGGACCAGGCATACCAGTTTATGAAAGATAATGGCTACGATGCCGTAAAAAGCGGTTACGTGGGCGATATCATCCCACGTGGAGAGCATCACTACGGACAATGGATCAACAATCACTATCTCTATGCCGTTCAGAAAGCCGTCGATTATAAAATCATGGTCAACGGTCACGAGGCTGTTCGTCCAACCGGACTTTGCCGCACCTATCCTAACATGATTGGCAACGAATCGGCACGCGGCACAGAATATCAGGCTTTCGGAGGAAGCAAGCCCAACCATACCACAATTTTGCCGTTCACACGACTGATCGGTGGCCCTATGGACTATACACCAGGCATTTTCGAGAACGACATCAGCAAATACAACCCGACCAACCACTCCTGGTGTAACTCCACGCTGTGCAACCAGCTGTCGTTGTATGTGACCATGGCCGGTCCTCTGCAAATGGCTGCCGATCTGCCTGAAACCTACAACAAGTTTAAGGATGCTTTCCAGTTTATCAAGGATGTGGCAGTGGATTGGGACGAATCCAAATACCTCGAGGCTGAACCGGGTCAATACCTCACGGTGGCCCGCAAGGCAAAAAACAGCAACAAGTGGTTTGTTGGCTGCACCAACGGAGAAAACATCCATCAGGCAACGGTCGACTTCAGTTTCCTCGATCCTGCAAAGAAATACATTGCCACGCTTTATGCCGATGCGCCAAATGCTCATTATAAGAAGAATCCGCAAGCGTATGTCATCAGTCGCTATGTGGTCACCAGTAAATCCAAACTGATGCAACAGGCAGCTCCCGGCGGCGGTTTTGCCATCAGTATCGTGGAAGCAACCGACAATGCTCAGTTGAAGGGAATCAAAAAGCTGAAATAACTTTATCCATATCACACAGAAACGCCCTGCCAGAATGACTGATCATTCGGCAGGGCGTTTTATTTTGAAATGTCTTAAATCATCAGATGGCTTTGGCGTGCACACGGGTCAGGAGACCCGCGCGAGCGAAATTATATATATGTGCCATCAAAGGAATAAATCAAGTACATTCTCCTGTAATATCCATACATTGATATTCTCTGGGTAACCATTTTATATATATCTTACCTTTGCCTATTACCTTTATTTTTACCCATTTTTCACTGATATCAAGAATATTAAATAAGGAATTAATGTTACAAGTAACTTTCTTGTATTTCCCATTCAACATTACATAACAGTCCCAATAACTTTTTATAACCGTTTTTTTTGAATTATAATCGGGTCTATCGTAGAGTTCATAAATACTATTTTCTGTTCTGGTTCTTCCATTAATAGCTGTCTCGGTAATTTTTACCCACCCTTTTATAATCTTATTGTTAACAGTATTCCAAGCTATTACTTTGATCATGCTGTCTTGCTTTTCAAGGATATTAAAACCAAATAATTTACTTGAACGAACATTATCCTTGATCCTTGCAACAACGGAGTCTTTATTTGGTGTATTATAAATGCAAACAGTATGATTTTCCCTGTATATACACAACACAATCTTATACTTAGTAAAATCCTCACAAAAAGCAGGTATTGATATGATATAGCAAATAATGAGAATGTAGATTCTTTTATCTATTATTTTTAAAAATCCCGTCATATCCCTTGAGTTTTATTCTGTCCAACTATAGATTCAACTTAGCTACTCTTGATCCGAGTTTGCCTGATGTTTAGCGCAAGATTGAGCAACGCGGTATCTTGTGCTGAACCAACGGTCAGCGAAGCTAAAACCAGAGTGGTTTGTAACCACAACCAAGTACAACTTGGTTATTTTTAGCTTCGCTGATTTTCAATTCCAGTCCAAGTTACGGCTATCGTCGAAAACTTGAATTAGTCAATCTGCAAGTTTGCGCCACTTGGTGACTCGTTCGCAAGAATCAAAGCTATTACATTACAAATTACTGACAAGAAGTTTTGTCTGCATATATAACAACTCCTTTGTTGTTGGTTTTAATGGTTAGTTTTCCACCTGCGGCGTCTCCAAAAGTATTATTTCTTATTTCATATTCCGTATTTGGCTGCAATCTGAATTTTTTTGAAACATCTTCATTCCACATGTTTTCAATAACATAATTGCTATTCTCTGTTCGTATTGATACCGAACTAGCTCCTTTTTTATTAGGCTTCAGTATCCAATGATAAAAATTTGTACTATTAGATCCGTCTATATACAAATTAATAATTCTTTGTTTGTTGCAACTACATATAGTTTGGTTCGTTAAATCAAAGTAAATTTCGTTGTCAAAACAAGAAACCAACATTAAACAACAAATAATACAAATGCCATAATTTATAAATTTGATTTTCATAATTTATTATTTTTACCCAGTTCGGCCCCTCTTGTTCCGAGTTTATCTGATGTTTAGCGCAAGATTGAGCGAAGCGGTATCTTGTGCTGAACCAACGGTCAGCGAAGCTAGAACCAGAGTGGTTTGTAACCACAACCAAGTACAACTTGGTTATTTTTAGCTTCGCTGATTTTCAATTCCAGTCCAAGTTACGGCTATCGCCGAAAACTTGAACTAAAATTCTGCAAGTTTGCTCCATCTGGTACACAAAAAGGGCTTCGCTCCAAACAAAACACTTTCTATGGTAAACTCAACGAAGTTAATCTTTGTGGATCATGCTTTGCGCGCTAATTTTATAACAAAAAACATTTCAGAATTGATGAATTATCTACCTAAAATATGAAGAATCAACTACTAACAGATACATGGCTTCATATTTATTTATTTTTAATAGTGTCCAGATACATTTATTTTTAAAATTTTTCTTCGAAATTTTTCCCCGTTGTTCTAATGTAAGATTATAAAAATATATAGAGTCTCGACTTTTATCTACTCCTTCTACGGTTCCTGTTGGGGATTCTTCATTAATTATTGTTTTTGAGTTTGGATTAACAACATCTTCTTTTATTATAGTATCATTTGATGTTGAAAACACAAATTGACTTTTGACGGTTATCGGACTTAAAGTTTTGTTTTCAATACCATACCTAATTGTACAACCAGGATCGCAACATTGTATAGATATTAACAGTAAGAATATTCCTGCATTTTTTATAAAAAAAGCACTTTTTATCTTTTTCATTCTTGCTTTATTTTCTATGTTCTTCAATTCTTTTTTATCATTATTATTTGCCCGCGCGAGCGAAATCGGCTATATCCGCACCATCAAAGGCATATTATATATATTGTTTCAAAATTTTTCGTTCCATATTTTCATCAGTCCAAACCTCTATTTTATAAAAATCATCGTCTGTATCATGAGCCAAATCCGGTTCCAAAACGCTTGCTAAATTTGAAGAATATATTCTTACCCGGTATTTCCCATTATTTATTTTGATTCTTACTTCAGAATAGTTACTTGTGCACCCTGAGATCTGGATTTCACCTCCATGGATTTCAATGCCAGCTTCAACAATGTGATCATATTGGTCAAAATTATTATTTGGAAGTTGTTCATATAAGATATTGATTTCTCCTTTGACATTTCCATAACACTGTGTACCAACCCCTAATATGCCATTCCTGATTGCTAATCGTCCAGAATAAGCTTCTTCCGACCAAAAATCAGAATCCGATGTATCGCCTACATAATTCTTATCATGAATATAAAATTGATTATACTCTGTGTAAAATTTAAATTCAGTTTTCATCTTGCATTTTGTTACACGTTGACCTCCGGCTTTCCAAGTCCTGTCAAATGTAGTAATTTCTCTTCCAAACAAAAAAGCGACAGTGTGTTATACCATCGCTTTCAATGCATTCATTCCAAGATTTGATCACATCATCTTCCAACAAGATTGCTAACTCAGCGACAAGCCGTAAGCAATACTTTTAAAATGGTCACCGGTATTTATTTTCTCCGCTCCAAATAAGCTTTCAAACAGACTACGGACCGATACAACCGACGCGCTCCCTCCGGTTAAGAAAACGGTATCGATATCAGAGGGTTTCATATTCACCTTATCCAGCATATTCAACACACACTCTTCAATACTCCGGATTTCCTCCCTGATAAACATAGAGAAATCAGCCCTGTTAATCAATGCATTGATGTCAATCGACTGCATCTGAAATCTCAGGCTGGTTTCTGTCTGTTCCGAAAGGTCTATTTTTGACTTCTCTATCTGTTTGTAGAGAGCATACACCAAATTATTGTCGATCAGCGTCATCAGATCGCTCAGCTTGCTGTTTTTGCCCGAGAAAACATAATATCCGTTCAAATCGCGACGCATCTTGGTATCCTTCAGTAAAAACGAACGCTCCCAGCGGTTCAGTTCGCGAAAGATTGAAATAGGGATTTCCAATTCATTATCATACGTCTTGTAGGTTACTCCGCGCCCAAGTAAGGGTGTCAGCTTATGCCACATCAATTGCGCATCGAATGAATCTCCTCCCACATACACACCGCTGTTTGCAATAATGTCATCTTTACGGTCGGTGGCGTTGATTCGATCGGGTCCCAGATTCATGATCGTGAAGTCAGATGTTCCACCTCCAATATCGGCAACAAGCACCCTTTCCGAACGATTCAGCGTCGATTCGTAGGTAAAAGCGGCAGCAATAGGTTCGAATAACAGTTTCACCTCTTTGAAACCGGCATTTGCGGCTGCATTTAACAACCTCCTGACAGCAGTTCGTTCTTTTTCCGGATCATCTGAAAAAATAACCGGTCTGCCTAAGGTGACTTCATCGATTGTGGATCCAATTGCTTTCTCTGCTTGTTCTTTAAAATGACTGATAATCAGCGTAACGAGTTCGTCCGGAGTGAACTTTTTGCCAAAGATATAGGTATGAGTAAACTTCTTTTGTTTCAGCAGGGTTTTGACTGATTTCAGCAAACGCCCTTTCATTTGCGAAGCAATATATTTGTCGACAGCCTCTTTTCCAACTGCATATGACAGGTCGTTTGTATCATCAAAAAACAGGACAGAACTATCGTGTTCGAGTAATACATTCTTTTGTGTATTTCTGTCTGTCAAAGCAATAGCCGTATTGGATGTTCCAAAATCTAATCCACAGTTCAATTTATTCAGCGCCATTTATTTCTTTATTCGTTATACATTTAATCCTTTTCCGGCAATTAAGACATTGCACTTTGTATTTTTTTCATGCTTTTAATGGTACAGATAGGTAGCTGGCGTGTTTGACTAAAAGAGGGTTTCGCTTAAAGCAAAACCCTCTTTTAGTCAGGATCACATCCGACAAAAAAAACAGGGCTGAAAGGAGTTTCAACCCTGTTTTCTATATTAATTAATCGGGAATTAGAAACCGAAACGGCTCTTCAAACCTTTCAATTCTTCAGCCAGTTCAGCAGGTAAGTGTTTGCCGAATTTAGCATAGTGTTCGTCGATCAGTGCGATCTCATCTTTCCATTCTTCAGCGTTTACTGCCAAAGCTTTAGCCATCTGAGCTGCATCGATACCCAAACCTTCTACGTTGATAGCTGTAGGAGCAGGAACTTTACCGATAGGAGATTCAACAGCTTCGCCCTGACCGTTGCAACGATCGAAGATGTAAGCCAATACACGGCTGTTGTCACCGTAACCCGGCCACAACCATTTGCCATCATCTTTACGGAACCAGTTCACGAAGAAGATTTTAGGCAATTTAGCACCGGCTTTTTTACCCATTTCAATCCAGTGTCCGAAGTAGTCACCCATATTGTAACCGCAGAAAGGCAACATTGCGAACGGATCGCGACGTACACCTGCTTTCAAACCGATAGCAGCAGCAGTTACTTCAGAACCTACGATAGAACCCATGAACACACCATGATTCCAGCTGTTGGCTTCGTGAACGAGAGGCACAGTAGAAGGACGACGGCCACCGAACAGGATAGCAGCGATAGGCACACCAGCAGGATCTTCCCAAGCTGCGTCGATAGCAGGACATTGGTAAGCAGGAGCGGTGAAACGAGCGTTAGCGTGAGCGCAAGGTTCGCCTGATGCAGGATCGAATACACGGTTTTTCCAGTCGATAGTACCGGCAGGACAATCGTGACCGATACCTTCCCACCATACATCACCGTCAGGTGTCAAACCTACGTTGGTGAAGATAGTGTTGGCACGAGCCGACAACATAGCGTTTTTGTTTGTTTCCAAAGAGGTGAAAGGAGCTACACCGAAGAAACCTGCTTCAGGGTTGATAGCGTAAAGCTGTCCGTCAGCACCATATTTCATCCATGCGATATCGTCACCTACAGTTTCTACTTTCCAGCCCGGAATAGTAGGAATCAACATTGCCAGGTTGGTTTTACCGCAAGCCGATGGGAATGCAGCAGCAATGTATTTCTTTTCGCCTTTAGGATTGGTGATACCAAGGATAAGCATGTGCTCTGCCAACCAGCCCTGATCTTTTGCCATTTTAGAGGCAATACGCAAAGCGAAACATTTTTTACCCAAAAGAGCGTTTCCTCCGTAACCTGAACCGAATGACCAGATTTCATAGGTGTCGGGGAAGTGTGTGATATATTTGTTATCGATAGGAGCACATGGCCATTTTACATCTTTCTGACCTGGTTCCAGAGGAGCACCTACAGAGTGAACACAAGGAATGAATGTTCCGTTTTCGCCCAAAACATCCAATACCTTAGCACCCATACGGGTCATGATGCGCATGTTCACAACAACATAAGCAGAGTCGGTAATTTCCACACCGATGTGAGCGATATCAGAACCAAGAGGACCCATTGAGAAAGGAATAACGTACATTGTACGACCTTTCATACAGCCCTTGTACATGGTTTTCATTTTAGCACGCATTTCTTCAGGATCAGCCCAGTTGTTTGTAGGACCAGCTTCTTCCTGTGTTTTTGTGCAGATAAATGTACGGTTTTCAACACGAGCCACATCGCTGGGGTCGGATTGGAAATAGTAGCTACCCGGACGTTTTTCTTCGTTCAGTTTCACAGCCATTCCGCTGGCAACCATACCGTCCAACAGGCGTTGGTTTTCCTCTTCGGAACCATCACACCAATAAACATTTGTCGGCTCGCACCATGCGGCCCACTCATTTACCCAATCAATCAGTTTTTGATTTTTTGTTGACATCTTACTTTGTTTTAGGGATTTATAAATCGGGTTTACTAACACATCCTATGGGATAATAGAGAATGCAAAATTACTCTTTTTTTCGTGAATAAACGAGGCATTAAAGAAATTTTTCTTTAATCAAAAGGGAATTTTGACATCTCTTTTCGTTTCCGATTGGAAGGCAAAGAATTACCTATTCTTCTTCGTTAATATTTAACAAACCTTCAGGCATTTGGACTTTCATAACCTTACTCGTGTCATCTATCTCAACAATCCACTCATCCACGGCAGGAATAAGAATTATATTCCCCTTGTGCATCACCTGAAAAAGTACATTTTCGGTGGTATCGTCCACTCCTTTGATTTCGCCAATTTCACCCAAGACCGCATCTTCGATACGGTAGCCTGTATAAAACTGAATATCAATCACATCATCATCGGAAGCCGGCATCGATTCCTTAGGAACATAAATTGTTTTCCCCACAAAATCTTTGCCTGCTATTTCATCCTCCACCCGCTCGAATTTTATCAGGGCAGTTTCGGCCGTTTTGAAACGCCATTCCTGAATAAAGAAGGGCACAAGAATGCCATCCATTTCAAACACGAGGTATTCAAAGTCGAGTGAATCAAAATCGGAAGTAAGGAAAATGGAAAGCTCGCCTTTGATGCCATGTGTTTTTTGTACGTGGCCGATAGGATAAAGGTCTGATTGTAAAATCATAGTTGAAACGAAATTATATAAAAAACGCCCTGAACGATAGATTCAAGGCGTTTCCTGTCGCAAAAAGCAACAGATTATTTTTTCTTGCTGTAACGCGTATTTAATTGTTGTAGTACCTCTTTGGTAATGTCATAACCTTCGGCAGCATACAATACGTTGTCATTCATTGCATTAGTCGATAAAACTACCTGATAGTGATGAGCAGGGGCGTAACTTTTCAGGAACTTGTTCACTGTGTCGCGGAGTTGTTCGTTAAATTTCTGTTGTTTCGTCAACAATGCATTCGATAGTTGTTGGTTCAATTCCTGAAGCTCTTTTTGTTGAGCTACCAGGCGATTGTTTTCCTGTTCTGCTCTTTCACGGCTGAGGAAAGCATTGTTTTTCATTTTGCTTTCGAAATTTGCCATATCTTCCTGCAACTGCTTTGCACGTGAATTTACTTTGAGTCGGGAATCTTCCTGTCCTTTTACAAGCTCTTCATTTGCGTCTTTTGCAAACTGATAATTTGCCAACAAGGTATCTACATTTACATATGCTATCGGGAGTTTTCCTTTTGTAAGTGAAGAATCAAACTGAGCTCCGTCCTGATTGTTTTTCTTATTAGCGCATTGTGTTAACATTAAAGCTACGGCAGCCAGAGCCACAGTAGTTTTGGCAAAAGATAAAGTTCTTGTCATTTTGTGAATTTTGAATTGTTGATTCGATTGGTTTTTCCCTTATCTGCAAACACTTTCACATCTCTGTTTTCTCAGGTTGTAAAGGCACAAATGTATTGCAGATCGAATTGAGGAAGGCAAAGATATTATTTTTGTCACTCTTTTCGTAACTGTTTTTTGTTTTTTATGAAACCAGCTTTATTTTCATAAGAATTACAAAACTATTTTTCAGAGCTCTACAAAAACACATAGAGTGTAAAATGTTAATATAATTCACAGAAGAAGCTTCTGAATACCAAAACAATGTTATCAACTTGCTTTTATCCAACTATCTCTGCAAAGCCTGAATTGCCCGTTTTACCGTGACATCATTCTGGTTAAGAGAGGAATAGAAACCTTCGTCTCCAAACATATTACGTATGATATAAGCTTTCACCTGTTGTGAAATAAGCTGGTGAGAGATCATGAAATAGTAATAATGTTTAGGAACATCTTTACCTTCGGCATAGGCGGCCAACATGTTTGCCAGCGGTTGACGACTCAAATACTCATCCATTGCCTTCCAGTTATTGAATGTCTTCAGTTTTTCCCTGTGTTGATCCGAATAATGAACGGCAAACTGGAACAAAGCTCCGCTATCGAACAAGCGGCGGTAATACGGTGTGACGCCGATGGTGTCAAGAGGCACAAAGATGTCAGGAACAATGCCGCCTCCGCCATAAACGATGCGGCCTCCGCGGGTTTTGAATTTTTCCTTGCTCTGGATCTTAATACTATCTTTTGAGAAAAACTCTCCGTGCAGGTAACGATTAACGAAGTCGCGCTCATAATTCTGATCCTTCCCCCGTTGATACGGCTTCTGGATGCAACGTCCCGAAGGAGAATAATAGCGGGCAATGGTCAGACGAACAGCCGAATGATCCGAAAATTCGAACGGCTGCTGAACCAGACCTTTTCCAAACGAACGAAGCCCTATAATCAGCCCCCGGTCGTTATCCTGAATGGCACCTGCAAAGATTTCGGAAGCTGAGGCCGACCATTCGTCCATCAATACGGCAATTTTCATATTGGGGAACGATCCTCGACCATCGGAGTAAAAATCAGTGCGGGGATAAGCCCGTCCTGCTGCATAAACGATCAGTTGATCCTTAGGCAGGAATTCGTTCACCATCTTAACCGCAGCTTCCATAAAGCCACCGGTATTTCCCCGCAGGTCAATAATCAAACGGTTAGCGCCCTGATTCCTGATTTTCGCTAAAGCCGTCAGGAATTCCGAATAGGTGGTATCACCGAATTTACTGACTTTAATATATCCTGTTTTAGGAGCGATGATGTATGATGCCTCTACACTGGTAACGGGCACATCGCCTCTTGTGATGGCATAATCAAGTATTTTGCGGCGTCTGGCTCTTTTTATCCCGAGTTTGACAACAGTGCCCCTGGCTCCTCTCAGTTTATGCATCACGCGGTCGTTATTGATGCTTTTGCCGACAAAAGCTGAGTCGTTGACATTCACGATGCGGTCGCCGGCCAACACTCCGGCTTTCTCGGCAGGCCCCCCGGAAATAACCGATACGACAAGAATCGTATCCCGCTGTATATTGAACTCTATCCCGACACCACTGAAACTACCTTCCAGCTGTTCGTTGGTAGATTGCAAATCTTTAGCAGGGATATAAACTGAATGGGGATCGAGGGTAGCCAACAGATCACTCATTGCATTATCGGTAAGCGTATTGACATCTACCGAATCGACATAGCGGGTCGCTATCAGATTGATGGCTTGCGAAACTTTGTTTTTATCGAGCCCCAGGGAACGGAACAAACCCAAAGTGGCGCCGATATTGCTTCGCATGGCAAAAAAATTGCCAATGATGATTCCAACAGCCATTGTCAAGGCAAGGGCAAAAGGGAATACTATTTTTTTCCAGGTTTTCATTCGGAAATGATGTTTATAAATATCGTACGAAACTTGTCATGGATAATGAGACCGGTTTCATTGTTCGGATGTATGAGCATCGATAAAATCGACTTTTATTCCGGCTTGTTTCAGCAGATTAATACCGTCGGGCAGACGATACTCTTCTCCGTAAACAACCCGTTTGATTCCTGACTGAATAATGAGTTTTGCGCACTCTATGCAGGGGGAAGCGGTAACATAGAGGGTGGCGCCGTCACTGCTGTTGTTAGATCGGGCGACCTTAGTGATGGCATTTGCTTCGGCATGAAGCACGTAAGGGAACGACTTATTAGTTTCGTCCTCGCACTGATTCGGGAAACCGGAAGGGGTTCCGTTATACCCGTCAGAAATAATCATATTTTCGCGCACAATCAAAGCTCCTACTTTTCGGCGCTCACAATATGAATTCTGAGCCCAGATTTGCGCCATTTGCATGTATCGCCTGTCAAATTGCAATTGTTTATCGTTGGCCATACTCACACAATATTTAATGCAGAACAACCTCGTCCTGCAGGGGTTAAGCTCCCAAAAGCTCTTTCTCAAAAGCTATAATATCAAGCCCGGAAAAGTTGCCCGACGACATCATCAGCAATGCTTTCCCTTCAAAATTGATTTCCCGCAGACGGGCTACCAGTTGGCCTGCATCTGTAAACACCACCAGATCTTCTCTTCCGAATGCTTCTTTTACCTGATCGACCGTAATCGGTTGCAAGCGTTTATGTTCAATTACTTCGGGATTAAAGTAGACATAAGCCACATCTGCTTTATCCATACAGCCTTTATATTGAGGAAGAAAATTCTCCTGAAGGCTGCTAAATGTATGCAACTCCATACAAGCCACCACCTGACGGTCGGAATATTGTTCCTTTACCGCACTGACGGTTGCCCTGAGTTTTGATGGAGAATGAGCAAAATCTTTAAATGCCACGGAAACGGCTGTCTCCGCTACTTTCTGCAACCGATTGGATGCACCTCCGAAATCGGCAATTGCCTGAAGGAACTCGGTTTCTTTTACACCAAGCTGCTTACATACCATCCTGGCTCCCTGAATATTCTGAAGGTTGTGTTCTCCAAATACACACAAGGGATATTTCTCGCCCTTGTAGATGATGCTTGTAACGCCATGCTCAATCACATATTCCGGCGTATTGTACGGAATAGTTACGATATCGGGGCGCACTTTTTCTGCTATTTCGCGCAGTTGTTCGTCGCCTTCAAAATAGATAAGACGACCGTCACGCTCAATTTGATCGGTGAAAATCTTAAACTGTTCTACGTAATTTTCAAACGTAGGGAACACGTTGATATGATCCCATGCTATGCCGGTAAGCAAAGCAATATGCGGACGATAAAGATGAAACTTTGGACGCGGGTCAATGGGAGATGTAAGGTATTCGTCACCTTCGAAAACAGCCAGTTGAGAATCATACGAAAATTTCACCATTGTATCAAAGCCTTCAATCTGCGCTCCTACCATATAATCGGCAGCACGATTCAGCTTTTTAAGTACGTGCAGAATAATAGCCGTCGTCGTGGTTTTGCCATGACTACCGCCAACTACAACACGTATTTTTTTTCTGGTTTGGTGATAAAGATATTCGGGGAAAGAGTAAACATCGATGCCCAGCTCTTTTGCCCTGAGTAATTCGGGATTATCCGCACGGGCATGCATTCCAACAATGACAGCAGTCAACTCTTTAGTGATTTTTTCAGGAAACCATCCGATCTGAGGAGGTAAAAGTCCTGCAGCCTCAAGCCTGCTTCTGGAAGGTTCGAAGATTTCGTCGTCGGAGCCGGTAACCACATGATCCGGTTTTTTGCTGACAGCAATAGCTAAATTGTGCATTGCCGCTCCGCCAATTGCAATAAAGTGAAGACGCTTCATATAATTTTGCCTATACCTTTTCGTTATTCCTACACAATCAGAAGATCATTCTAATTAAATTCTGATTAGTTGTTAAGAGACATAACCGCGTAAATAGCGCTGATTTTAGCCTGATAAGTTATAACATCTGAATATTTGTAATTGATTATCAGCTATATTTTGCGGTTCTAACTATTCTTTCTAATTTCGCCGCAAAATTACAACGATTTTATGAAGATTGCTAAAATAGAAGCAGGTTTTTTTCAATGCGATGGCGGAGCAATTTTTGGAGTGGTCCCAAAACGCGTCTGGCAAAAACGTTACCCCTGCGACGACGATAATTTTTGCAAGCTTGCTATGCGCTTGTTATTGATTGATACAGGCAAAAAAAAGATTCTTATTGACAGCGGAACAGGAGATAAACAGCTGCAATATCTCAAATATTACGGATTTCAGGGTGTAATCGATTTTGACACCGAGCTTGAAAAGCTGGGTTACCGCTGTTCGGATATCACGGATGTGGTGATGACGCACCTGCATTTCGATCACTGCGGGGGTAATACCCGTTTTAACAACGATAAAACCGGCTACGAACTGACATTCCCCAATGCCGATGTTTGGGTGGGAAAAGATCAATGGGAAAATTTTCTGAATCCTAACGTTCGTGAAGGCGATTCTTATTTCAAAGAAAATATGATGCCTGTAGCCGATGCCGGAAAGTTGAAACTTGTTGAAACTGACACCCGGATTTGCGATGAGGTACTGGTAAAAATAATGAACGGACATACCGCCGGTCAGCTGGTGCCCTATGTTTTCACTTCCAACGAAACTTTCGTCTATGTTGGAGATGTTATCCCGATGGCAGCAAATCTTCCGCTGGCATGGGTATCGGCGTTCGATACGTTCCCTATCACTTCTATGCAGGACAAGGAACAGTTGTTGGCTGAAGCGGCAACCAAAAATCAGATCCTGTTTTTCGAGCATGACGCCTACACTGAGTGCTGCCGTGTTGAATTAGTTAACAACAAATATCGCATCAAAGAAAGTTTCAGTCTCTCATCAGTCACTATATAAGAACTACTGTTCATCATGAAGGTTCCCTCTGTCGCAAACATCATATCCACCATTCAACAACTCTACGCCAAACTGCCCAAATCGGGAAAAGAGTTTAAGCAAGAGCTGTTGGAACTTCGTAATATCAAGAAAATCGATAGATATATTATTGGTAAATTTATCGGCACCTATTTCTTTTCCATAATCCTGATTATTAGCATCGTTATCGTTATTGATACCAGCGAGAAAATGGATAACTTTTACGATCACCATGCGCCTTTGAAAGCCATTATTTTCAGCTATTACCTCAACTTCATCCCTTATTTCATCAACCTTTTCAGTCCGCTGTTCACATTTATAGCGGTTATCTTTTTTACTTCAAAACTGGCTGAAAACACCGAAATCATCGCCATTTTGTCGAGTGGAGTCAGTTTCAAAAGGATGATGTACCCTTATTTTCTTTCAGCATTAATCATTGCCTTGCTTACCTTTATTCTGAGCGGATACATTATTCCTCCGGCCAATCAGGTGCGGCTAAAATTTGAAGCGACGTATGTAAAACCGGTAATGAACGACAACGCGCACAACATTCAGATGCAGGTAGACAAAGGCGTTGTGGCCTATATAGAACGATATGAGGAACCGACGAATGCAGGATGTCGTTTTTCGCTCGATAAATTTGAAGGAAAAACGCTTGTATCACGTATGACAGCCGACAGCATCTGTTGGAAATCGGGATACCATTGGACTGCCAAGAATTATCTTATCAGAGACTTCAAGGGTTTGAAAGAGGATATCCGGCGTGGTGCAAAAATGGACACTGTGATCAAAATGCAGCCAGCCGACTTTTTCCTCACATCGCGCGAAGCTCCTCAAATGACCAATGGTGCGCTTGCAGGATATATCAGTCGCCAGAAAAACAGAGGTGTAGGGAATACCGGCGCCTTTCAGGTGGAATATTACCGGCGCTTTGCCAATCCTTTGGCGGCATTTATCCTGACGCTGATCGGAGTGTCGCTTTCATCGAGAAAAGTTCGGGGTGGAATAGGTCTGCAAATTGGTATCGGAATTGCGCTCAGTGCTCTCTATATCCTTTTCAACACCGTTTCGGCAACCTTTGCTGCCAACGGCAGTTTACCTCCAATGTTAGCCGTTTGGCTTCCCAATATTATCTTCATGATAATTGGCGTTTCTTTATACGTCAGAGCAAGACAATAACCAAGTTGAAAGTTTGGAAATGGGCTTCTATTCTTGCTTCAACTTTGAAGCGTTGAAATTAATTTGTTCTTTGCCTGCGGCAGGCCTTACTTTTTGGTGCAAAAAGTAAGCAAAAACATTGACGGAAAGAACTCGTTCGCTCGGCCATGAAATATTTCCTCATTAATAAACTTCTATAGTTGGCCTACTCACTCAAACAGCTTTCCGTCAGTTTGGTATTTTTTGTCTATCCCTTCGGGTCTGGTTTCACCAAAGATTATAAAAATAATCCTGCTTTATTTTCATGTATCTTGGTCTTGCAGAATTAGAATGGATTTGTCCGATGAAAAAAAACAAATGAGGAGGCAACAAGAATCGTCCGTTTTTGAAATTTTCGACAACGATCTAATTGATTCAGGAAGGCTTATTAATAATAAACCGTCCGGTTTCGGCATTGAAAGAAAACTGATTGCTTCTGAATACGTTTTCGAAGCTTCCGTCAGCAATTAGCTGGTCGGTAGTTCCTACCTGCACGCCACGATCACTCATCAGCCAAAGTTTGTCGGCCACCTGCATCGCCAGTTCAAGTTCGTGTGTGGATAAAAGTATCGATTTGCCGGTTGTTTTGGCAAGTTGAGCCAACAGCAGCATTATCGATACCCGATTAGGGAGGTCGAGATGAGCGGTGGGTTCATCAAAAAAGAGCAATGGCGTGGACTGAGCAAGCACTTTGGCAATCATCGCCCTCTGACGTTCGCCATCCGACAACTCGCTGATATAACGTTGCGCCTTTTCTTCCAGATGAACCTGGGCAAGCGCTTCGGCAACAATCGTTCTATCTTCTTCCGTAAGTCTTCCAAAACGGTTGGTGTATGGATACCTGCCCATCGCAACAATCTCATAAACTGACATCTTATCCACCTCCACTCTGTCGGTCAGCGTCAGGGCCAACGACTCAGCACGATCCTGCGCGGAAAGCGTTTCCATATTTTTGCCATCCACCAGTATCGATCCGGTAATCGGACGTTGGAGTCCGGCCAACGTTCGCAACAAGGTAGACTTTCCACAACCATTCGGCCCGATCATACACACCATTTCACCGGATAAAAGCTCCAGATCGAGATGCTGCTGAACCACGTTAAGGCGGCTTCCACGGCTATATCCGATGGCAAGGTTACTGGTGCGGAGAGGAGAATATGTAGTTTCTGTCAATTCCATTATCGTTGCTTTAAAACAATCCAGATAATCATAGGAGCACCAAACAGCGCACTAACGGCATTCAGTGGCAAGGGATATGTGGTTTGTTGCGAAATAACATCACAAAGCAATAACAGCGCGGCACCGCACAATATCGTTGCCGGTATGGCAATCCGGTGATTGGATGTTCCGAATATTCCTCTTGCAAGGTGGGGAACTGCCACTCCGATAAATGCTATCGGACCTGCAAACGCGGTGATTGTTCCAGCCAAAACGCCTGTTATCAGAATAATCATCACCCTGATAGCCGTAACCGGAATACCCAGTCCGCGGGCATAATGATCTCCAAGTAACATTGCATTGAGACTTTTTTGCAGGAAGAACGCAAAAATCAAACCCAATACTATGATCGGCAATAAAAGTTCCATTTGGGTCCAGGTAACGGCGCTCAAACTTCCGAAAGTCCACACCACAAAGAGTTTTACCGCATCGGGATTACTGAAATTCTGCAAAATACTGACTACCGCTCCCGCCACGCTGGCAAACATCAAACCGACAATCAGCAAGGTGACCGACTGTCGGATACGCGTAGCGACCCCCAATGTAAGCATTAACACCAGCAAGGCTCCGATCACAGCGGCACCTACCATCCCCCAACTGCTTTGCAGCAAAGAAGCTGACCACCACGATGCCGCCATCACGTAAAGGGCAACACCCATACTGGCACCTGAACTGATTCCGAGTACATCGGGCCCTGCCAGCGGATTACGAAAAAGAGTCTGCATAAGCAAGCCTGCTACAGAGAGGGAAGCTCCGCAAAGGATTGCGGTCAAAGCTTTGGGAAGACGAAAATCAAAAACGATATTGGTGTACAGCGAATCCGCCTGTGGATGCACAAATGCCTGCCACAGGTTGCCGGGAGACACCGAAACACTGCCAAATGCAATATCGGCCAGCGTCAGAATCAGGCAAAGGAGAATCAGGATAGTAAACAATATCAGGTTGCGGGACATAAAATCAATTTGAAGATGTGGCAATTTGAAAATTTGAGAATGAAATTTCTTGTTGATTATACTCTCTTTCGATATTCTCAAATTAATTTCATTTTTTCATCAGTATGGTCATTCCGTCACGAATCGGGAGAATTACTTTTTCCACTCTCGTATCGGCTGCTATATAATCGTTGAACCGGCGTATTCCGGCTGTCTGTTTATCACCCGAAGCGGGCTCGTGAAGCACTTTGCCGCTCCAAAGGGTGTTATCGGCAAAAATAAAGCCGCCCGAAGGTACCAGGGGCAAAACGGCTTCATAGTCTTCCACATATTGCCGCTTATCGGCATCCATAAACACCAGATCAAAAGTTCCCGTTAACGTTGGAATCACCTGAAGTGTGTCGCCGATGTGAAGTTTTATTTTACCTCCATGCGGAGACTGCCTGAAATATTTCATGATAAACGGCTCCATTTCATCGTCCATTTCCACGGTATGCAGTTCTCCGTCATCCGGCAGAGCTTCGGCCATACACAATGCCGAATAGCCGGTAAAAGTACCCAGTTCCAGAATACGTTTCGGTTTCAGCATACGACACAACATGGTGAGTATACGTCCCTGTATGTGTCCCGAGGCCATTCGGGGGTTGATTTGCGTCAGGTGAGTTTCACGAAACAGCCGTGACAACAACTCATCTTCGGGATCCATATGTTGAAGGATATATTCTTCGATAACGTCCATTTCTTTCAATTAGCAATGCGAATCAGGAGTTGAAAATAGTCCGTTAGGACTTATATATCAATAAAAAATAAATTTCGTACCAAAGTTCAACCCCATACGGGGTTGCATTAATGCGGAAATTACATTTTCTATTGACATGTATGACCTACGGTCAAGTTGATGATCGGATGTTTAGTAATTATTCCAACTCCTGATTCGCATTAATATTTAATAATTTACGAGTATATGACATTTTACCTAACGGCTTGAAAAGCCCTATCTTCATAACC
The DNA here is from genome assembly GCF_001618385.1 of Paludibacter jiangxiensis. Lineage (NCBI taxonomy): Bacteria > Pseudomonadati > Bacteroidota > Bacteroidia > Bacteroidales > Paludibacteraceae > Paludibacter > Paludibacter jiangxiensis. The sequence continues at coordinate 618,727 of NZ_BDCR01000001.1, read as the reverse complement.
GCAGGTCTGTGACCTGTGTGAATATCGTCCTCAATCCACATACAACCTGAAAGGTTGGACAAGTTTCAAACAATTCATCATTTATAATTGCTCGACGCATTTATCGAGACGCATGCCGTGAGACCCTTTCACAAGGACAGTATAACCGTTTATCGGATTTTGTTCCAGGTATTCCATCAGTGAAGCCGTTTCGGCAAACTTTATAAAATCCGATGGAATGGCTCCAAAGCGTTCGCCCACAAGAATAACCTTGTCGAAACCGCACTCTTTCAATAAAGCTACGATTTTTGCATGCTCTTCTTCCGACTGGTCGCCAAGTTCGAACATATCGCCAAGAATGACGGCTTTCTTATCGGCGTGCATGTGTTTGAAATTTGTCACCGAAGCATTCATGCTGGTGGGATTGGCATTGTAAGCATCGATAATCAGTTCGTTTTTGTCTGTCTTTTTGAACTGAGAACGGTTATTGGTAGGCTGGTAAGTTTCAAGAGCCTCATTGATCTCTTCGGGAGTAACCCCGAAATGCGAACCGATGCAGATGGCCGCCAGCACATTTTCGGCATTGTACTCACCAATCAGGTTCGTATTCACCGGGTATTCGGTCGCTTCTTCGCTATGCTTCCAGGCCAGTTTCAGGAAAGGCCCGTCGGAGATAATGCGCCCCTTTACAACGGCCTCTTCGGACGAAAGCGCATAACCCTCGCGAGTAATTGTTGCAGAAAGGTCGTTCAAAATGGGATTATCAAGGTTGACAAACAGAGAGCCTCTGTTTTCACGGATATAATCGTAGAGTTCTCCTTTGGTGCGGATCACTCCTTCAAACGAGCCGAAACCTTCGAGGTGGGCCTTGCCGACATTGGTGATGATGCCAAAATCAGGACAGGCAATATTGGCCAAAGTCTTGATTTCACCGGGGTGATTGGCCCCCATCTCCACCACAGCCATTTCGTGTTCGGGTTTGAGCCCGAGCAACGTCAAGGGCACTCCGATATGGTTGTTGAGATTGCCCTGCGTAAAGAGCGTATTGTATTTTTTGGAGAGAACTGCAGCGATGAGCTCTTTTGTGGTTGTCTTTCCGTTGGTGCCGGTAATACCCACAATGGGCGTGCCCAGACGGAGGCGATGCTCTTTTGCCAGTTGCTGCAAGGCTTCCAGACAATCGTTCACCAAAAGAAAACGTCCGTCGATAGCATATTGCGGGTCATCCACCACGGCATAACGGCACCCTTTTTCGAGCGATGAAAGGGCGAATTTATTGCCATCGAAACTTTCCCCTTTCAGGGCAACAAACAGCGACCCTTCGGGGCAATTGCGACTGTCGGTAGTTACCGATGTGCACACGGCAAAACGTTGGTATAATTGTTCAATATCCATGTCCTGTTTTTTTAACAATGCAAAGGTACGGATTTTTGTTTAGGCAGCAATCGGATCGATGCGTACGCAGCCGCGACGGCAGTATAAAAGCAGACTGCCGTAGCGCGGAGCTTTGTGTCGGAATGGCTGGCTACGCCCGGTAACCGTCTTTTTTCTTTCTCTCCGGTTATTCTCTTGCATGCTGTTTTGCGAAAAAAAATAGTGATAACTTGGTGTTATAGCTTAAAATTAAGAACTTTGATGCCCGGCTCCTGTGCGAGTTCCTCGCGCGGGTAAGAGACAACTAAGGAAATGATTCGTTGATAATTTTGGAATGTAAAATCAGTACGGCAGGGAGTGGCTGCACACGGGGACTTGTGCGGCGGCAGTGGTAACACTATTTCAGGACTATACAAAAATAAAAACAAGCAGTTTATCTACGCTCAATTCCATCACACATACGTAATCTTGTAAAAAAAAGAATATGATAAGACAATTAGCACACACCTGTTTCTTTACCGACAATGTAAAAGGTATGCGATACTTTTACGAAGAAATTTTAGGCTTGAAAGTTAAGTTTACACTTAAAAATCAGGCCGGTATAGATTTCGGGTATTATTTCGAATGTGGTAACGGCACCTTTATTGAAATATTCGACAAAGTAATGGCTATCGCCGAATGGGGAGGTAACGATACTGTCCTTAAACATGGGAGCTATTTTCGCCATTTTTGTCTGGAAGTTGTCGGTCTGGAATCGTTCAAAAAGCAAATTGAAGCAAAAAAGTGGGAAATATCAGCTATTTCCGTGGGCAAAGACAATTCAAAACAAGCCTGGATTTCTGATGCCGATGGCAATCTGATAGAATTAATGGAGTATACCAATATCAGTTTCCAATTGCAAAAATAGCTTTACTGAGAAGCTTTTTCAAAAGAAACTTGAGCATCGGAGAATAGTAGCCTTATTCTCTCCGTCGCGACAGATTTGCCATACGACTTCTGTTTAATAGCTTCTATCGCTTGGTTTTGCCGGACGATTAGCGCAGCGTATCGTGCGGCATCAGGGGTGTTCGCGTAATGAACGCAAAATCCATTTCAAAGTAGGTTTTGTATCAGCAGATTTGCTATTAACAGAAGGCGGAGCTTAATCCGACAGGACACCAAAGAAACATAAACAAAAATAGAGCGATAGCATAAAAGCTATTGCTCTATTTTTGTTTATGCAAGAAAAGATGTTTGGCTTTCTATTCCATCGGATTTGCAATGCGTGCCAAAACCATACGGTGTGCCGAACAAATTAATATTTCTGTTTCCAGCTTAGCTTGGTGTGGGCACAGGTTACGCTACCGCTAAACCTGCGCCAGCCGGGGGAGGTAGAATATTCAATTAACCTGGCCACCCGCCATTGAGCCAAATGCCTGTTATGCACAGGCTTTCTATTCATTAGTCGTGAATTTTAAATTTATTTCCCTTTTCAGTTAGAGTCCAAAGAACCTTTTTGGTTTCGTCATTTGTGAATTTTTTCACCATTTCTTGTTCTTCTAATTCTTCCAAAATCATCTCCACAATTTTTTGTTCCGAATTAATTTCCTTGGATATGCCTTTGGCTGTTCTATATGTGTATTTACTCTTTTTAATTGCTGAAAGTATTCCTTTAACGTCATCTCTAACTTTATCGTTTAGGTCGGACTCAACAGTTTTAATGTCTAAGTCGGTAAATTCAATTTCTTCGTCAGGCTCAGTGTTCTTGTCTACAAACGCTTGAACTTTATCACCTTTATCTGTCGCAATATTTACAGCTTGTTCTGCCTTTTTCTCAGCTTGTTCTGCTTGTTTGATTACTCTGTCGGCAACAGTATTTAAAAATCGTCTTGAGAAAATAGAAGCTATCAAACAGAATCCTGCGTATATAAAATAGTATTTTGCATCGTCTTTACATTGATTTATTAAGTCACTTGAAATTGTCTGGAGGAATAGTGGAACTACGAAGGACGCACCTATTCCAATTATTGTGCTTCTAAAAAATTTCAACCGGCTTAAATCCTTTTCATTGTCTAGAAGAAGAACGTTAATGAGACCTCCCAATAGTCCCGCGGCTATGGTTATCCAAAATATGTTAAAGAGGTAGTTTTCCATTATTGTGTTGTTTTTTTAAGCTTGTGCATAACGACCGAGGCTATGGGTATTTGGTGGCTTACTTGAGCGTTCACTGTAGCACAGCGACAAGGTGAATTGCAAATCAGCGAAGCTAATGCGGGAGCTCCCGAATCCTTTCGGGACTGCCGGAATGCATAGTTAACCCCGTCAAAACGGGCCAGCCAGCCAATGGACATAGGCGTATGTTATTCCCGGCTATTTCTTTAAATTCTTTGTTATCCAATCTTCTAATTGGCCCTCATCGTATATTTTGATTAGTTTTTCCATATTTTTTTCTTTTTGTATTCCTATGCCTCTTTTATATACGCTAATCATACTTTTGAAACCTTCGTAATATCCTTTCATTTGATCATTGCTGTAATTATTTTCTAACGAATATCTTGTCCAACCAGCCATAAAAATCAACAATAAATCTGGATTTTTTTCCGTGTACTTTATGATGTAATCAGCGTTAAGATTTATAGAAACGGTAGGACTTCCTGTCAACCATTTCATGAAAAAGACATTTGCTTCTTTTCTCTTGCTAACATCCTTATCTAAAGGGGAATTTTCCAACCAATTTACACAAGCAATTATCTCCTTCTCATACTTTGCATAATCCTCTTTTGCTGATAATACAACATTTTTAGGAATCTCAAAGGTTTGGGACTTTATCTGATTAATAGATAAACAAAATAAAATCAACAATAAAATTTTTGTTTTCATCGGCATTTAAATTTTTATGAATTGAGTCAGTAACTTCAATTTTCACTGGTTGTTTTGCTCTGTCCTGCATTGCAACAGCAGCAAGCACTAACAATATAAAAGCAACTAAAATGATGATTATGATCAGGTTTAGTGAGATGTTGACTATTTTCGCTTCAAATCTACAAATTTGTTTTCAAAGAGAGCGCTTTTTAGTTAATATTATTTTTGTCTGATGCAACAAACTCTAATCCCCACAGAAAATAAATGCGCTCAAACATAAAAAACAGAGGCGGCAACTTTAAAGTTGCCGCCTCTGTTCTATTGGCTGGTATAATAGTGTATTATTTCAAAATTTCAGGGTCATACACGATGGCAATATCCTCTTTGCTGGCAATCAGTGGGCCGTGGTATCCGGCAAGTGGTGCATCCGACCGGAATGGCTTGATGTCTTTTGCCGTTCCGTTTTTCAGCTCTTCGGCCAGCGTCAGCATCTTGGTCATATACTCTTTGCCAATCGGTTTTTTAAGATAAACGTAGTGTCCGCAATAGATGCGTGGAATACCGTTGTCGATGAGGGTCAGCATTCGTTTGCAGGCCTTGATGTAATCGGTGATGGGCGATAATGGCTGTAGTTGCAACCACACCTGATTCGAGCCGAAAGCATCGCCGGAATAGCAGTCGCCATTGGCACGGTCGAGCAGAATGATGGAGCCTGGAGTGTGAGCCGGGGTATAGCATACTTCAATTTTCCGGTCTCCCAGATCGAACACATACCCTTCGTCCACAAAATTGATTTTTCCCTTGTAACCTTGTACCATAAACAAGTCGGCTTTGTGCATAAACACAGAACCAAAATAACCAATATTTCCTGCATGGTCGTTGTGCCCATGGGTGAGTACCACTTCCAGGGGTTTGTTAGTGATTTTCCTGACAATCTTGTCCAGTGAGTCACATCTCATTCCGGTGTCAATCAGTAAGGCTTTTTTTGTCCCTTCAATGATATACATGGTACAATTGTCGGATGTCTCACCAATCCATACATGTTCTTTCAGCTTTGAAATAGTCAGTTGCGCGTTTTGAAAAACCTGAGCTGACAAAGCGATGGTCGCGATTGCTAATGCTAACACGAATGTTAGTCCTCTTCGGTAAGTAAGCATAAGATGTAAGGTTAACAGGTTAATAAACAAGCTTAATAGGTAGCTTCCACGCTCCAGACAAACGCCCGGATACCTATCTCTTTATTGATTTCGTCAATTTTTTTTATTGTTTTCAAAATCGGTTCCACCTTGTCGTCATCCACCATGGTAAGCACCGATGAGTTCATTTCCGGCCAGGTATGTGTACCGTGCCTCGGCTCTCCGTCTACTGTACCGCGTCCCTGAACGTTTTCCCACCAGGTGAAACCTTTTATCTCGAGTTTGTCGAGCATGTAGGTGATACGTTCCGTATTGGCCTGATTGAATACTATAAATACTGCTTTCATTTTATATCTTTATTAAAGATTGGAGGATTTGAGAATGTGAAATTTAATATACACATCCTCAAATTCTCAAATCATTTTCATTTGTTATTTTCGTCCATAAAATGGAACTGCTTGCGTACAAGTCCTTCTTTGTCGCGTTCGCCACGACGGGAGAAGAGGGCATACATTACAGGCACGATAATCATGGTAACCACGGTGGAGAATACCAACCCACCGATAACGGTAATACCCATCGGGGTCCATGTTTCAGCACCATCACCCACACTCAGCGCCATAGGTACCATGCCCAGGAATGTTGCCGAAGCGGTCATCAATACAGGACGTAACCTCGAACGTCCACCGGCGGCGATAGCTTCGTTCAACGGCAAACCTCTGTCGCGGAGAAGGTTCACGAAGTCGATCAACACGATACCGTTTTTCACTACAATCCCGATCAGCAGCACGGCTCCCAGCAGAGCAACAACGCTCAGCGTCGTTCCGGTGAGTAACAGCGCAATGATAACGCCGGTGAATGCAAACGGAATGGAGAACATGATGGCAAACGGTTTGGAGAATGACTCGAACTGCGATGCCATTACGATGAACACCAACAAGAGCACTAGCAAAGCTAGCAACCCAAGGTTCTGGTACGATTCCTGTTGATCCTTATAAACACCACCCAGCACGATTTGAACATCGGAAGGGATGTTGAGCTTTGCAAGTTTATCTTTTACATCAGCAGCAAGGTCAGTAAGCGACACATCTACAGGAGTGATGGAAACCGTCACAATACGTTGTTTGCGCTTATGCTCAATGTTCGGCGGTGACCAGTATTCCTTCACCGTTCCGATCTCTTTCAGTTTTACAAACTTTCCGGAGGGAGTGGGAACCGATACCTCTTCAAGCAGGTTTACTGAGTTCCGGTACTGTTCCTGCAATCGCACGATAATATCGAATTCATCGCCGTCTTCGCGGAATTTACTTGCCGTCAAACCGCTCATACGGTTGCGGATAGCATTCGATACGGTTGCGCTGTTGAGTCCGTTCAGCGCCAGCTTTTCGCGGTCAAGAACCACTTCCAGTTCCGGACGGTCTTCTTTGCGGCTGATCTGTACATCACGTACCCCTTTTAACCCCGTCACGCTGTTTTTGATCTGCTGTGCCAGCATGTTGGTTGAAGCAAAGTCGTAACCGTAGACTTCGATATCGAACGTTGAGCTACCGGTGGCAAGGTCGCTTCGGGTGATCTGATAATTGACGATCTCAGGAAATTTCGCCAGTTCGGGACGAATTGATTCCGAGATTTGAACATCGGAGCGTTTCCGTTGTTCTATAGGCTTCAGCTTCAGCGTCATGTTGATGGTGTTGCTCGAAGCCGATCCCAGGAATATGGATGACATACCGCCCTGGTCGTCGGCACCGCACGAGGTGCTGATAAGTTCTACTTCAGGAACCTTCTGTTGAAGCACCTTTTCGATTTTTCGGGCCGTTTGTGCACTTATCTCCATGCGGGTTCCGGGAGCCAGTTCTGCCTTGATGGTCAAACGGCTTTCATCGTTTTGTGACATAAAGTCGGTGGCAACCAATGGAGCCAGAAATAACGATCCGATAAAGATGGCGGCCGAACCTAGGATTACTTTCAGTTTGTTTTGCAGCGCCCAATGCAATACTCTTTCATACCAATGGTCAAGATTGTCGAGCCACTTTCCGATGGTTGCATCGTAACTGTATTTCTTCGGATTCTCCTTTTTCTCGCGTTCTTTCATGAACCGGGCGGCGAGCATTGGTGTAATGGTTACCGCAGCTACCGTCGATACGGCAACGGTGATCGAAACGATCCATCCGAGCTGGTTGAAGATTACTCCGGTAATTCCCGAAACAAAGGTCAGCGGCATAAATACGGCGACAACTACCAGCGTTGCCATGATAACGGCCAGCCATACTTCGTTGGTCGCGTAAATGGCAGCTTCGCGCGGACTGCTTCCCCGTTCGATGTGCTTGGTGATATTTTCGAGGACCACAATGGCATCGTCCACCACCATACCGATAGCCATCGACATAGATGCCAGCGAAATGATGTTTAGCGAGTTGTCGGTCACTGCCAGATAGATCAACGCCGAAACCAACGAAATAGGAATGGTCAGCAAAATGATGATAGTTGCACGCCAGCGACCGAGGAAGAAGAATACCACACCGGCCACAAATAATAATGCGAACAAAAGGGTGTCTGACAGGTTGGATACCGAGCCCTTGATAAAGGTTGACGAATCGAATATTTCGTGAATCTGGATGTCGGGAGGTAGTGTCGGTTTTATCTCTTCCAGCATCTTCTTTACATCGCGGCCTACCGCTACGGTGTTAGCTCCCGAACGTTTCATCACATACAGCTGAATACTGTTTTTCCCGTTCGTTTTTTGTTCCAGGGTCACGTCTTTCAGTGTATCGCGTACCTGAGCTACATCGCGGAGATAAATGGGCGTACCGGCCGATGTTCCCACAACGATGTTCTTCACCTGATTGCTCTCCTTAAACTCACCTTCGACACGCAACTGATAATCGGTTGCGCCCATCTTGATATTTCCCGAAGGCATATTCAGGTTTTCGGCTGCAATGGCATTGCCAATCTGCTCCAGCGAAATATGGTAAGCATCCAGACGGTTCGGGTCTATGTCGATATAAATTTTTCGTTTAGGATCTCCCGTCATTGCTGCAGAACCGATCCCATCCACACGGTTCAGTGGGTTGATGATCTTTTCTGTAATGAGTTTCGACAAGCCGGGGTAACTTTCGTTGGCCGTGATGGTGTACATCAGAATCGGCATACTGCTGGTGCTGAATTTTACCACCGAAGGGCGTTCCACGCCATCGGGCAGTCGGCTCAGAGCCATATCGATAGCTCCACGGATGTCGTTCATCGATTCGTCAAGGTTGACGCCCCACTCAAATTGCAGTGTAATAATCGAACTGTTATCCTGAGAGGTGGATGTTAATTCTTTGAGCCCCTGAATACTGTTCAATGCATCTTCGAGGGGTTTTGTTACGTTGGTCTCCACATCGGCGGCATTGGCTCCCGAATAGGTCGTCACCACCGATATCATAGGCAGGTCCATTTTCGGATAAAAGTCAATGGGCAGCCTTGAGAGCGAATACAACCCGAAGATCATAACGGCGACGAACACCAGTGTTGTCTTGATCGGGTTGTTTACTGCTGATTTATATATACTCATGGTTGTTTTTTAATCTGTTTCGTGATTTCCGGCATTATTTCACCACTGTTACGGCAACACCGTCAATCAGTCGGTTTTGACCGGTGACAATCAACTTGTCTCCTTCATTCAACTGGTTGGAAATTATTTCTGTCTGGTCGTCAAAGCGTTTTCCGAGAGCAACGACAATGCGTTTGGCTTTACCATTGTTTTCCAGGAATACATATCGTTCGTTAGAGCCTTGCATACGCAATACTGCCTGAGACGGAACTACTAGCGCTTCAACTTTTCCGAAGTCGATAGTAGATCGGCAGAACATTCCGGGTTTCAATTTTTCGCCGGCATTGTTCACCTTCAGTTCTACCTGAACCGAACGCGTGGCAGCATCTACTGTCGGATAAATGCGTGCAATCTGGGCACCGAAGGTCTGATCGGGATAGGTGTCGCATTTTACACTTACTTTCGAACCCTGTTTTAACTGAGGAAGAAAGCTTTCCGGCACAAACAGGTTGGCTTTCAGTGGATTGATTTGTACTAAAGTGACAATAGCAGCTTTTCCTGTAGCGGCGCTCGGCGAACCGGAATAGAGTTCTCCGTTCTCAAAGTTCTTTGCGGAGATAATTCCGCTGATCGTAGCCCGAAGGTTGACGTTCTTTTCGAGGAATGCCAGGTTTTCTTTGGTCAGGTCATATTGAACTTTTGTCTGGTCGTAAGTCTGTTGAGAAACCGTACCAGCCTGACGCAAAGCTTCAAGGCGTTGCATATCGTTTTTGAGGTTTGCAAACTGTATACGGGTTGTATTGAGTTGCGTTGGGTCCATTTGAGCAACTAACTGACCCTGTTTTACGCGTGATCCTACGTTTACAAATATCTTTTCGATTTTGCCGGGAGATGCAGGAGCGATGTTCACTTCTTCGTTGGCTACAAGCGATGTGGAGAATTCCATGTCTCTGTTGATTACCTGTTTCTGAAGTGTCTCCACTCGTACCAGTTCCGGTTTTTTAGTAGCAGTATCTGTTTTTCCTTTCGAACAGCCAACCATGGCGATCAAAAGCGATAGGGCCATTGCTGCGGTGAAAAAATTCCGTTTACGGAATGTGCAAAATGAATTTGTCATCATTTGGTCTGTATTTGAGAGTTAATTATTTGTCTTGTTTTCTCAGAATTTGTTGAGTAATTGTTCCAGGTCTGTTTTTGCTGTCAGCACTTCGTATAGAGCGGTGACGTAATTGGTTTGCACCTGAAGCAGGTTGTTGGATGCCGTGGTGACATCGAGGCTTGTGGCCATCCCGTGATCGTGCTTGCGCGAAATGTCGGCAAAAACTTTGTTGGATACTTCAAGGCTTTTGGTCTGGGTATTCAGTTTGTCGAGTGCATTGCTCAGATTGAAACGTGCCTGTTTTTCCTGAACCATGAGTTGATCTTTCAAAGCTGCGAGGTTGTTTTCGTTGGCCTGTACCTGAAATTTTGCCTGTTTCACTTTGGAATAGGTCCCTCCGCTGGTGAAAAGCGGCCAGCTTGCCTGCAAACCTACAACACTGCTCGGCGATAAGTCGAGTGTGGGTTTGATATACTTGTATGTATAGCTATAGTAACCCGAAAGTGTCGGCAACCAGCTTGCTTTCTGTAAATTAACCTGCTTTTTCGATAATTCCAGCTGCTTTTCGGTAAGTTGCATGGTGGGGTTCTTGCTCATGTCGAATTGCTCTCCCAGCAGTTTGAATGTTTTATCTTCATTCATCAGGGAGTTGAGGCTGTCTTTCAGCTCAATGGTCGTGCTCGCATTTACTCCCAGTTGAATACGCAGCATGTTGTATGCCAGTTCTGTTTGACGTTCGTTCGATTTAATCATGTTGTCGACAGACGAAACCTGTACTGCAATCTGGTCGGCATCTGTCTGTGTGGCAGCTCCGGCATTCACTGTTGCTTGCGTTCTCTTCTGGATGTCCAGCAGATTTTCTTTGTTCTGCCTGAGCAGTTGGGTTGTCCTTTCTGAAACTAAAATCGAATTGTAGGAAGTCGTAACTTGTTGTATTACATCCTGCTCTGTTTTCCTTTTCGACGTCACGGCAATCTCCAGGCTCAATTTTGAAAGTTCTAGTCCAATCCAGTAGCTACCGTTGAATAACAATTGACTCACCTGTGTCTGAATAGAACCTGAATGTCCGAACTGGATCTTCATGCCCTGAAAATTAGCAGATGCGCCAAGATAATTCTGATAAGCTCCGGTCACTTCAATCTGTGGAAGACCTTTCGAGATGCTTTCCCACAAAGCGCTTTGTGCTTCCTGCACCGACAATCCCGCATTTTTCAGGGTTCGGTTGTATTGCTGAGCATGAAGCCTTGCATCTTCGAGTGATAACGAAAGCTTTTCCTGAGCCCTTCCATAGTAAGCGAAAGCACTGACAAAGAGTAATAATAAACTGATTCTTGTCCTCATAGATTATTTGTGTTGTTGTTGAATGCGTTAGTAAAATGTATTTATTTCTGTGTTTTTTTTGTTTTCGTTGTTTTCGTTGTTTTTAGCGGAGGATAATTATTCTTGTATTTCTCCTGATAATACTGGTATCCATTTTCATTTACGATGATGCGTATGCAGCAATCCAGCAAGAACTGAAACGTCTTTACGATGTCTGTGCCGGGTTTGTTGAGAAGATCGGGTAATCCTTTTCGAAAATGATTGTTCAAATAGGTGGATAGCAGGTCAATGTCTGTGTCTGTACGAATAATGCCTTCATCTATGCCATTTTGCAGCCATTTTTTAATCGACAGTAAGGCATCCTCGTCCATTTTTGCATACATCCTGGTGTTGATTTCAGGATAGTACTTCATTAAATCGTAAAAGAAAGTCATCGACTCCTTGTTTTCTTTATCTATCCAGAATTGAGATGCTTTTACAACTATATCTATTGCATTTAGCGACGGATCATCCGTAAATGAGTGGTTTTTCTTATGTTCGTTTTGATGCTGTTCGCAATATGACTCCATGATGCTTTCGATTAACTCTTCTTTTTGTCTGAAATAGTTATAGAAGGTTTTTTTTGAAATGCGGAGCTCATTGCAGATATCGTCTATCGTTACACTTCTCAACCCGTATTTCATAAATAACCGGGTGGAGGTCTCAAGAATTTGTTCTTTTATATCCGCCATTATCAGTAATTTGGAGCGTCAAAGGTAGGATATAAAATTGCAATTTAACGAAATATTAACCACGTGATCATGATAAAAAAATATAAAACAAATATAACGTGCATATATTCAGGTGTTAAGCGGAAACTGAAAAACATTTATAGTTTCCATGTTTATCTTGGTTTGGCTTTATTTTACAGGTTTAGTGTCTTTTTTAGTAGTCGGTATCCGGTTGCACTTGCCTTTATTTGGATGCCGTTCTGTAGTGTCAGCAGCTGGTTCTGTTTTTCAAAAAGTTCAATTTTTGAAATCACCTGAACATTGACGATATATGAACGATGAATGCGAACAAATTGATTGGAAGGAAGATGCTCCTCAAAATACTTCATGGTTTGCTCCTTCATGTGGTGTCCTTTTGCAGTGTGTATCATCACATAGTCTCCTTCAGCCTGTACAACAAAGATGTCAGGCACCGGAATTACTTCTATTTTCTGTCCTATTTTTACCGCAATTCGCTCCACTATCTCAATTGCCGGATCAGGATTCTGTTGCGTGATGGCTTGCTCAATTTCCTGTAACTCTTCTTCCTCTTCCGCAACTTTATTTTTCTCCAGCATTCTGTTGTATGCCAGTACTATAATGGAGAAGAGGCAACACCCAAGCAAAATTTCCAGCGGTATAAGTGGTACGACCAGAGAAATGTTGTTTTCCGGGAACGACAGATAGAGCAGGAAGTAGGTAATTCCAAACCAGACTCCTACGCTAACAACAGCCAGTGCAAGGTAGCTTACAACGCGCTGAAATCCGTTTTGAGATGAATAGTCTGCATATTTCACCACATTCCACAAGAGCAGAGCTATTCCTCCGAAAACGTATCCCGAAGCCGCACCGAACAGCAGGCAAAATTCAAAAGAAAATGAAACCAGCGGTATGATGACGAATGAGATGGCAAGCGAAATAGCTGTCCAAATCAGGAGATAAATTGTAAGAAAGACTTTATTTTGAAACGCGGGATGTTCCATGTCAGCGTCAGTTCTTTAGTTCTCCTCCGCCAAAAACACAAGAGCCGCAAATTACAAGAGTACGTGTCGGGTCAATCGGCTCTCCGATTTTGTAGCGTTTGTCTTCAAATCCGCCCAGCACAAAATCTACCTGCACCACCACATTCCAGTTTTCGGGCACGTAAATAGTAACACCTCCAAAAACAATGTTGATTTCCAGTCGTGTTGTGCCTTCCGGAAGGTTCGTTCTGCGCAAATCGAGTTTGGTTCCGCCGAAAACAGAATTGATTTCACCGCCCTTGAATTCCGGATCAAGTACGATATGCTCGCCGCTGCCAAAAACATTATTACTGTTTATGTAGCCACTGCTGGTATATTCCTGCGAGTGGTGCCAGTGGCGAAATTCGCGCTCTTTCTTTTTGCAATAGTGTGCCGAAGGAAACATCCATTGCAGTAATACTACGGCACCAGCAGCAATTAACAATACCGGCCAGTATAAATGAACAAAATCTGCAGGCACCGGTCCTAGCCAATTCGGATTAACCCTGTTTATTTCGGGTACTATAAAGAACCCGCCGACCAGAAGTAATGCCATACCTCCCCAGTAATGGCGTTTGAAGATAGAAGCAACACCTAACACGATAAGCAACATTTGCCATGAAATAAATATGCTTTTATAAGCGATCGGAATCATGCCGGTATTAAATCCGAGAAAAATGAGACCGGCGGCAATAAGGACAAATGCCAGTGATATGCCGTGTTGATGACGGTGATGCCGATACAATTTGTTTTCGTTTTCCATAACTGATTTATTTTTGATTTCTTTGCAAAGGTAAAGCTGCTTTGGCCATTTAGACAAGCCAAAATCGATAAACACAACTAAAATCCCGACGAATCTAACCGTTTCTTACGCCGAAATGAAGGTTTGTGGCTTTTATGTCTCTTCTTTTAGTTAAAAAATAAAATAATCGGAACTGAAATTTGGTCGGCAAGGAGAAAGACGTTACCTTTGCAGTCCCAAAATAAGGTTCCTTGGCCGAGTGGCTAGGCGCCGGTCTGCAAAACCGTTTACGGCGGTTCGAATCCGCCAGGAACCTCAATGAAAAGGCGAAATTCTTTTACAGAGTTTCGCCTTTTTCTTTTTACTGCGCACACAAAAAAAGACCGGCAATTACTTACCGGTCTTTTTTTGTATCTGTTTGTCTGAATTACTTGATGATGTTCTGGAAATCAGAATCTGTCAGGTATTTTGCAAATTCAGCATCTGTAGTTGCCTTTGTTGCCCATTTTTTGTTAGAAGCAACAGCCTTGCGCATTCCGTCATAAACCAACTGACGATCGTTTGTGCGGGCACCAACGATAGCTTGCAGGTAAGCGGTTTCACCATTCGGATTTTTTACGCTGTTCAGTGTTGAACGGGCAGCGCTGTAATCTTTTGTCAGGATTTGAGACAAAGCTGCGTTGTTGGTAGCTGCGTTGCCGAATGCCGATTTAGCTTTCGCGAAATCACCCTGTTGCAGGTAAATAATACCTAAAGCCTGGTTAAGAGTGTTACCTCCGATATTTCCGGCGTTACCAAAATATTGTTGTGATTTGGCTACGTCACCTTGAGCAAGCGCTGCAATACCAGCATTGTAGTTAGCTTCCGGTGATTTAGAATCGATAGCAAGCGCTTTTGCAAACAAACGAGAAGCTTCTGCGTAGTTGCCCTGATTGAATTTAATTGTACCAAGGTTATTGTAACCGCGGATATCGCCGGGGAACTGATCAACCACTTTTTCATAGATACCAGCTTTGGTTGAAGCATTGTTTGTCAGAGTTGCAGCATAAAGCAATTCTTCAACGTTCAGGCTTTTAGAATTTTCCTGTGCCAGTTTGGCGATTTGTTCATCAGATTTTCCGATAAGATCCAATGTCAACTGCAATTTTGAACGACGCAACTGAGGCAAAATGTCCTGAGCGATGTTTTTGAAAGCTGCTGACAGGTTACGGATTTCGTGTTCACGTTGTTCAGGATCTGAATACATAGATAAAACGCGAAGGATGACTTCTTTGTCCTGAATGTTTGAAGAAGAAAGCAATTGTTGGAAGCCTTCCCAGTCCTGAGCAGTGAAGTTAGCGTTAACATCCAACGATGTTTTCAGTTTCTTGAGCTCTTTTTTGATGTAAGTGTTGGTGTTTTTTTCACGTTGTTCCGACAATTTGGTGTTCAGTTTCACACCACCATCAGGAGATGCGTATGAATTAAGATCGAAACCTGCAACTTTCATGCTTTCATTTTCTTTGGCAGCTTGGATTTTCTGAACCAAAGAAACGAGTTCTTCTTTTTTGAGCTCACCTTTGCGGATGTTGGCTTGTTGAATAAGGAACATGATGTTGGCATCGTGTTTTTCTTTAATGATTCGTTGGAATTTGTCATTCACAATCGGAGCATCAAGATTGTCGCCGTCTACTGCAGCAAGTGTTGAAGTGGCGATAACGCCGTCAGCAACCTTTACAGAAGGAATGGTGTAAGTCTTGTTGCCACGTGTGGCTTTGAATTCGAGGAATAACTCACTTTTTGCCATTTCAGGTACGTAGTCAAATGCAGCATTAATGCTGAAAGTTCCTCCGGCTTTGTAAGCAACCGATTGGTTGTTACCCTGAATTTTTTCTCCCTGGAAGAGGGCAGGTGTGCTTTTGAATTCCTGGCCGCTGGCAGTTTTCAATACAGGAGTAACTTCCACTACTGTCTTTTTGTCGAAATATTTTTCTGGGAACTTGCCGGTAACGGTAGCATTTACCTTGCCTCCAACGGCTTCCAGAGGATTGGGGGTAGTGTTAAAATAACTGGGATCCAAGGCTCCCATCGGCTTTGAGCAAGACGTAAAAACGAATGCTAAAATTGCCGCGGAAAGAAGATAAAGTCCTTTTTTCATAAAGCTAATAGATTGATTTAATGAGTAAAAACAATTTTATTTTAATGAAAACAAATATAAGCACAATCGTTTTGTAAAAAAAGACATATGGCTATCATAATTTTATTGTAAGTTCGCTTTTTATTTTCGTTATTCCTTGTTGATAGTGCAAGTTTCATTGTATCAGCTGATTGTGTGGCTGGTTTTGATTGTATAACAAGGAAGGGTAATTGTTAATTTCAACTATTTAACGCGTTAAGTGTGCTTTTATATGAACTTTACATATAAGTGGACGTTTTATTTTCACAAATTATTGTGTTTGTGTAAATTAATATTGTCGTTTTTTACTTATAAAATGACAAATAACCAATTCTTCAGGTTGTATCCGGTATCTGTGTCGATAGAACCTGTCAATTGTTGTAATTTGCGTTGTCCTGAATGTCCGGCAGGGAATCAGTCTCTTACGAGAAAAAAAGAGGTGATGTCGTGGAGCCTTTTTACGAAAACGATTGATGAGCTCTCCAAATCACTGTTTTGGGTTACGCTCTATTTTCAGGGAGAACCATACCTGCACCCCGACTTTCATGCCATGGTCTCTTATTGTCATATGAAAGGAATATTTACCTATACATCGTCCAATGCACAACTGATTACCACTGAAGTAGCCAGAAAAACAGTAGAGTCAGGTCTTGATAAAATAGTGATTTCGGTGGATGGTTTAACGCAGGAAGTGTACGAGAAATATCGTCAGGGAGGTTCTCTGCAAAAGGTGATTGAGGCAATTCAGTACCTTGCATATTGGAAGGAGGAGCTTAAAAGTGCAACTCCTGTCATCGAAGCTCAGTTTATTGTTATGAAGCATAACGAGTTTCAGGTGGATGACGTGAAAAGTACGGTTTTGGCGTGGGGTGCCGATCGGGTGGCATTTAAAACGGCTCAAATTGACTTTGAAAGAATTGAAAAATTCGTGCCTTCTCAATCAAAATTCTCAAGATATGTAAAGGACGAAAATGGAGGCTGGAGACTAAAGAAGAGGTCTAAAAATCGATGTTGGCGCCAGTGGGCTGGTGCTGTGGTTGCCGTTAATGGTGATGTACTGCCCTGCTGTTTTGATAAGAACGGAGAGCACGTGTTCGGAAATATTGCTGAAAAAAGTTTTTTCGAAATCTGGAACGGAGAAAAGGCAAATGACTTCAGGAAGAGGGTAAATACGGACCGAAGCGATATCTTGATTTGCCGGAATTGCTCGGAATGAGCAGTTTATTACAGTTGAATAAAGACAAAAAAAGAGCACCATACAGGTGCTCTTTTTGCGATAAGTTGACTCTCTTATTTTTTTGCAGGAGCTTTTTCTCCTTTTTGGCAGCAGCTTTTAGCAGCATCGCCTTTTTTGCAACAAGCTTTGTCTCCTTTTTTACATTCTTTGGTGCATTCTTTTTTTACTTCTTTCTTTGCAGGAGCTGTGGCTGTTTGAGCCATTGCAGAAACTGAAAACATGAAGGCCATAGCCATCATTATACTAGCAATTTTTTTCATACGAGTGTGTTTAAGTGTTGGTTTATTCCGTTGCAAATATATGATGACGGTCAGTCTGAATTTTCTAAATAAGTGTTATTTATGAAGGGGTGCTTAACTAATTTAGCTTAATTAGTTGCTTATATGCCCTCCTTTAGGTTCAGACCGGCAAGTAGTTCGACGTATTGGGCAATCCCGTCGGTTATTTCGTGTTTGTAAATAAACTCATCGGCTTTATGAGATCGGGTAGTGTGCCCCGGCCCCATTTTTATTGCAGGGAAAGGCATTACAGCCATATCCGATAGCGTTGGCGAGCCGTAACATTTACGACCCATTTGAATGGCCTTACTTACTGCAGGATGAGTCAATGGAATATGCGATGAACCGAGGCGGGTTGATCGCGGGGTTACTTCGCACGAAACTGCCTCTTTGATTTCGTCCAGCAATTCCAGATTTGAATAACAATCGTTGCTGCGGATATCTACCACGAAAGAACAACGGTCAGGAATCACATTGTGCTGTGTTCCGGCATTAATCATTGTGACTGACATTCTGACCTTCCCCAGCCATTCAGACACTTTCTCAAATTGATGGTTACGGAACCATTCAATATCTGGTAAGGCTTCGTAGATGGCATTTACCCCGGTTTCGTGTGCGGCGTGACCTGCTTGTCCGTAAACAACGCAATCGAGAACCATTAGCCCTTTTTCCGCAACGGCGACATTCATTTCCGTGGGTTCGCCTACTACTGCAAAATCGATGGGCGGTAAAAGAGGCAACAATGATGTAATGCCGTTTGTTCCGGAGACTTCCTCTTCGGCTGTAGCAGCGAAGATCAAATTGTATGGTTGTTCTTTTGCAACAAGTTCAAAATAAGTATGCAGAAGGCTTACAACGCTGGCACCTGCATCATTGCTCCCCAGACCGTAGAGCTTATCTCCTTCAAAAGTGGCTTTGAAAGGATTACGTTGCCAACCGGCATTCGGTTTCACCGTGTCAATATGCGAATTGAGTAATATGGTGGGTTTTTCTGCATCATATCCTGGCGCCATTAGCCAAACATTATTGCCGGTTCTGTTTACAGAATATCCGCAGCTTTCTATCCAATGTTCCAGATAATCGGCTACGGCATTTTCTTCGCGGCTCAATGAAGGAATTTCTATCATTGCAGCCAGTAGCCCGATGGCAGAATCGCCGTCGGCAGAAGGAAAATGGAAAGAGGATATTTCGGGCATAGCGTTATAGATTACTATTGGGGTTGATAGTCAGTATCTGAATGTTGTCGTATATCTCAGTATTAACCACACTGCCATCGAGTTGTGGTGCTTTTACTCCGTCACCCAGCCACAGGGGTGCAGTTTCTATTCTGGCTTCATCCCAAATGCCGGCTGTGATGAAAGCATTCAGTAATAACTGGCCTCCTTCGACTATGATGGAGAGAATGTTTCGTTTGTAAAGATCATCCATTATCTGCTGAATCGCATTTTCAGCAAAGTTAATATGAATGAAACTCAGATTGGGCTTGTGTGATGATTTTTGTTCGGTATATACCAGCGTAGGTATTGTTTGGTCGAAAAGATTATAGTGAGCCGGAATACGCAATTGGCGGTCGACAACTACCCGCACGGGATTGTTGCCTTCCCAGCGCCTGGCAGTGAGCTTTGGGTTGTCTTTTATAGCCGTGTTTGTGCCAACCATGATGGCAGATTCTTCGGTGCGGGCTTTGTGAACCAGCATCTTTGTAAATTCGCTCGAAATCTGTACGGGTGGAACATCGCAATTATTTTCTCTCGGACGGTCCAAAAAACCATCGGCACTTTGCGCCCATTTCAATTGTACATAAGGGCGGTGTTTTGTCTGAAATGTAAAGAACCTGCGGTTAAGCAAGGTTCCTTCTTCTTCAAGAAATCCTGTGGTGACATCAACGCCTGCTTTGCGCATTTTCTGTACACCGCGGCCTGCTACTTTCGGGTTTGGGTCTATGTTGGCAATGACAACGCGAGGGATACCCATTTCGATGATAAGGTCGGAACAGGGTGGGGTTTTGCCAAAGTGAGAACACGGCTCCAGATTGACATACATGGTAGAATGATGGAGCAACTCTTTGTTGTCGACGCTGGCGATGGCGTTTACTTCGGCGTGAGCTTCGCCGTATATCCGGTGATAGCCTTCTCCGATGATTTTGCCTTCACACACAATGACTGCTCCTACCATCGGATTCGGAGCCACAGTGCCCAGTCCGTTAGCTGCAAGCTGAAAACAGCGGCGCATGTAGCAGGCTTCTATTTGCTCCCGGTTCATATCTATTTGTTGTTATACTGGTTCATCGTATTCTGAATGCCTGCCAGACAGAAGCTTTTGATGATGTCGCAGGCTGTTTCGATGCGTGGTTTCAGGTCAGTGAGTTCTTCTGCCGACCATTGACCCAAAACAAAATCAATCTGGCGTCCTTTTGGGAAATCATTGCCAATGCCGAAACGTAAGCGCGAATAAGAGTTGGTGCCCAGGGTTTCCTGAATGTTTTTTAATCCGTTGTGGCCTGCGTCGCTGCCTTTTTGCTTCAGGCGAAGAGTCCCGAACGGCAATGCAAGGTCATCTACAACAACCAATAAGTTTTCAAGCGGAATATTTTCCTTGGTCATCCAGTAGCGGACGGCATTTCCGCTAAGATTCATATAGGTTGATGGTTTAAGCAGTACCAGTTTTCTTCCCTTGAGCGATAATTCGCCAACGGCTCCGTAACGCACATCTTCAAAAACAACATTGGACGCCTCTGCTAAGGCGTCCAATACGTTGAATCCGATGTTGTGACGTGTATTCTGGTACTCCGCCCCAATATTTCCAAGTCCTGCAATGAGGTACTTCATATTCAAAAAGAGTGTTTGTGCGAACCGACCGATTATTTACCTTTCGAAGCACGTGTTGCTTTAACTGTTGCAACAATAGCTGATTTCGAAGTAAGCAGTTCGAGGTTAGGGAATGAAAGTTCGCCTACCTGGATAGTTTTACCCATACCCAGTTTTTCAACGTTTACTTTCAATTGTTCAGGTACGTCGTTGATCAAAGCTTTAACTTTGAGTGTACGGCTGTTTTGTTGCAGTTTACCACCGGCTTTAACACCTTCAGCCAAACCTTCGAGACGAACAGGAACTTTAATCTGAACTGGTTTGTTATCAAATACTTCAAGGAAGTCGATGTGCAAAACTTTATCGCTTACCGGGTGCAATTGAAGATCTTTGAGGATAGCTTTGGTTGTTTTTCCGTTAACAGTAAGGTTAACAACAAAGATTTCAGGAGTGTAGATCAATTTACGAACATCACCGGTTGTAACCTGAAAGTTGATGTTTTGTTCTCCACCGTACAAAACACAAGGAATGTTGCCGGAGTTTCTTACTGCGTTGGTGGCTTTTTTGCCTAAGTCTGGGCGGACAGTTCCGCTTAATTCAAATGTTTTCATTGTTAAATGTTTTGTGTTACTCAAAATTAAAGCAGTTGAGATACAAGCTTTTAATTGCTAAATTTCCCATCACACTTATACTTTTTTCAAAGCGCTGCAAAGATACGATTCTTTTTTTGATCTGCCAAACAAACGCACCTCTTCCATCCTGAATAATGAAAGAGGTGCTAACTTTTTTGATTGAAAGATATTTGCTTAATCCTGAATCAATTCGCCTTCCTGAAGTACGTGGTAACCCGAACCTGAGAGAACTTCTACCAGTTTCTGAGTGTCGTCGGCTTTAATGATTACGGCAGCTTTCGAATTGTAGGCAAAAGCGTACATGTATTCGATTTCGATTCCGGCTTTGTCAACATGTTCCAGTGCTTGGTACATTCCTCCCGGTTGGTGAGGGACAACCAGACCTACCACTTGCGTTGTTCGCACAGAAAAGCCTTGCGCTTTAAGAGCCTGAAGAGCAGTATCGATGTTATCGACGATCATTCGTAAAATGCCAAACTCTGACGTGTCGGCTATATTGAACGCGGTAATGTTGACTCCGATTTCATCCAGCGCTTTGGTTACCTGGGTGATACGTCCCGGTTTGTTTTCGAGAAAAACGGAAAGTTGTTTCAGTAACATACTAATAGTGTATTTCTTTGGTTTTGTAAGGCAAATATACAAATCAATCCACGAGTTTCCGAAGATCGATCACACGTTTTGCTTTTCCTTCGGAGCGTTCGATGGTTTTGGGTTCTACCAGCTTGATTTTGGCACTGATACCCAGCACACTTTCGATGTTGGCTTTTATTTTCTTTGCGAGATTTTCCATCTGGCGGATTTCGTCGGAGAAGAAAGCTTCGTTTACTTCGACCCTGATTTCGAGAATGTCCAGATTGTTCACCCGGTCAACTATGAGTTGGTAGTGAGGCTCCGTTTCGCTCATTTCGAGCAATACTGATTCTATTTGAGACGGGAATACGTTCACGCCGCGAATAATCAACATGTCGTCGGAACGCCCCAGGAATTTATTCAATCGCGCTAATGTACGACCACATGCACATTTTTCGACAGTCATTGTGGTGAGGTCACGGGTACGGTAGCGGAGCAACGGCATGCCTTCTTTGGTAACGGTAGTGAATAACAATTCGCCTACCTGTCCGTGAGGAACCGGTTGCAGGGTGTTGGGATCTACAATTTCAGGAATAAAATGATCTTCAAAAATGTGGAGCCCTTTCTGGTGTTCGCACTCCATAGCTACACCCGGTCCAATCACTTCTGTCAATCCGTAAATATCAAGGGCTTTCAGGTGAAGTTTTGCCTCAATTTCACGGCGCATTTCTTCAGTCCAGGGCTCTGCTCCAAAAATACCGCGACGCAGTTTCAGTTCCGACGGATCCATACCCAGTTCTTTCATTGTGTCAGCCAGGTAAAGGGCATAGGAAGGTGTACATGCCAGCACCGTTGAACCAAAATCGTGCATGATCTGGAGCTGTTTCTTGGTGTTGCCGCCTGAAGCCGGAATAACGGTGGCGCCGATTTTCTGGGCTCCCTGATGAATTCCAAGTCCTCCGGTAAACAATCCGTAACCGTACGACACATGCACTACGTCGTTTTTATCAACGCCGGCAGCATACAGACTTCTGGCTACCACTTCCGACCAGGTACGCAAATCGGCGCGGGTATATCCGCCCACTGTCGGTTTGCCGGTTGTGCCGCTGGAGGCATGCAGGCGCACAATTTCGCTTTGCGGTACAGCAAAAAGTCCGAAGGGGTAATTATCGCGAAGGTCTTGCTTGGTGGTGGTAGGCAGGTCTTTCAACTGATGAATGCCCGTTATATCTCCGGGATCGATGCCAGCCTCCTGAAATTTTTTGCGATAAAAGGGGACGTTGTAATAAAGACGGCTTACCATGTTGCGTAAGCGCTCGTTTTGCAGCTTGAGCAGTTGCTCGCGGTCCATGCACTCTGCATGTTCATTCCAAATCATTGCCGGTATATATTTGTTGTTTAAGGATTAACGAAACTAAAGAAGATAATTACAAAAAGCGGGTTTGAACTTATCTTTTAAAACAAATAGATACCGCAAACTTACGGTTTTTTATCGGAAGTTGCAATTGTTACCAATGCTATTTCCGTTTTTTTAAGGGGCAGTCCGTGTGTCGGAAATGATTTTATTTCAACTTCTTAGAATAAGCTCTGCGGGTTTTCACGTGAGTGGTTTCAAAACTATCCCAAAGGGTGGATACTTTGTGGTTGGTCTCCAGTTCGGGGTTCGTTTCTGCATATTTGAAACCTGATTTTGCATACTGAGGTATTAATTCGGAAAACAAAAGGGCACTGGCTCCCTTGGGTTGATAATCAGGTCTTACAGCCATCAAATAGAGGTCGATAACATCACTCTTTCCTTTAAGAGCCTTCAACATATGCATCCAGCCGGTAGGAAACAATTTTCCTTTTATCCTTTGCAATGCTTTTGTCATACTAGGCATTGAAATTCCGACTGCCACCACTTCGTCGTTCTCATTTACAATAACACAAATCAGATCTAACCGAACAAAAGTGAGATAGGTTTTAATGTAGAAATCCATTTGTGCCTGAGAAAGCATTGAAAAGCCGTAAAGATCTTTATAACAGATATTTAATAAGTCGAATATTTTGTTTCCGTACTGCTTGACGATTTCTTTTGATGAATGAAATTTTTTGGGGGTGAGCTTGTGTTTGGCTTTTACGATGTCTGCTATTCTGAAATGCTTTTCAGGAAACACGGCTGGAATTTGCACATTGTATTCTTTCCAGTCAATATCTTTGGTATAGCCAAGCTCTTCCATATGCTCCGGATAGTAAGGGAAATTGTAATTAGTGGCCATTGTTCCCGGCTTATCGAAACCCCATACTAACATCCCTTCACGATCAAAATCGGTAAAACCGGCAGGTCCCTGAATGGAGTCCATTCCTCTTTCCAAAGCCCATTTCTCTGCAGTCGAAAGCAAGGCACGGGTCACTTCAATGTCGTCTATCATGTCAAGCCATCCGAAGCGGGCGTGTTTGTTATTCCAGTGCTCGTTGGCCTTGTGATTGACGATGGCTGCAACCCTTCCTACCATCTCCCCGTCGCGGAAAGCCATAAAGTATGCGGCGTCGCACACCTCGAATGAAGGATTCTTTTCCCGTGATAGTACGGTCATGTCATCCATCAGTAAAGGAGGTGCTGCATATGGATGGTTAGAATACATTTTAATCCCAAACATCACAAACTTCTTGAGTTCTCTCTTGCTGGTTACCTCTTTTATTATGATTGACATATTTGATCTTGATTAGAAAACGGGGCAAAGATACAAAAAATATAAAATCTCGGAATACGGTATAAAAAAACAAACCGATTCTATCGTAACTAACAGAATCGGTTTGACTTATAAGGTTTGAACTGATTAATTGTTTTCAGGACGCAGTTTGCGTACAACTGCACCTGCACGCCACATTTCGCTTTCACGAAGTGCTTTCAACTCTTCTTCGAGTTTTTCGCGGTAGTCAGGTTTTGAGTTGGTGTCGATGGAGCGTTGAGCTTCGTTACCGCATGCAACTTCAGAGTATAATTTTGCAAAAACAGGTTTTGTTGCGTCGTGGAATGGTCCCATCCAGTCCAAAGCACCACGTTGAGCGGTGGTTGAACAGTTGGCATACATCCAGTCCATACCGTTTTCAGCAAACAAAGGCATCAAAGACTGTGTCAATTCTTCAACGGTTTCGTTGAAAGCTTCAGAAGGAGTATGTCCGTTTTCACGAAGAACTTCGTATTGAGCTAACAAAAGACCTTGAATTGCACCCATCAAAGTACCACGTTCGCCGGTTAAGTCAGAGTAAACTTCTTTTTTGAAGTTTGTTTCAAACAGGTAGCCTGAACCAACCCCGATACCCAAAGCGATAACGCGGTCTTTTGCTTTGCCTGTAGCATCCTGGAAGATAGCGTAAGAAGAGTTCAAACCGCGACCCTGAAGGAACATACGGCGAAGTGAAGTTCCCGAACCTTTAGGAGCAACAAGGATAACATCAACATCTGCAGGAGGAACAATGCCTGTGCGTTCTTTGTAGGTGATGCCGAAACCATGTGAAAAATAAAGTGCTTTACCAGCTGTCAGGTAAGGTTTGATGCGTGGCCAAACTGCAATCTGAGCAGCATCTGACAATAAGTATTGGATAATAGTTGCACGTTGGCAAGCTTCTTCGATTTCGAACAGTGTTTCGCCCGGCACCCAGCCGTCAGCGATGGCTTTGTCCCATGTTTTTGAATCTTTACGTTGGCCAACGATTACATTGAAACCATTGTCGCGGAGGTTCAATCCTTGTCCCGGGCCTTGCACTCCATAACCAATGATAGCGATTACTTCGTCTTTTAATACCTCTTTCGCCTTTTTCAAAGGAAATTCATCGCGGGTCATAACGTTTTCGTCAACCCCGCCAAAATTCATTACTGCCATTTTGTTTATATTTAATTGAAATTATGGTTCTTATCTTAAGAAGGCTATTGCCATTCTAATTTCATTTTACACACTCCGTTGCCATCCGGCTTTTTTATTTCGAACAACGAAAGCATCTTGTCCTGTTTGTGAAATATCTCCACTTGGTCTCCATAAAGGACTTCATGAAGGAAATTAATTTCGAACCGCTTGATGTAATGGTTTTGATGCCAGTCGAGAGAAAAGCTGTCGAGTAACCATTCCACATATTTCATGCTGTTGGCATGTTGGTTAAAATCAATGTCGCTGTATCGAACGTTGTGAGTCTTCTTCGTGCCTCCATCCACTGATGGAACGCGTCCCGGTTTGTCAATAACCGCCGGAATTCCAGAAGCGGCCTCGCTTAGTCCCTCAATCGTTTTTAGGTCGATAGCCCTTCGGCTTTCCACATCTATCATTGCCCAAAGTGTAGAAGAACCTCCGATTTCCTTGCCATATTCATCAGAGATTCTGAAATGACGTGTCGTCGATGTCCTGCCAACCTCTTCCACCCAGGTTTCAATGTTGATCCACTCTCTCCATTTCGGAAATCGTTGCATCTCAATTGCCATTCGGGAAACAACCCAGGTTCGGTTTGCCGTATTGAGTTTCTGCATTCCAAAGCCATTTTCGTCAGCAGATTTTCCGGCTGCCTGAAGAATTAAATCTCCTAAAGCGGGCAGTGATACCTGTTCTCTGAAATCGCAATCCTGAGGGCTCAGTTGAAAAGGATATTTGCCAATTACTGTCATATCTGTTTTTTCGCTTTTTCTTACAATATGAAGAATTGAAAATGGGCTTTGTTGTAAATTGAAAGTAAAATTTCGTGCAAAGATACGCTTTTTTAAGCAAACCGTATCAATGAAGGGTGAAAAATTTACGAAGCGATCGCTCCATTAACGTTTTCTTTTTCCGGATGCTCTTCCCGAACCCTTTTCCTGGTTTTTTCTCGGTTCTATATTTTTATACCCCAGTAATTTATCAATCAAATCAGGACGGTTCATCTTCCTTAATTCCTGAATGATTGATTGTCGGAATTCCGGTTTGTACCAGAAAAAGAACTGCTGCTGGGCTTTTTTGTCATTAGCAGCTTTTGAGGTGAAAACTTTATCTCCGGTATATGGATTGATGCCGGTATAATAAATTTCGGTAGCGAGAGTCATTGGGGTAGGAGTGAAATCCTGTACCTGCTCCAGCTTGAAATTCAGTGATTTTGTTTCAATAGCCAATTCGGCCATGTTATCGGTAGAGCATCCCGGATGACTTGAAATGAAATATGGAATCAACTGCTGATTCAAACCTTCTTCACGGTTTATTTTATCAAACTCCCGGCAAAACTCTTTGAAAAGTTGGAAGGAAGGTTTACGCATGAATTTCAAAACGGCATCCGACGTGTGTTCCGGGGCCACTTTCAACCGCCCGGAAACGTGATGAGCGATTAACTCCCGTGTATATGCCGAGAGCGATTTGTCAATAGCACTATTACCGGTTTTGTGCAATAATAAATCGTAGCGAACGCCGCTTCCAATAAAGCTTTTCTTTATAAAAGGTAAAGCATCTACCTCTTTATAAAGTTTTATCATTTCCGAATGGTCTACATTCAGGTTTTTACACACAGCCGGGTAGATACATGAAGGTCGCTTGCATTTCTGGCATTGTCCTTTATCGATTCCCTGCAGTCTGTACATGTTGGCCGATGGACCTCCAAGATCGGACAAGTATCCTTTGAAATCGGGCATTTTTCCAATGAGTTTTACCTCCTTCAGAATGGATTCTTCCGAACGTGAAATGACCTGCTTGCCCTGATGCATGGAGATGGTGCAAAAAGCGCAGCCGCCAAAACACCCTCTGTGAGTGTTCACTGAAAACCGGATCATTTCAAATGCAGGTATCGGTTTGTCCTTGTATTTTGGATGCGGCAGGCGGGTATAAGGAAGGTCGTAAGCAGCGTCTATTTCTGCCTGACTCCATGTGGTGTAAGGCGGATTGACCACGATCTTTCTGTTGCCTTCGGTTTGCGTAAGCCGGTTGGCTATAATTTTATTCGACTCTTCCTCAATTATTTTAAAATTCCGGGCAGAGTTGCGCTTGTCCTTCAGGCAGGCTTCGTGCGACAACAGATCAATCGTTTCAACGCCCGGATATTCTTCCATCGAAGCCTTGTTCGGAATGCAATATGCAGTTTGTGGAATATTTGTAATGCTTTGAACGGAATTTCCTGCTGCAATACGGGATGCAATTTCTCGGATCGACTTTTCGCCCATCCCATACACCAACAAATCAGCTTTGCTATCCAGCAAAATGCTTCTCTTGTAGCTGTCCGACCAATAGTCGTAGTGCGAAAACCTGCGCATCGAGGCTTCGATTCCTCCAATTACCACCGGAGTCTCAGGGAAAAGCTGCTTAAGAATAGTTGAATATACGACAGTGGCATAATCCGGACGAAAGCCGGAAACGCCTCCGGGGGTGTAAGCATCATTGGATCGAAGACGCTTGTTGGCTGTATAGTGATTAACCATTGAATCCATACAACCGGCTGAAATTCCAAAGAAAAGGCGCGGCTTGCCGAGTTTCTTAAAGTCACGCAGGTCATCGCGCCAGTTCGGTTGGGGCACAATGGCAACTTTCAGACCCTCGGCTTCCAGTACACGTCCGATTACAGCAGCTCCGAAAGCTGGATGGTCTACATATGCATCGCCGGAGAAGATGATAACATCCAACTCATTCCAGCCACGCATCTCCACTTCTTTCTTAGTTGTTGGTAACCAGGCAGTATAATCGATCATAAGAGAGGGGAATTTAGGTATGTATTATAACCAAGAACCAAGAACCAGGACACTGAGTGGTCTTGATTCTTGGTTCTTGGCTCTAATGTCTGAAAAAAATCAGATAATCAGCATTGCATCACCGTAGATACCGAAACGATATCCTTCCTGAACAGCCTTTTGATAGGCTCCCATCACCTGATCGTAACCTCCGAAAGCGCAGGTCAGCATCAAAAGCGGAGAGTAGGGAAGGTGAAAGTTTGCAATCATGCTGTCGGCAACGCCAAAGTCATAAGGAGGAAAGATGAATTTACTGGTCCATCCGTCGTATGGTTTGATAGTTCCGTTTGTGCACGCGCACGTTTCGAGAGCCCGCATCACAGTGGTTCCCACAGCGCACACTTTACGGTTGGTATCTTTGGCGTGATTGATAATTCCAACAGCATCCTGGTTAACAAGCATTTGTTCCGAGTCAACCTTGTGTTTGGTCAGGTCTTCCACATCAATTTCGCGGTAGTTGCACAATCCTGCATGCAAAGTTACGTATGCAAAGTCGATACCAAGAATCTCAAGGCGTTTTAACAATTCACGGCTGAAGTGCAGTCCTGCAGTAGGAGCGACTACAGCACCTTCGTTTTTTGCAAAGATTGTTTGATAGCGAGTTTCATCTTCAGGCTCTACATCGCGTTTGATGAAACGGGGCAATGGAGTTTCTCCTAACTCGTAAAGTGTTTTACGGAATTCTTCATAACTTCCGTCATAGAGGAATCTGACAGTACGTCCTCGCGACGTGGTGTTGTCAATAACCTCGGCTACAAGCAGATTGTTCTCCCCGAAATAGAGTTTATTGCCCACACGGATTTTACGAGCCGGATCTACCAAAACATCCCACATGCGCAGATCGTGGTTTAATTCGCGCAACAGGAACACTTCTATTTTCGCTTCGGAGTTGTCTTTTGTGCCGTAAAGACGGGCAGGGAACACTCTTGTGTCGTTAAAAACGAACACATCCTGATCATTATAATATTCAAGAATGTCATTAAAAGTGCGGTGTTCAATTTCCCCGGTCTTTCGGTGTAAAACTAACAAGCGGGATTCATCTCTGTGTTTTGTGGGATAAAGGGCAATTAATTCATCTGGAAGTTTGTACTTAAATTGCGACAGTTTCATATAAAGAGTTAGTTAGTGGAAAAAAATCTCACGATCATCAACAAAAATATACATCACTATTCCACCTTTTTTGACAAAGTAAAATGGTTATTTAGTAAATGGTTTGCAAAAATACAACATGTAAACAGGCGATGTCAAGAGTAGAATGGTTAATTATATGTAATCAAATCCATTATAAATAAGATTTAAACATTCGCGAAGATGGTTTTTGACAAACGTTTTGTTGGTGTTAATTTTCAGTTTGCATTGTTTGGAGCAATTCCTGAAATTGCTCAACGGACATACATTTGTCCAGTGTGCATTCTCCGATGCGCGTCCGTATCAATCCGGTCAGGTGAGCCCCGCTATCGAGTGCGATTCCGATATCGCGGGCTAAGGCTCTTATGTAAGTGCCTTTGCTACACACTACCCTGATTTTTAGTACGGGCAAAGCAAAGTCGAGTACCTCCAGTTCATCTATAACAAGAGTTTTAGCTTTGAGTTCAACGTCTTGTCCTTCGCGGGCATAGTCGTAGGCTCTCTTTCCTTCCACTTTTACTGCGGAGAAAACAGGAGGAACCTGTTGAATGGTACCGATAAAACGTTGTAACCGTTCATCAACCATTTCACGGGTAATATGTTCAAAGGGATATCGGGCGTCAACTTCCTTTTCGAGATCGAACGACGGAGTGGTGGCGCCCAGTTCAAGGGTGGCAATATACTCTTTTGTCTGGTACTGAAAAGTGTCTATTTGCTTGGTAGCTTTACCGGTACAAATAATCATAACACCCGAAGCAAGAGGATCGAGGGTGCCTGCGTGGCCCACCTTAATCTTCTTTACTTTCAGATGTCTGCTGATCAGCCATCTGACTTTGTTTACCAGACTAAATGAGGTCCAGTGCAGAGGTTTGTTGAAATAAAGAACTTCGCCTTGTATAAAATCCATATTGGTTTGTAAATGAATCAATCCACCGTCGTTTCAGGAAGAACCAACGTCCCGGATCATTCTTTTTAGCACTGTTGTGGTAAGATTGTTTCTCCCATCACTGGGCGGAAAAATCAGAGGTTTAAAAATTAAATTTGCCCCACAACAAGCATGCTATGATAATAAATCCGACAACAATACGGTAGTAACCGAAGAGTCGGAATCCATGTTTAGTCAGGAATGAAATAAATGCCTTAATAGCAATGATGGCAACGATGAAGCCAACCAAATTACCTAATGCTAATATGCTGATATTGTGAGATGTCAAAATTTCAGGAGTTTCCTTGTAGGCATCCCACAGGCTTTTAGCAAATGCCCCTGCCAAAGTAGGAACGGCAAGGAAAAAGGAAAATTCAGCGGCAGCTGTGCGCGTAAGCTTCTGTTGCATACCTCCGATTATGGTCGCGGCGCTGCGGCTTAGGCCTGGAAACAGTACAGCCAGCACCTGAAACAATCCGATGAAAAACGATTTTTTGTACGTGATCTTTTCTTCCGAATATATTTGCGGATTCTTGAACCAATTGTCGACAAACAAAAGTACGATACCTCCCAAAAACATCACAATGGCGATAAACAGCGGAGAACCGATCAGCTCGTCGATGTGTTTTTTGAAAATTACGCCAAAAACAGCTGCAGGGAGAAAAGCTACCAAAAGCTTTATATAAAACTGCAATTTTTTGAAATCGAAGAATTTGCGCCAGTAAAGGACAATCACCGAAATAATGGTGCCGAACTGGATGTTTTCAATGAATAGTTTGGTGAAATCGCTTTTTTCGATGCCGAAAAAGGCCGATACCAAAGCCATGTGCCCGGTAGAAGATACAGGAAGAAATTCAGTTAGCCCTTCAACAATAGCAAGAACAATTGCGTGTAACAAATTCATCCCTTATTCTCCCTTTTTGTTTGGCCACATAATGGCTACAATCATAAACAAAAAGCCGAAAAGAGCGATCATCGGGCCAACTGTGATTCGACGGGTACTGAATATATCCGGGTTGAACTGCTCTCCGGATGAACTTCCGGTCATGAGCAGGAATCCAATCAGGATACAAGCTAATGATACAACCATTAACAACCAATTGGTTTTGCCAAAAGCAAAAGCCTTATCTTCTTTTGAAGTTTCCTTTACTTCAGATGTTGTTTTCTTTTTCATGTGTTTATAATTGTTTTAAGAGCACATGGAACTTCATGCCAAAATTAAATCTCTCTCTTGGGTATCAAGAGCGGCAAATTTTGTCATGGGCGTTTCATTGGTTTCAGTATTATGAGTGCAATTATACAAAATAGTACGAATCAGTGCGCATTCTGATATAACGGTTCACCGCAAAAAGAGAAGCAAAAAAGGTGATAATCAGTGCAAACAGTATTACAAGTCCGCCGACAATTACCAATACATCCAAACGGTACAGGTTAAATGTTGCCCCAATTTCATACTGTAAATAATAAACAGCTCCGGTCAACATCACCAATGCAAGTAATGCTGCGGTAAGTCCGTTCAGCAGGCTTTTCAGAATAAACGGACGGCGGATGAACCATGCTTTGGCGCCGACCAGCTTCATCGTGTTTATAAGGAATCTCTTTGAATAGATACTTATACGTATGGTGTTGTTAAGCAAAACAATAGATACAAATAGCAGGATGAGTGCCACCCCCGAAAGAATGAATCCGGTCTTTTGAATGTTGTTGTTGACCAGATGTACTATATCCTTCTGGTACATTACCTGTTTCACCCCGAGAAACTGTTTTAGCTGAGTTTCCATCTTCGACGCTGAATCAGGGTTGGCATAGTCCGATTTCAGCTTGATTTCGTAGGATGCCAATAACGGATTGTAACCAAGGAAATCCTGCGGGTTCTCTCCTAAATCACGAATATGGTCTTTCAGCGCCTGATCTTTGCTGATATAATCGTATGATTTAGTTGCCGGCATCGCTTTTACGGCTTTCTCGAGGGCAAACCTGTTAGCCGGCGAGATGGAGTCTTCCAACACAACCGACATGTTGACGTTTTCCTTAACATAGTTGGAAACATCTTTCCCTACCATCAACAAAAGTGCAATGAATCCAATAAGGAAAAGCACAAGCGATATGCTGACGGTGACCGTAAAGTGAAGATTAAAGAATTTCTTCTTTGCTGTTTTTGCTGAATTCGACATCTGATTGCTACAGTTTAAACTGGACGTTCGATTCCATTATCCAAAATTTACTGCAAAGATAGCTCTTTCTGTTATTACGAGAGCAACAAAAAAAGATAAACATTGCCAATACTTATTTACAAGCCGGTTTCAGACTATTCTTTTCCGGCCTCTTTTGGGTCTTTTGTATTTCTTCTCCATGCGAAAAATCCACCTCCCAAAACAATCAGAACCAACAGGATGGAAGAAGCATAAGAGATTGTATTCCCCGTAGAATAGGATGGGGGATCAAATTTGAATTCCACATCGTATTGGCCTGGCTTAAGGGCAATCCCTCTGAGCAAGTAATTTGCTTTGAAGTATGGCACTTGCGCTCCGTTTACATAAGCTGTCCAACCTTTGTCATAGTAAATTTCGGAGAATATGGCAACCTGATCACTGTTGGATTTGTAGCTATAAACCAAATCGTTAGGCTCATATTTTTTCAGGGTAATTGTGGCGGTCGTATCCTTTGCAAAAGTCGCTGGCAATGATGTGGCAACGGCTTTTTCTACCAAAGCTTCATTTTTTGTATCAATCTGACCAACTTTGCGCAGGGCTTCACTGTTATTTTCTACAGGAATGATTTTCTTCACAAACCATTGCGTTCCGTTAGCGTAAGGGTTGGTTATAGGCATTGCTTCCGGATTATAAATCAGATACTTCATATTCAGCATATTTAACACGCTGAGTTTGGCAAGCGGAGCCTGGACATCAGTCAACGTTTTTGCATGCTGGAATACGTTGCTTATAGCCTGCATCTCGGGAATAAGCTGAACGTCAATCAAATCCTGATAAGAACGCAATTTTGCGCCGTGGTATCCGCCAATGCTTTTGTGGAAATATGATGTTGATGCATCGTTAAACGGACTAACTGCAAGGTTGAGTACGCGATAATCAGATTTATCCTGAAGGATGAATTTGTCAGCCTGAGTTGGTTTTGTAGCTTGTGCAGTCTGTTTCGACACAAAATTGTCGTCGTTCAGGTAACGTTTCGCTACCGGATACATGTCGGCAATAAACAAGACGGCAAAAATGAGATACAAATGGGCTGCTTTTAGTTTGTTTTTGGCATAAACCCAGATAGCACCGGCTGCAAGAACTATAAAGATCAGCGAACGAAGTGCATCTGCTTTCATTATTGCCTGACGATCAAGCGGCAATGTTGTTTTCAGGAAAGAATAATCACCCGAGAATTGTGCGTCTTCCGGTGAAACAAAATTCCCTGCCAACGAAGGTATTAACCAGAAAAGGAGACAAAGTCCGCCTGTAATTCCTGCTGCCCAATACAGACTCTTTGTCAGTTTGGCTTTGTCGATATTGTTTTTGATCAATGCCTGAAGAGCCAGAATCGCCATTATTGGCATTGTATATCCAGCTATAATCAATATCATCGCTACCGTTCTGAACTTGTTGTAATACGGTACATAGTCGATGAAGAAGTTGGTGAGTATACCAAAGTTTTTACCCCAGGCAAGCATGATTGAAAGCACTGTACCTGCCAACAACCACCACTTGTATT
This sequence comes from Paludibacter jiangxiensis, assembly GCF_001618385.1. NCBI lineage: Bacteria > Pseudomonadati > Bacteroidota > Bacteroidia > Bacteroidales > Paludibacteraceae > Paludibacter > Paludibacter jiangxiensis. Next base: position 584,799 of record NZ_BDCR01000001.1, on the reverse strand, counting down.
TTCCATCTACCAGAAACAATCCCAACACAAAAAGGAAACAGATAATGGCACCAATGTAAACAGGACCCGATGTGCTCGGCTGGCTTCCCCAGTAAAGAGGCCACTTTTGAGTGCTCATGATCTGGGTGGCATCTGCTCCCAGAGAAGAAAGTTTTTTGCCGGTATTTGAATTTTCATCGAGAGTTCCAATGCTGGAACCTCCGTAAAAGTCAGGCATCAGTAATGTCATGGTTTCGCCGACCCCGTAACTCCACTGGGTGATGTAATCTTTTTCAAGACCTCCGTTCGATTTCTGTGCGCTGTGCGCAGTGTCTGAACTTTGACCTCGCATTGAATATTTGCCATACTCATAGGTGGTTATAAGTGTTGTGGCGTTGATTCCCATGGCAATAATAGCAGCTCCAAGTAAGCCTGCAGAAGTGATCAGGAAGGATTTGATCTGCTTTTCGAGGATGGCATAAATAAGTTCGGATACGATGAAAACACCGAGTAACATCATCACGTAGTAAACGATCTGGATGTGTCCGGATTTGATCCCCAGCGCTAAGAAAATTGCCGTCAGTATTGCTCCCAGCCAACGGTTACTTCGGTACGACATCACCACGCTGCCTATAACCGGAGCCATGTATGCCAGTGTAATTGCCTTACTGCTGTGACCTGCAACTATTATAATGAAGTTGTAGGATGCAAATGCAAAACCGATAGCACCCAACGCACTCAGCCATGGATTTACCCTGAGCGAGAGGAGTAAAATGTAAAATCCTATCAGATAAAGGATAAGGTAGAAAACAGGGCGCGGGAAATTGGTAAAGAATGAATAGATAAAGCTTACTGCTGTGGAAGGACTATCCATCGCAATCTGGTAAGTGGGCATTCCGCCAAACATGCTGTTGGTCCACAAAGTCGGTGAATCATGCGACCCGTTAAAATCGGTGGTCTCTTTCGACATTCCTGCCCAGGTCTGGTTATCGTGCCCGACAACTACTTTTCCGTCGATAACAGGACTGAAATAGACGTAAGAAATAACAATAAAAAACAGGATGGCAGCCATGTGAGGCCAAGCTTTGCTCCAAAGTTGTTTGTTCATAATACCTTAACGTTATGTTACCTTTTTCTGTATGCTTTTAGATTAACTCTCCTATAAGTGTAGCCGATGATGTATCGACGATTTTTACATTTACAAATTCGCCGATGTGATGACCACCTTTCGGGAAAACAGCCACTTTATTTTGCGAAGTTCTTCCAAAGAAATGGTCTCGTGACCGTTTAGAATAGCCTTCAATCAGCACTTCATACGTTTTTCCGATGGATTTTTTATTGGCTTCGGCTGAAAGTGTATTTTGCAAGTCGATAATTTGCTGTAAACGTTCAATTTTTACCTCTTCTGAAATGTCATCCGGAAGGTTTTTAGCAGCATAAGTTCCCGGACGTTCGGAATATTTGAACATAAATGCCGAATCAAAACCAACCTCTTTCATTAACGAAAGTGTCTGAGCATGATCTTCTTCCGTTTCTGATGGGAATCCACAGAAAACGTCGGTAGTAATGCTGGCTTCCGGCAAAATACGTTTGATGGCAGCGATTCTGTCCAGATACCATTCGCGTGTATATTTCCGGTTCATGCGTTTCAGTACATCGTTGCTGCCCGATTGCACAGGCAGGTGAATGTACTTGCACAGATTATTGTGAGCCGCAATTACTTCAAGGGTTTTATCGCTCATGTCCTTCGGGTGCGAAGTGGAGAAACGGATCCGCATTTCAGGAGCTTCCTGAGCAACCAATTCGAGCAATGCCGGAAAATCAACCACATTCCCCTCTTTTTCGAAGCGGAATGAATTTACGTTTTGTCCCAGAAGGGTGACTTCCTTGTAGCCACGGTTTTGTAAGTCGCGCAGTTCGTTGAGAATGCTTTCCGGATCACGGCTGCGTTCGCGACCGCGTGTATAAGGCACGATGCAATAAGAGCAGAAATTATTGCAGCCACGCATAATGGAAATAAAACCAGAAATAGGATTTCCTATACGTGCGGGCAGTACATCTTTATAAGTTTCTGTTGTAGATAACTCCACGTTGATGGCTTTTTCGCCTTTTTCAACGGCACCCATCAGGTTTGGAATGTCGAGATAAGCATCCGGCCCTACTACTACATCCACATTATGATTGTTGATGAGATCTTCTTTTACACGTTCGGCCATACATCCGATAATACCTACAATCAGATTTGGCTTCTTCTTGCGTAATGACTTGAAATAGTCGAGACGGGAGAGAATTTTCTGTTCGGCATTGTCGCGCACCGAACAGGTATTTACCATGATGGCGTCAGCTTCGGTAATTTTTTCTGTAAGGGAGTATCCGTCCATCTCCAGAATGGAAACAACGACCTCGCTATCGGCTACGTTCATCTGGCAGCCGTATGTTTCAATAAAGAGTTTCTTATCGAGAGAAAGCGAATCTGTATGGTTAGTGTTATCCTTATTATTAGGATTCTGCATATTATAATGGCTAAAAAATTCAGACGGCAAAGGTAATCATTTTTTGTGCAAATTTTGAGGCATGACCTTTCTCCGATATGAAGTTATCTTACCATCTATCTGGAGGGTTGGGTGACAAACTGCTTTGGTTTTGTTGCTTTGATTCATCTACTGATGTTCGGCCACTCTTAAAGGATACTGCACGACGAGTGTATATCCCTTGCACCCCAAGCTATTGGCTTATGAAAGAATTCGGCTATCTTTGTGTCTGTAATTCAAGTAAAATGTGTTAGTTTTTATGTTGACAACTAATAGTTTTCTGCGTTAACTGTTTGGTTAATGTGGTGTTACCTGAATTTCGGTCAATGCGTTTTTGTTTGCTTATCTGCCATGAAATCACAGAAAAAAAAGGACGGTGTCAAAAAGAAATCTTTGCCGTTCAAGAATATATCTGATTATACTCAGTTTCAATTGGGTTGTATTGCACTGTTTGTGCTGTTGGCGTTTAATCTGACAAGTGTACAAAACGATTCGGTGCTGAAGTGGATTGACGAATTCTCCATTTTTTTACCTACCTCTCTCTTTTTTTCTGACTGCTTTCGGTTTGCTGGTGGATTGCTGATCTATTTGGGGACATTTTTCACGCAATTTCTATACTATCCGTGGTTGGGAAGTGTTGCGTTTATTTTGCTCCTGCTGGCAATTCAATACTTATCCATTAAGGCTTTTCGTATTCCCCGGCACTATTTTCCTCTCTCCTTTATTCCTGGGTTAATGCTTCTGCTGTCTGTTTCCGATTTAGGATACGTTTGGATGTCGCTTAAATCGCCAGGCTATTTTTTCTCCAATGCTTTGGGAACAGTGTCTTTTTTGCTGTTGTTCATCGCATATAAAAGAACTCTTCATCTGCTGCTTCGTCTTGCCAGTCTTGTTTTTATCGTTGCAATAGGTTATCCCTTGTTCGGTTTTTATGCTCTATTCACCGGGCTAATCATTGTTCTTTACGAACTGTTTCCATTTTGGAGAGACAAAGATGCGATGCGATTTGTAATTGTCGGCGTGGGTTTGTCTGCGATTGTTTTAATTCCGCAGGCATATTATTATTTTGCGTATAGTTACATGCAGCAGTTTTATGTATATACAGCTGTTCTGCCCCGTTTCTTTTTCAATTCAGCGGAGTTCGTTTTGTGGATTCCGTTCATCCTGTTGTTTCTATCTTTTCTGCTGGCTCTGTTGTTTTTGTTCCGACATAGCGAAGTTTCTCCGAAACCGGCTAAAACTGCCGTAGTCTTATCTTCTATAATTTACGTGTGTGCTCTGATTTTTACCTATGTGATGTCGTATCAAAACGAAAACTTTATGGCAGAGGTAAAAATGGCTGCTGCAGTGGACAAAGGGAATTGGCAAAAAGTAACGGTGATAGCCGGAAATATGAGGGGGACACCTACTCGTAATGTGGTATTGAATAACAATTTGGCCATATTTAAGCTCGGCTATAATGCGGGAAAAGGAGTGATGGATATTAACAATGTAGTTCCAACCCCGAGTGTTCGTCCCGGTATGGCACTTCTGCTGATGAGTGGTCGTTCGCTTTTTTATAACTATGGTAAGATAAATGAGAGTTACCGGTGGAGCATGGAAGGAACAGTAGAGTTTGGGTTGCGAGTGACTTATCTCAAATATATGGTAAAGTGTGCATTGCTGAACCAGGAGTATGCTTTAGCCCGGAAATACAACAACGTATTGTCTCAAACAATGTTTCATCGCAAATGGGCCGAAAAATATCAACGCTACATAGACGATCCTCGTTTGGTAAAGGAGGATAAAGAGATGAACGCCATTCGATCGTTGATGCAAAAGGGAGATAGTATTAATATTGATTTTCATTAAGAAATGAACTATAGTGTGATACGATATGATGACTTGTCGGTAAAGGCGACTTGTAGCATCTATCGAAAACCGAATCAAGCAGCTGTTTTACACGCAATTTTGGAGTTGACGGAATCCGCTTTCCCGGCCGGAAAGCAGTTTGATTGCTTACATCTGGGAATGTCTCGTATTTTGTCTGAATCAGCATTCCGAGATGTTGCCCTGGTCTGGAAACGCTATTTTGTATCCGATGTTGCGAATCAGGCAGAATACTTGCCAGCAGGAGGTGATGAAGCTGTTTCTCTGGTGCAGCAACCTCCGTTGTCGGGCTCGAAGGTGGTGCTGTGGTTGTGCGGAATAGAAAATGTTAGTTTAGGGAAAATGCAAGGGAACGGGACATTAGTGAAGCGGCCTCACTATTCTCATGTTTTTCATGCACAATTACACGAACAAGCGGGAACTGTAGAGCAACAAACAAAATCGGTGTTTGATGCGTATGGAACATATTTAAACAAGCTTAATGCCTGCCTGGAGTCAAATTGCATTCGAACCTGGCTTTTTGTGAAAGACGTCGATCGTCAGTATGCGGGCATGGTTACAGCCCGAAAGACCTTTTTTGAAAAAGAAAACCTCACGCTGCAAACACATTATATAGCCAGTACTGGCATTGAGGGAAGACACATTCATCCCGAGGTTCTTGTTTTGATGGATGCTTATGCTGTTCTGGGACTGAAGAAGGAGCAAATTCAGTATTTGAAAGGATCAAGTCATCTCAACTCTACGAGTGAATATGGAGTCACTTTTGAACGAGGCACTGCCGTCTTGTACGGTGATCGGTGTCATGTGTATATTTCAGGTACAGCCAGTATCGACAATAACGGCGATATTTTATATTTGAGAGATATTGAAAAGCAAACTGCCAGAGTGCTTGAAAATATTTCTGTCTTATTAGAAGAGGCAGGGTGCGATATGAAGGATGTGGCTCATCTTCTTATTTATCTTCGGGATGTTGCCGATTATGCATTTGTCCACTCTTATATGCAGGCGCATTATCCGTCAATCCCGAAAGTGATTCTGCTGGCTCCCGTCTGCCGCCCGGGATGGTTGATAGAGATCGAGTGCGTGGCGATAAAAGAGATGAGCAATCCTCAGTTTTATCCTTTCTGACAAAGATGGCTACTTGTTAAAGTAGTGTTTGGCGTCAATAGTATCTTTTTTCAGGGCTTGTTTGTTTTTGGGATTGTAAAAGGTTGCCTTTGTAGGTTTTTTGTCAATGGCCTGTATCAGTTGGCGTTGTGTTGCAGCTACCGGTTTTACCATAAATTCGGGGATGTTGAACGACTTAAATAATGCGGTGTAAAAATTGGGGTCTTTTTGTGGTAGAACGAAGGGTTTATGCCCCTTGCCGTTTTTAAAGTAGGCAATGTATGGTCTGGTGTATGATCCATCTTCACGGCGAGAACTAAAGATAATCCAGTTTCCATTGGACGACCATGAGTGGTAACTGTCCACATCCGGACTGTTTAGCTCCGTCATAGGTGATACCCCACGATTGCTCAAATCAATTAAATATAAATCGCTGCTTTTGTGCCATATATGAAAGTTGCCATATTCGCCCAAAGTAAATAATAGATACTTGCCATTGGGCGACACTCTTGGAAAAGTGGCGCTTTTGTGAATTGATGCGGCATCGAAAATCATTTCTGTGTTTCCAAATTCCAATGTTTGAGGATTAAATGCCTTTCGGTAGATGTTGTAATAGTATTTTTTGTAATTTTTTCTTATCGTATCCCCGGATGTTGATTTTTGAGGATATTGGGCGGCTACATAGTAGAGATACTTTCCATCGGGGCTCCATGCCGGAAATGTTTTTAATTCGTTGGGATCGGCAGAGATCTCGCGCACCTCGTTTTTATCTACATCATACAGTATCAGATCCGATTTTAGGTCCATCACTTCCACTTTTTCTTTGTTGTAGTCGTGGAAATATTGCCTGATATCATTTACGGAATAAGCAATTAAGTTTTTGTATGGATGCCATGCCGGGTACACACCTCCTGACATGGTATATTCTGTCTTTAAGTCGACCTTTTTTATGCCGTTAGGGGTTACAATGACTGTTCCTCCTTTGTTTTGGCGCACATGAAATTGCATCTTGCCGGTTTTGTTATAATTCTGATACGAGTGGCAATTGATGCATTGTCCATCTTCTCCCTTGGATAACAGACTGTTGTTGTATATAACCTCTTCCTTAAAGTTCGTTAGATTCCGCTGATTGATGGTAAGATATTCGTAAATGGTGTACGAGGGTTCGATTAACCGGTAGGAAATATAATCATCAATATTCTCGGGGGCAATGTAATTTCTGATGGTTGAGAATTTGTGCCATCTGTCGTTCCCTTTTACATAAATATCCACATACAACGTATCGCCTTTGTTGTCTTCGAGTAGCTGATGCCATTTTTGTAAATTCCATTCTACTTTCTGACCATCTACTTGCAGTTTATCTCCTTTCCGGGAATATGCCACTGAGATAAAGTCGTCTCCCGGTTCCTTTATGAGAAAATTCAGCGGAGCAATGTTCCAGGGTATTGAAAGATTTGTATAATCCGGGTAGAGAGATGGAGCTCTGTTGATAGATTGGTAATCGGAGGGGAGTTTTGCTGTGCAGGATATGCATAAAAAGGTTATTAGGCAGCAAAAAATAAGGTTGTTTTTCATTTCCCGTTTGTATTAGAACAGTGAGAACAAAGATACTGACTTTATTCATTGCCAACATCTTCTTTGCATTTTATTTGGCTCGAAAATTGAGTATCTTTGTGCCTCTTTGCAATTATAATATGGGGAAAAACAAATTACAGAAATTTAGAGAGTTAGAACAACTTGAACATGTGTTTCAGGTGCCGTCGGAACAACTGCGCGCCGGACAGCAATGTGAAATGAAGGGTCGTTGGCGTGAATTTTTCGGCAATGACAATCCGATAGTACTTGAACTCGGGTGTGGCAAAGGCGAATATACAGTAGAGCTGGGTAAACGTTTCCCCGATAAAAATTATATTGGCATTGATATAAAGGGAGCTCGTCTTTGGACAGGTGCAAAAGAGTCTTTCAATTGTGGAATGAAGAATGTGGCTTTTGTCCGTACAAATATTGAAATGCTTCCTTATTTCTTTGATAAGGATGAGGTTAGCGAAATTTGGTTGACATTTCCGGATCCTCAAATGAAAAAGAAGACGAAAAGACTTACAAGTACCGGATTTTTAAATTGTTATACCGGTATTGTGAAACCGGGAGGTCTTCTTCATCTCAAGTCGGACAGCAATTTTATGTATACCTATACCAAAGCAGTTGTTGCCGAAAATCAGCTGAAGGTAGTCGATTTGTGCGATGATATTTATGCACAGCGTCTGGATGACGCGATCTTATCTATTAAAACCTATTATGAACAACAATGGCTGGCTCGTGGTATTACGATAAAATATATCTGTTTTGAACTGGATCCCAAAGATGAATGGAAAGAGCCTGAGGTTGAAATAGAGCTGGATCCTTATCGCAGCTATGGAAGAAACAAACGTAGTGAATTAAATCTTACCGATTAATATAAACTTGAATTCAGTCTGCATGAGCAGATTTGAAATTGTAACCCCGATTAGCTTCGGGATAATTGTAAATAATCATGACATTATATCCAAAATTAATTCTTGAAGCGCTTGCTCATGTTCGCTATCCGGGTACCGGAGTCGATGTGGTGAGCAGCAATATGGTCGAAGACAATATTCGTATAGAAGGAAACAAAGTTTCGTTTTCTCTGGTCTTCGCGAAACAAAACGACCCTTTTGCCAAATCGTTGGTTAAGGCTTGCGAACAGGCAATTCATACGTATATCGGGTCAGAGGTGGAAATTGTGGGCAATATCGCCGTGAAGTTTACTGAAGCTCCAAAGCCGGTAGATGAAAAGCCGCTGAAAGGAGTGAAGCATATCGTTGCTGTCTATTCCGGCAAAGGTGGGGTAGGGAAGTCTACCATAGCGGCCAACCTTGCTGTGGCAATGTCTAATCTCGGATTCAGCGTAGGTCTTCTCGATGCAGACATTTATGGCCCATCCATTCCTAAAATGTTTGGTGTGGAAGATGATCGCCCCACGGTTGAGGTAGTTGATGGTAAAGAAATGATCCAGCCCGTTGTACAATACGGAATCAAAGTCTTGTCGATCGGGTTCTTTGTTGATCAGGCGAACGCATTGGTATGGCGGGGCCCGATGGCAGGCAACGCCCTGAAGCAATTAATCAACGACACCGCTTGGGGTGAGCTCGATTATCTGTTTATCGACATGCCTCCGGGAACGGGAGATATTCACCTTACGTTGGTTCAAACGGTTGATTTATCTGGTGTTATCGTGGTTGGAACCCCACAGGAGGTCGCTTTGGCGGATGTTCGAAAGGGAGTCAACATGTTCACAAATGATAAAATTAATGTTCGGGTTTTGGGTGTTGTTGAAAATATGGCATGGTTTACGCCTGCAGAACTTCCACAAAACAAATATTATATCTTTGGAAAAGAAGGATGCAAGCGTCTGGCCGAAGAGATGAACGTACCATTGCTTGGCCAAATCCCTCTTGTTCAAAGCATTTGCGAAAGTGGAGATGCCGGTTCTCCGATTTCTCTCAATGACGAGTCTCCTATGTCAATCGCATTTCAATCATTGGCGCAAAAAGTCCATTCAATTCTCGGTAATTGATAAATTATAAGACACTTTCATAAAAGAGGCAATACATTCCGTATTGCCTCTTTTTATTTATACGTTCGGTAATATAAATACAAATATTAACAGTATTGAAACGCCGATTATTCTTCTTATTCAATAAACACGCGGTTTCGTTTTTAAAAAACTGCGCTTAAATATTAATGTTATAATAAAATTGCAGTTCGAAGCAATATTATTTAGGTATTGTAAGTGTATGTTATTTATAATTAACACTGCGTTAAAATGATGCGCTATTATTTGCTGAATAAATAAGTAAATAACAATAAAATAGCTGTTTAAGTGCTTACTTCAGGGACTTCCGGTTGAGGTATGTGTAGATATTTGAACATGATAACTGGGAGCAGAGAAACAAATTGGTATAAAAAGCACATTTTTATAGTCAAATAGTTGCAACGAAAGGAAAAAGATTCTATTTTTGTGGTTGACATTTTTGAAAAACAGACTAATTTAAGGTGAAAATTAACTTAAAAGTGAAAGGTATGAGAAAATTAATGATGATGTTATGCTTAGTAATAAGCATTGGTTGGGCTGCGGCTCAGACCAGAGTGACAGGGACAGTGGTCTCGACTGACGATGGTCAGCCGATTATCGGAGCCTCTGTCGTTGTAAAAGGTACCTCGTCCGGTACGATTACAGATGCAGATGGTAAGTTTGCTCTGACATTACCTGCAAATGCTAAAGTTTTGGTGTTTTCATACGTAGGGATGAAGACGGTTGAACTAACAGCGAAGTCATCTATGCAGGTACAAATGCAGTCTGATTCCCGTCAGATTAGCGAAGTTGTAGTTACTGCAATGGGGATCTCTCGCTCTTCAAAAAGTTTGGGCTATGCAGCATCTACTGTAAAAGCAGATGAACTTAACCGGGCAACTCCGGTATCTGTAACAAATGGTTTGACTGGAAAAGTTGCCGGTTTGAATATCTCAAATTCAGGTGGTACCGGTACTTCAGAAAAAGTAATCATTCGAGGTTTCACATCTTTCAACAACAACCAGCCTTTGTATATTGTAGATGGAGTGCCCATTCAGAATAGCTTTATGGGTAGCGCAACTACAAATCAGGCAGTCGACTTTGGTAATCAGGCAGGTGACATCAATCCCGATGACGTTGCTTCTGTAACGGTCTTAAAAGGAGCTTCTGCTACAGCTCTTTATGGCTCACGTGCTGCAAATGGTGTTATTTTAATAACAACAAAACGTGGTGCTACTGACTCAAAACTGCAAGTGTCATATACCGGTACAGCTACAGTCTCTAATGTACTACGCGTTCCTCAATTTGAAAACATGTTTGGACAAGGATGGCCACTACTTAATCAGGCCGGTACTTATGAGCCAGGTCTTCAGGAAAATGGGTCGTGGGGTCCCGCCTTGGATGGTATGATGCGTACCTGGGGTGCTCCTTTAAATTCACAGGGGATTTATACTCCGGTGGCTTCAGGCGGTGTGCAGCGTGTTAAACCCTTTGGATATGTAAAAAACAATCTTCGCGATTTTTATGATAATGGGTTGGAACTAAACAATAATATCAGCATATCGGCAGGGAATCAGAATACCTCATTTGTGATGACTTACAACAATGTTACTTCAGATGGTATTCTTCCTACAAACGTTGATAAATACAGCAGAAATACATTCTCTGTTCGCGGTGATGCAAACTTTAAGAAATTTCATGCTAAAACAGATATTAGCTATGTTCGCAAGGATATCAGAAATGTGAGAGGTGGACAGGGTGGCGCTACCGGTGCTACAACCTTCCAGGATCTTATTCAGACTCCGGTGGATGTGCCTTATTTGTCAATGAAAAACTTTAATGATCCGTATAACAATACCGACAATTTCTATACTGCTTATGCTCAGAATCCTTACTGGATTATTGCAAATAACCAAAGTGTGTATCAGGATGACCGCGTATACGGTAATGTTGAGTTAAGCTATGATGTGGCTTCAGGACTTAAAGCTGTAGGTCGTTTGGGCGGTGACTTTACCAACTCCAGACAAAGAGCATGGGCTGCACAGATGATACCAGCATCTACCTCCTGGGTGTTGTTGAACGGAAAATCTTCAGTGCCGGGAAACTACGAAGAATACAATGTAAATTTGAATCAGCTCGATGCGACATTTATGCTTAACGCTGATTACAGCCTGTGGAAGAACTTTAGGGTAACCGGTACTGCAGGTTGGAACCTGAATCAACGGGGAACTTATTACATTGATGCTTATCAGGGATCAATTGACGTACCAAACTGGTATAATCTTTCAAATGGTACAGCTTTGCCAACAACTACTTCTTCAAGATCTAACCGTAGACTTGTAGGTTTGTTTGCTCAGGGAGACATTTCTTATAAAGATTGGGCATTCTTGGGGATTTCTGCCAGAAATGACTGGTCTTCTACTCTTCCTAAAGGTAAAAACAGTTTCTTCTATGGAGGTGTAAATGGGTCTGTAATTTTGACAGATGCTATTAAATCCTTGCAAAACACCCCGATTAGCTATTTGAAACTTCGTGCCGGTATAGGGCAAACTGGTAACGACGCTGATGTTTATCTGACAAATAGCAAATTTGTGCCAACCCAGATCACTTTAGGATTTGGTAACTTATATACCCCGTTAAACGGAGTTTCGGGTCTTACTCTTTCTAATACGATTTACAATCAGAACTTGAAACCTGAAATTTCAACAGAAGTTGAATTTGGTATGGATCTTCGGATGCTTCAAAATCGTATAGGTTTAGATTTGGCATGGTATAACAAAAACACAAAAAATCAAATCATTCAGGCCAACGTAGCACCAGAGTCAGCTTATGTCTACAAAGTTAGAAACGTTGGTTTGATTAATAATCAGGGTATTGAGGCAAGACTTTATGGATCTCCTTTGAAAAGTAAAGATTTTGAATGGGAAGTAGGCGTTACTTTTGCAAAGAACTGGAGTAAAGCTAAGGAACTTTGGGATAATGTAGATCGCTATCTTTTGACTAGTGCGTATGATGTTTATTATGTAATGCTGAAAGGACAGGCATTCGGACAGTTCCAGGTGCCAAAAACCCTTACTGTTTCGGATAAAACATCTCCTTATTATGGGAAAGTTATTGTAAACGCAAATGGTCTTCCTCAGGTCTCATCAACCGAATTTACCACTATTGGTTCATCAACTCCGGACTTTACAATGGGCTTTACTTCTACATGGAAGTATAAGACATTGACTTTAAGTGTTGTGTTGGATTATCGTCAGGGTGGTTATTTCTACAGCAACACTGCACGTATGCTTGATTGGAATGGTAATGGCACCAACACTATGTTTAATGCTCGCCAACCTTTCTTGGTTCCTAATTCGGTAAAACAGCTTTCTTCAGGTGGATATGCAGAGAACGATATTCCAATTATGACTACAAGTGTTAATAATTATTGGAATTACTCTACAAACAATAAAGGAATGGAAAGCAATTGTGTGCTTCCAAAAACTTATGTGAAATTGAGAGAAGTAACTCTGACATATGCAATGCCTAAAAAATGGTTTGCAAAATCACCTATTAAAGATGCTCAGATTAGTCTGATTGGAAGAAATCTTTTAATGTGGACTCCGGCTAAAAATAATTTTGTTGATCCCGATCAGTCAAACTATGGTAACGACGTACTGTCGAACTTTGGAGAATTTTCATCAGCTCCTACAGTCCGTAATCTTGGCGCGTCATTAAAACTTAATTTCTAACAGTATAAGAAGGGATTTTTTATAAATATTCCTTTCTGTAACATAAAAACAGATCAATATGAAAAAAATTATAAACTATTGCCTGGGGTTATTTTTGCTTGCCTTCGTGCTTTCGGCCTGCACAAATTATCTGGATATTAATAGTGATCCAAATTACCCGGCTTCAGCAAGCACACCTCTTTTGTTATCATCCGGTACAACCTGGTCTGCTTCCATTTTGGGTTGTGATATTCAATTGGTTGGAGCCTATTGGGCACAACATTATTCTCAAAACAATACTTCTCAACAGTACAATACTATTGATCAGTATAATTTGTCTAACAGTAGTACCTATTTTACACGCTACTGGTCTTCTATTTATACAGGAGCATTACCGGATCTTAAACTTGTGATATCACAATCAGAAGCTGCTGGTACATGGAATTATTGGATGGCGGCGAAAGTAATGACTGCATTTGACTTTAATATGTTGGTGAGCCTTTTTGAGAAAATTCCTTTTACCGATGCATTGAAGGGAAGTGACAATTTGACTCCAGCTTATGATGAAAGCAAAGCTGTTGATGCAGGGATTATCGCGATGTTAGATGCTGCTATCGCAAAGAAAACTGATGCTGCAGCTCAAGTGAGTATGGGCTCAAAAGATATGGTTTTTGCTGGCAATATTACTAAGTGGGTTCAGTTTGCAAAGACTCTGAAGTTGAAAATCCTTATGCGCGATTTTACAACAAATCAGGCTGCTATTCAAGCTTTACTTACAGAAGGAGACTTATTGGCCGTTGATGCAAAAATGACAAATTTTACTGATCAGGAAAATAAATCGAACCCTCTGTTTGAAAATGATCGTCGTAAGTTGAACACTACCACCAATATCCGTGTTAGTGCGACCTTGGTTCAATTCCTAAAGGCAAACAATGACCCTCGTATTGCAGCATTTGCAGAACCTACCTCCCAAATGTTTCAGGTTGGTGCAACCGCAGCAGCGGATAAAATTATAGATGTTCCGGCAGATCAGAAACCCTATTATAGAGGTTTGGATCAGGGAACTTATGGAATTACAACATTTAGCTCAAATGTTTTCCCGACATCTGTTCATTCAAGAGCAGTGTTGGCCGCGACAGACCCGGTTTATTTTATGTCAGCAGCTGAAAGTTATTTCCTTCAGGCAGAAGCTTGGGCACGAATTGGAGATTCGGGAAAGGCTAAAACAGCTTATGAGACAGCAGTAAAAGCAGCTTTCTCTCGCTGGGGTTATGATGCAACAGCATTCTTGGCTGCAGGTGGTGCTTATGCATTCAATGCAACCTCTACAGATTCTATGTTGAACTGTATTCTTATGCAAAAATGGGTTTCATCGGCTCGTACCGACTCTTGGAATGCTTTCTTTGATATTTGCCGTACAGGTATTCCTGCTTTAGGAGCTCAAACTGTAACTGATCAGTCAAGAATTGCGGTAATTAATTCAAGCTATGTAACAGGAACTTTGGCTCCTTCTGTGGGTTCTGTATTGTTAGCAGGACAATACCCGCACAGATTCTTGTATCCCAAGACATCTTCTGATTATAATCCAAACACTCCGACTGTACTTCCGCTTTATCAAAAGATGTGGTGGCACAAGTAAGATATGAAATAATAATTTGTCAAAAAATATGCGTATGAAATCAATAATAAGATCATTAATTTTACTGTGTGTTTTTGCTGCTACTTTTGTGAGCTGCGAAACATATTCGGATCCCAAAGTGGATTATTCGCCGATTTATCCTTTGTCGGGAGAATGGAGAGTACGGATTAGAAACACAAATGCAGATACTTTGGTAAGCAAAACTTCCATGTATACATTGGGTACTTATAATACCTCCGATAATTCGACTACTCAAATGTGGTTGAGAACTACTTCTAACATTCCGACATTCCATCCGACAAGTACTCTGAGGACTCTGAAATCAAAAATCTCTTGTGATGTGACAGGCCTTAGTTTTTCTACAACGGGTATTATTCAAAACCTAAATGTTACAACAAATGCGGTTATTGATACAATCACTATAACAGAAGGAAAAGTCACTCTTAATTCTGTATCAATGCCTTCAGGGGTAATGAGTGATCGTATTTCTTTCAAGCTGAAGAAATCCAAATCTCCGGGTGTTACTTATCTGGTTGATGGTTACAGAAGAACTCGTTGGAACGAAGACGAAACGTTTATTACATTTAAGTAATAAGTTAATTTGAATCACCTTTCTAAAAGGCCTCCTTGTGAGGCCTTTTTTTGTGCTGTATTACAACAAGATGATGTGAGATTTACTGCGTAATGCAAATATGGGTCTGTAGCTTTTTGTAGATTTGATCTTTGTTTTAAAATTTAAGTGCTATTTGGAATAATTTGGATCAAAGCTATGAAATTGTATATAAAATAGGGTGTTATTGCATGCTATTTGATATGGATATGGGTGTATTATTTCAATTTGTAATTAATCTCACATTTGTTATATATGATTAAATCTATTCTGAGTTGTGCTGTTAATTTAATAATCGCTGCTTTTTCTTAATATTGCCATTGATTAAGTATATATATGCAATTAGTATATACTGTTTTTGTAAATGTAATGATTTGTACTTCAAATAAATGCTTTATATTTTAATTGTATATACTTACATGTTGGAATATGTGCAATAAAATACGTAATCATGATGCCACAATTAAGTATAAAGATGCATTAAATATTACATAGTGATTGTTTTTGTCAAGAAAAAATAACAAATTGAAACTGTTTGGGTTGTATGAGAAAAAAGATGGGTTTATCTTTGCACGTTTTTTAAAAGTTACGAGTATAAACTAATCGCGTTTTTTAACAGAAAGTGAATCCTATGAGAAAAACAATTACACTGCTATGCCTATTGATAGGTATTAGTTGGGCTTCGGCTCAAACAAAAATCTCGGGAACGGTGGTCTCAGCTGATGATGGCCAGCCTGTGATTGGGGCTACAGTATTAGTAAAAGGAACCAGCAATGGTACAATTACTGATACAGATGGAAAGTTCTCAATTTCCCTCCCTGTACATGGAAAAACATTGATTTTTTCGTATGTAGGGATGTTGAGCGTTGAAAAAGAAGCAAAACAAGGAATGCAAGTGACAATGAAATCTGATGCAAAACAGATTAACGAAGTAGTTGTAACAGCATTCGGTATTAAAAAGGAACAAAAGGCTCTTGGCTATGCCGCTCAGGATGTCAAAGGTTCCGATTTAGGCAGAGCAGGGAGTACCGGATTATCAAGTGCGCTTGATGGTAAGGTATCAGGTGTATCTGTGACTCCATCAAGCGGTATGCCGGGGGCTTCAGCACAGATCACAATTCGTGGTGCCCGTTCGTTCTCAGGCGACAATACTCCTCTTTATGTTATTGATGGTATGCCTGTCGCTTCGTCATCCGATATGTCGACGGGAAATAGTGTTACAGGAGCTGACTACTCAAATCGTGGGATGGATATTGATCCGAGCGATATTGAAAGCCTGACTGTGTTGAAAGGACAGGCTGCTTCTGCGCTTTACGGTATACGTGCATCGAATGGTGTGATTGTGATTACTACTAAAAGTGGGAAAAACCTTGCAAAAGGAAAACCCGTCATCACTTTCTCCACAAACAATAGTGTGGATGTGATTGCCCGTTACCCACAGCTTCAAACTTTATATGCACAGGGTTCTAATGGCGCGTATTCACCAACAGCCTCTACTTCATGGGGACCAAAAATTGTAGACTTACCTAAAGATGCGGGTTATGGAGGCGAAACCGCAAACAAATATACAAGCAACGGAGTTGATCCTCATCCCGGAATGTATTATGTTCCTCAACGTGCTAATGCAGGATTGGATCCATGGGTAAAACCTCAGGTATACAATAACGTGAAGGATTTCTTCCGTGAAGGCTATACTACAAGCAACTCGGTGAACATAAGTCAGGCATTGGATAAGACCACATATTCATTCTCTCTGTCAGGAACAAAACAATCAGGTATTGTGCCAAGCACTGGCATGACCCGTTTTGCCTCAAAAGCAACAGCAGAAACGAAACTGGATGACCACTGGAAAACTGGTTTTACGGCCAACTACACCCAAAACCATATCGATAAATCAACATCAGCTAATGACGGTATCGTGGCTACAGTGTATCCGGCGCCTGCTTCTTATGACCTGAAAGGTATTCCTTGTTTTTATGCAGGTAATCCTTATAAAGAAAATACGTATCGCTCGACTGCCGGGTTTGATGCAGCTTACTGGTCTACGGACAAAAACAATAATAGTTTCACGGAAGGAACAAACCGCTTCTTTGGAAATGGATTTATTGATTACAGCACCGCGTTCGGAACTAAAAACCAAACGTTGGATGTGAAATATCAAATCGGTGCCGATTCATACAGTACACTTTATGAAACAATCTGGGGTTATGGCCACCAGGGAGGAATGGGCTCAGCTGAAAACCAAACATATAAAAAGACGACCATCAACTCTCTGTTGACAGCAAATTATACCTATAAACTTAACGAAGCATGGGACTTTGCTGCATTGCTCGGTAATGAAATAAACGATGTAAAAACAAAATATCTGGATGCTACCGGACAAACATTCAATTTTCCGGGCTGGAACAATCTGAATAACACGGTTACCAAGAATAATTATGTTTCTCAGTTGGGAGATCGTACGGTTGGTTTCTTTGCCAATCTTTCTGCAACATGGAAGAATATGCTTTATTTGAATGCTACCGGTCGTAAAGACTATGTGTCATCCATGCCAAGAGGTAATCGTTCGTTCTTTTATCCTTCAGTTTCTGCAGGCTTTATCCTGTCAGAACTCGATGCATTCAGAAATAATTCGGTGTTGAGCTACGCTAAGCTGAGAGCTTCATATGCGGAAGTTGGTCAGGCAGGTACTTATACTCAAAATTACTATTCTGTACCGGTTTATAGCGGAGGATATTGGGGTGGAACACCAATCGTATATCCTGTTAATAGTATAAATGCGTTTACTCCTTATACAGTGGTTTATGACCCCAAATTGAAACCGCAGAATACAATTTCGTATGAAGGTGGTGTCGATTTGAAATTCTTCCATAATCTGATTGGTTTGAGCTATACATATTCAAGACAAAATGTTAAAGATCAGATCTTTAATGTTCCATTATCTGGTTCAACCGGATCAAGCGAATATGTAACAAATGGTGGTAAAATTCATACAAACACACATGAGGTGAACCTGTCTGTACATCCGATTCAAAAGAAGAATACAGACTGGACTATCGCTTTCAACTGGACTAAAATGGACAACTATGTTGATGCTTTGGCTCCTGGCGTAGGTAGTATCTTCCTCGGTGGATTTGAAACTCCTCAGGTAAGAGCTCAGATTGGTGAAAAATTCCCGGTAATTTACGGTTCAAGCTATCAGCGTGATGCTAAAGGAAACTTAGTTGTAGGTAGCGATGGTTTGCCAATTTCAGGTCCTATGCAGGTTATTGGTCGTGTGGCTCCTGATTTTCAACTTGACATGAACACTTCTTTGAGATTGTGGAAGTGTACGATCAGTGCAGTTGTAAGCTGGAAACAAGGCGGCCAAATGTATGGTGGTACAAACGGACTGTTGAACTATTATGGAGTAAGCAAAGAAACGTCTAACCGTGACGCTAAAATCGTAGTTCCGGGTGTGTATGAAGATGGAACTCCGAACACAACACAGGTTACTTTGCAAAAGTATTATTCTGCAATCAATGGTATTGACGAATCATCAATTTACAATACTTCTTTTGTGAAGTTGCGTGAAATCTCTCTGAATTATCCGTTGCTAAAATCGGGATCAACCAATTTGGATCTGACTCTTTTTGCCCGTAACATTCTCATCTGGACAGAATATCCAAACTTAGATCCGGAATCATCTCAGGGGAATACAAATATGGCTGGCGCGTTTGAGCGTTTTTCGTTGCCTCAAACGTCAAGCTTCGGATTGGGTCTGAATTTTAAATTCTAATTGTAAAATTGACACAATATGAAAACTAAAATAAATATATCAAAATGGGCGTTTCTGGCCCTGGGAATAGCATTCTTGTCGTCTTGTTCAGAAGATGTTATGGATAAGATTAATGAGAATAAGGATAATGCGAAAGATGTAACGTCGAAATTTATTATTACAGATATTGAAACATCTACAGCATTTAATATTGTAGGATCCGATCTTTCATTTTATGCATCTGTATATATGGAGCATGAAGTTGGAACCTATAACCAGATGTGGGATGCTGAAACCCGCAATACACAGCCAACTTCAGCATCTACTTATGATAATTCATGGAAGACTCTTTATCAAAACCTAAAAAATGCTAAAACAGTAATTGCAAAGTGTTCTACAGGTGGAGTTGAAGCCGGAAACCAGGTAACAAAAGGTGTGGCAGAAGTATTGGCTGCTTATAACCTTGCTATCCTGACGGACCTTTTTGGTGATGTTCCATGGAGTCAGGCTTGTGATTTGTCAATCCTTCAGCCTACTGTCGATAAACAAAAAGATATTTATGCGGCTGTTTTTGCATATCTGAATGCAGCTATAACAGATTTGGCAGGTAAAGATGGCGCTTTCTCGGGATCTTTGGGAGGTCAGGATTTGCTTTTTGGTGGAAGTGCTAAAGCATGGACCAAATTTGCTTATGGTCTGAAAGCTCGTTATACAATGCACCTGCTTTATAGAAGCACAGATAAAACAACTGATCTGAACAACATCATCACCTGGGCTGATAAATCATTTACATCAGCTGATGAAGATGCGAAATATGCAGTTTATCAGGGACAAGGAACAGCTGCAGCAAGCCCATTCGCTCAATTTTATTATGACCGTGATTACTTTTCTGTAAGCCAAAGCTTCTTGGATAAGTTAACTGCCAGAAATGATCCTCGTGCTAATGTTTTGTTTATGGATGCTAGCTGGAATTTGCAAACGAATCCGGCAAAAATTTATGCAGCTCCAAATGGAACTGCCGATGAAGCAATGGACTCATACGATCTTTCTGTATATAGCGTAGCATTTAAAATGCCGACTAACTTGTTAAGCTATCATGAATTACAATTCTTAAAGGCAGAAGCTTATGCGAGACTTAATGACAATACAAATGCATGGGCAGCATTGCAGGAAGCTATCTCAAGTTGTATTTCTACAAAGATTACAACATTAGTAGATGATGTAAATACAGAGCAGGATCTTGGTGCTACAGCTATTTCTGATACTCAAATTCAAACTTATATTACTTCTAAGGTTAAACCTTTGTTTGATGCCAATCCTCTTCAGGAAGTGATGGTTCAAAAATATCTTGGATTTTATGGAGGAGAAGGTGAAGCTCTTGAAAGTTATAATGACTATCGTAGACTTCAGGCTTTTGGTCAACAGTCATTTATTCCTCTCAGCAATCCTAAAAATAGCAGCAAATTCCCTTTGCGCTACGGATATGGAACTTCTGATGTAACAGCTAACCCGAATGTTGAAGCTTTATATGGTAATGGACAATATGTATATTCCGAAAAAGTTTGGTGGGCAGGCGGAAGCCGTTAATTAGAATAAAATATTAAGTTATAAAAGCAGTTAGTAGAATCTCTACTAACTGCTTTTTTTATGCCATTTTGTACGATACCATACGTTTGGTATCAAAATACCATCTTCATGGGATTTGTCCAATTTTTATTATTGTCAATTTTGTGCACAAGAAACTACGCTGATATTTAAAGAATTTGCGGTTTAAATATCTTCCTTTTAGCGTTTACTTTTAATCAAATCCGGGTGATTGAAAAATAATATGATTGAAATATTGTAAATTATAAATAATTAGCATATAACTACGACAATTTAAAATTCAATTAATCCCAGTTTTGCTAAATAAGTTGCTTTAAGTTTTGATTTACAATCATATACGTTTGAGGCTGTTGGATGTTTTTGCTTGTGTTAAATTTATGATGGTGCATATCGTTTTGTATAATTATTTATAGTGCTGAAAATCAGTGTGTGTTGTATTATTCAGTGAGTTAGTGTTTTAGTACGCTTGGGTGAGTTTTTTTTAGGAATTATATGTTGTAAATACCAGTAAAACAGATTGATGTATTTATATTTGACAGTGTTGGCTTTCGAATTTGTATTTGTGATAACCAAAACTGTCTTTTTGTATTCGAATTACGTATAATGATGCAATAAATATTACAAAATGAATAAATGTGGAGGCTAACGATGACAATATGAAAATATTAAATTTGGAAATAAAAATGCATTATTATACCTTTGCTGCGTTTTTCAGAATAAAAAGAACGGAAAAGAGTGAATTTTAACAAAAAGTGAAACCTATGAGAAAAGCGATTACTTTGCTTTGCCTTTTAATAGGCATGAGTTGGGCCTCGGCTCAAACAAAAATCACAGGTACTGTTGTCTCTGCTGACGATGGTCAACCTGTTATTGGTGCTACGGTATTAGTTAAGGGTACAAGTGCCGGAACTATTACTGATTCGGATGGTAAGTTTGCGGTTAGTTTGCCTGCAAATGGTAAAAAATTGGTATTCTCTTATGTGGGGATGATAACCACAGAAATGGATGCTAAATCTGGTATGAGAGTTGTTATGAACAGCGATTCAAAACAGATTAGTGAAGTTGTGGTTACCGCATTGGGAATTTCAAAGGAAAAGAAAGCCTTAGGGTATGCAGTTCAGGATGTGAAGTCTGATCAGTTAAATAAAACCTCACAGTTAAATGTGGCAAATGCTTTGCAAGGTAAGATTTCTGGGGTTCAGATTACACAGGCCGGAGGGGCTGTGGGTGCTTCGCAACGTATCTTAATACGTGGTAACTCTTCTTTCAACAGCAATGACCCATTGATAGTAATTGATGGTGTGCCTATGGATGGTGGTGCTGGAAGTCAATATGGTAGTGATGGTAAAGGTATTCTGGATACGGGTTCTGGTCTGAACGATATTAATCCGAATGATATTGAAAATATATCTGTATTGAAAGGTGGTTCTGCTGCTCTTTATGGTATGCGTGCCGGGAATGGTGTAATTCTTATTACAACAAAGAAAGGCAAGAGTTCTACTGGTAAGATGAAAATTAATTACGATGGCAGTTTTACCGTTGATAATATATATCATTTGCCCAAATATCAGAATAAATACGGTCAAGGGTATCAAGGATCGGAATATTACTACAATGCATATCTAAAATCAGGAGATGTTCCTGCTGGAACAAGCTATCAGGATTATGCTACCGGGAATTATGCCGGCTCTGCTGATGTTGGTGCAGGTTTCAACTATGTTGATGGAAAAGGAAGTGGTTTCAATGATGCCGATGATGAAAGTTGGGGTCCCCGTTTGGATATCGGGTTAAAGATTCCTCAATTCAACAGTCCGATAGTGAATGGTGTACGTCAGTCTACCGATTGGATTTCTCACCCCAATAACATAAAAGACTTTTTCCAAGCAGGTCTTTCTCAAAGCCACGATATCTCTTTCAGTAATTCAAGTGAAAAAGGATCTTATCGTGCATCCATAGGTTATCGTGATCAAACAGGTACAGTTCCTAATACCGATCAAAAGAGATATAATGTATCGTTGAGCGGACTTTATAATTTCAACAAATATATCAGTTCCGATTTCTCGGTTACATATAGCAAAGTACAAAGTGATAACCTTATGGCTACCGGTTATTCTTCTTCAAACCCACTACAGTCTTTGATGCAATGGTTTGGTCGTCAGGTAGACATGAAGGACTTGAAAGCTCATTATTCTGAAACGGATCCTGTAACTGGTAATCCGTACAACTGGATCCAGGCTTTCCACGTTAACCCCTATTACAACTTATATAATAACACAAACAGCTATGACCGCGATCGTGTGATTTCAAAAGGGTCAATATTTTTCAAACCAACTGACTGGCTGAAGTTTGAAGGTAGAGCGGGATATGACTTCTATTTTGACAAAACATTCCAGAAAACTCTGTATAGCACAGATTGTCCTAAAGGATGGTTCCGTCAAACATTGGAAGACCGTCACGAATTAAATGCTGATTTTATCGCTTATTTCGATAAGAAATTTGGTCAATTTTCTGTGGATGCTTTGGCTGGGGCAAACTACAGGGATATGACATGGAGTGAATCAGCTCAAGGAGCAACAGAATCAAATGGTCTTACCATTAAAGGGTTATATACTATGGCTAATGTATCTGGATCTCCATTTACCTTGGTGGATAATTCACATATACGATCTAATTCGGTTTATGCTAATGCCTCTATTGGTTATGCAAGTCAGGCATATTTGGAAGTAAGTGCTCGTAATGATTGGAGTTCTACAATTAAAGATGCATTTTTCTATCCTTCTGTAAGTTTAAGCTGGATTCCTACAGAAACATTTAGTTCGCTAAAAAGTGATGCACTGAGTTATTTGAAAGTTCGTGCTAATTTAGCACAGATAGGTAATGCAACAACAGCATATCGCACAGGACTTAATTATATAAACCCTACATCTGAAGCAACACCAACAAGTGCTACTATTAATGGTGTAGGACAATATTATAGGTCGCATACTTTGAATAACCCTAATTTGAAACCAGAAAGTGTAAATACCAAAGAAGTGGGTGTTGAGGCTGCATTTTTGAAGAATAGAATCCGTTTGGATTTGGCATTTTATTCAAAAACCACTACGGATCAGATTATGACAGTAGAGGTTCCTACCTCCACAGGTTATCGTTATTCCTTGATCAATGCAGGAAAGGTTACCAATAAGGGTATGGAAGTCACACTTTCAGCAGACGTTATCAAAAATGCAAATGGATTTAACTGGACAACAAGTTTTAACTGGTCTAAAGACAAGAGTAAAGTTGTAGCACTTGCCGAAGGATTGGATACATATACCATTAATTCAGATTGGGCTGTATATAATTATGCTAAAGTTGGTGAGTCTTGGGGGTCTCTTTATGGAGCCGGATTCAAAACAGATGATCAAGGTCGTGTTATTATCGGCACGAATGGGCTCCCGACAACTGTAAGTGGCAAGAAGATTGGGGATGTTACTCCTGACTGGTTGGCAAACTGGAACAACGAATTCTCGTATAAGAATTTGTCTTTTGGTTTCTTGCTTGACTACCGTAAAGGTGGTGATTTCTTCTCTGAAACACAGATGTTCACAACCTATACAGGTCTTCTTGACTACACGGCAGCCGGAAGCATCCGTGAGAATGGCGTAGTAGTTGGTAAAGATGTTTTGGCAAACAAAACATGTGTGCTGGCCAATGGAACTCCAAATGCAAAAACAGTTAGCGCTGATAAATGGTTCTATTCTTACTATTCAAATAAAGAATTGGATATCTGCGATGGATCTTATTTGAAACTGAGAGAGATTCATTTGACATACTCCTTGCCTAAATCGATCATATCGCGTATCAAATTTATAGAAGATGCTAAGATTTCATTAATTAGCAGTAATGTTGCCATTCTTTGGTTGTCGAAAAACAATCAGGCTAAGATTGATCCTGAAAGTAGCATGGGATCTGGCAATACCAGTGTCGGCTTTGAAAGCAATTCTTGCCCTCCGACACGTAGTACTGGTATTAAACTTAATCTTACGTTTTAATTCTTAAATAACATGAATATGAAAACATATAAATTCAAAATATCAGCGCTATTGATGGTAGTGGCACTGATGATAACAGGCTGTACAAGTACTTTTGATGAAGTTAATACAGACCCTGATAATCCTAAGGAAGAGATTGTGCCAGCAACAAATACACTTGCTTACTGTTTGCGTTATTCTTCGGACAATATGTTTGATGAGTGGTTTGATTTGAATGAATCTTGTGGTTTTTCGGGTCAGATTGCAAAATGGATGTATACCGATGAGGGGTATTATAGCTTCCGTCCGACCGTGAATACGGCTTCGTGGAACGTTTGCTATTATACCGTCAGCAATCTTCAGGCAGTAATTGATAAATCAGAAGTTGGTTCGAACATGTGGGCCGCAGCTACAATTTTCCAGTGCCAAATTTTCCAGGTAATTAGTGATCGTTGGGGTAATATCCCTTATTCGAATGCCTTAAAACTGGCAAGTGGCGTGACAAAACCGACATATGATAAGCAGTCTGCAATATATCCCGATTTGTTGAAACGGTTGAAAGCTGCTGTTGAGGCATTAGGAACAAAGAGCGATAAATTGGGCGCTGGCGATATTTTGCTGAATGGCGACATTACAGCCTGGAAGAAGTATGGTAACTCTTTGCGTCTTCGTATTGCAGCTCGTATTGCCAATGTCGATCCTAATGATGCAAAGTCAACCTTTGAGGAAGTTCTGGGTAATCCTTCAAAATATCCTGTATTGGCAAGTAATAACGATAATGTTTTCTTCCAATGGAATAGTGAATATCCTGAACCCTACGCAGATTACTATCAGACTCGCCCGAATGAGTATGGCGTTAGCAAATTAATGGTAGAAACATTAAGCGGAACTAATGACCCTCGTTTGTCTGTATATGCCAAACCAACCGCCAACTATACCAACGGTGTAAGTGGAGCTGCACAATATGCAGGTTATCAGAATGGTTTGGAAGCAACTGCAGCAGTAGCTGCTTACTCGGGAATTGGTACACGTTTTATGTCTGACAATTCGTTGACAGGTTTCTCTCCCTGGATGCGTAGTTGCGAAACTTATTTTGCAATCGCTTACGCTGCAAGCAAAGGCTGGAATGTTGGTATGACTCAACAAGCAGCTTATGAAAAAGCGGTGACACTTTCAATTCAAGAAAACGGGGGTAGTGCAAGTGATGCTTCTACCTTCTTAGCTAACGGAGGAAAATATGACGGAACTCAGGCTCAATTGTTTACTCAATGGTGGGTTTCGGTATTTAAAAACGGTATGGAGGCATGGTCTTTGTTTCGTATGAGTGGTTATCCTTCGGGCAACGCAATTGCACCAGACAGCTATTTCCCCGGCCATAATACACCTCCGATGTGTTACGGATATCCTGATACGGAACGTAATCTTAACAAGGAAAACTGTGCGCCTGAAGCTGCTGCAGAAAGCGATTATTTCTGGGGTAAGCAGATGTGGTGGGATAAACGTACAGGGTTAAAATAAATTATTAAAGAGTCAAGCCGCTGCTTATGCAGCGGTGGCTTTTTATAAAAATTAAAGAGGCTGTCCATTGGACAGCCTCTTTTTTGTTGGTTATGTGTGACGTAAATGAGAGAATATTTACGAAAGACCGTTGGCTTCTTTTACCATGTTGATGATGCGTTTGCCGAGGGCTTCTTTGGCTTCCATGTGTTTTTTGATGGTCAACACAGAATCGTCGGTTTCCATAGAGCCTCTTACATTTTCGAAGTCCTTGCGTTGGGCTTCTTCGTCGCCATCAATTCCGAAACCGATTTGTTGGGTTAAAGCAAACTCTTTTTGAGCATCTTCGTAAAGCCAGTGGTCAATGTTCAGTACTGCAGTCAACCATTTCTTTACAACAGCAATAATATCTTCAGGGGTAAATGAGTCGGGCTTCTTTCCATACCATTGCGAGAGCGTGTCGTATGCCCATGTCCACTCGTAGTTGTAATAATTGTGGTGCATCCGTTTGAATTCAGCGCTGATATTTTCCAGCGAGGACTCTTTCCCGCTTTCTATATCATTGAGCAGGTCGTTCAGAACAGAAGAAGGACAAATCATTCCCGAAATATCTACCCATTTACCGGAGCCTTCCGGCGATGTGACTTTTAGAATAGACTGAATTTCTTTCTTGTCGAGTGATTTAGTACTTTTTTCTAGCTGTGTGATCAGAGAATTGCCCAGAAATTTCCAGATTGCATTTTCATACAAACGAATTCCGCGCGACAAAATACGGGCTTCAATTTCTACACCCTGATATTGGTAAATGGCACAGGTTTCATCTTTCTCACGCATGGTGAGCAGAAGGTTCCGCCCCTGTATCATTCGTTCTACGGTAAAAGGACTGAGTAGGTTGTAATTGATGCAATCCAACAGGTTTTCGCTCTTACGTACGTCACGTTTGGGCCATTTTTGGGAGTCACGGATGGTTCCTATACTGCGCAGGTTGACTGCAGGGGATAGATAAGAAACGTCTTTATGCTCAATAAGATAAGAGAATGGTAATTCCGAAGTATCGCAGTGAGAGTAGTGTCGTCCAGAAATCAGTGTGAAAGCTCCTATTTTTGCCGGCCAAAGTACGTAGGAATCGCTGGCAGTTTTGCTCCCTCGTTCCACAAAGCCCTGATGAATAGGTCCCAATTTGTACATGTGGTTGCTTTGATTTGAACCACTACCGGCATTCAGGAAAGAGAACATGCCCGCGATTAGCAAAGTCGATTTGTGATGGGTGACAGTAAAAGGACCTGCAAAGATCGAACAGGCTTCGCCGTGTAATCCCTGGCAGTTGGCAAAAAACAATGAATTGTCGGCAGAATAGTGTTTGTCAAGGATACAGCCCTGACCTATAAAGCAGTTGCTTACCAACGTTGCATTGTTGACCTTAGAGCCGGAGCAAATGATGAAATTTTGCATATGGCATCCATCTCCGATATAAACCGGATCAGCGGCTTCGCTGTTGACTGTTCCGTTCTTTATCAGGCGGGCTCCTTCGATATGAGCTTTTTTGCCGATTTTCACATTCAGGATGGTGTCACAGCGGTAGATTCGGGCGCCAGAGCAGATTGTGCCACGCGAGCTTTTTACCTGGTTGCTGTAAGCAGTAATCATCTTCTCGATGTTGTCGATAAGCTGGGGCCGATGGCGGTAAAGAGCCAGGATATATGCCAGTTGAGCCGAAAGTTTGTCGTAGATCATTACGCTTCGGTTGCCGGCTTCGCTAATGGTCTCTACGCTAATCCCGTTCCCGAATGATGACTCCCCATCGACGGCAAGCAGTTTGACGTCGAAAATGATAGCATTATCTTCAATGGTGTAGTTGGCAACATAATCGCGGATGGTATGTATCAATACATTGTTGCCTATGGAGCAATTATGAATCCAGGCATCGTAAATTCCGGTATGGGCTTTAACCCCTCCGGCGAGTGTGATTTCTTCACCAAATTTTCCGAGCTGATTCTTTCCTGTAAATTTTACGTTCCTGAAGAATTCAGGGGTAAAGTCTTCTACTACTTCTATATCTGCCCAGTTGTCAGCACGACAGAGTTGCAATTGTAGGCGCGCAATCTCTGTTTCTGTTAGTTTTCGATAATTCACGGATTGTTTTTTATTTGCTGTTATTCTGATATTTGATTCAAATATCTTTGTCTCATCCCACCGTTCATCATCACTGAAAGATATTCTTTCCTCTATTTAAGTCCAAATGTGGTTTTGACCACACGGAATTCTGTTCTCCTGTTTATTTTGTTGGCAATTTCCTGCTGATCCGGTTTCAATGATTTTACGAATGTTTCATCAAGAACCGTTCCTTCTTTGAGGAATGGGTAGGCGGCAGCAATGTTTGCATCTACTGTAACCGGCATGCTTTCTCCATATCCTTTTGCCGAGAGGCGGTCTTTGGGAATCCCTGCCTGAATAAGGAAATCGACAACCGTCTGTGCTCTCTTCTCCGAAAGGGTCAGGTTGGCTTCTGATGTTCCAATCATATCTGTGTGCGCGGCCAACTCTATAGTAATATTCGGATTGTCCTTGAGTGTCTTTACCAGACTGTTCATGGCAGTTTCAGATTCTTTGGTAAGAGTCCATTTGCCAAACTCAAAGAAAATATTGTTCAAAGGAATAGGTTTGCCTACAGGTGTTAGCTGGAACGCAACTTTATATGTTTTGCTCTCTTTTAATCCTTGCGTGGAGAGCTGATTCTTCTGATTGAGAAATCCCCGGCAGGTAGCAAGCAGAACATAATCCACATTCGGTTCTACCTTGTAAAAGAATGTGCCGTCTTTCTTGGTACGCATCTTTACATTTGCTCCGTTGGTGCCGATGATGCGGACTATTGCATCTCCAAGAATTTGCTTCTTGTTGTCGGTTACAACTCCGGTAAGAACAAATTCCTTTTCGGGAAGGTTAAAGCTCCATATTTTGTCATATCCTTTGCTTTCCCCACGGTTGGAACTGAAATATCCTTTTTGTTTTTTGTGTTCAAAAGTGATCCCGAAATCGTCTCCATTAGAATTGAAAGGAGTCATCATATTAACCACATTCCAGTTCTTGTCATCAATCCGGGTGGCATGAAAGATGTCGAGTCCTCCGAAGCCGGGGTGTCCGTTGGACGAGAAATAGAGAGAACCGTCAGGATGAGCATACGGGAACATTTCGTCTCCCGCGGTATTGATCGACGGGCCGAGGTTTTGAGGTGTGCTCCACATTCCTTTCTCTTTGACTGACATCCAGATGTCTTTCCCTCCGTATCCGCCTTTTTTATCAGAAACAAAATAAAGCGTATCTCCGGATGCGTTAATGGCAGGATGTGCTACCGTAATGCTGCTGTCTCTGAACAAAACAACCTGCTTGGGCTCTGTCCATTGCCCGCCGGAACGACCAGCCATGAAGATTTGCGCTCCGAGACTCTGCGTTTCGTCGTAAGGGCAGCGGGTAAAGTAAATGGTTTTGCCATCTTCTGTTACCGAGGCGGATCCTTCGTCAAAATCGGTGTTGAAGATGCCTTCCATTGGTTGCGGTTTCTCCCACTTGCCGGCAACATTCTTTTGCACCAGATAAAGGTCGTTTTGAGGAAAACCCGTAATGTCACTTGGTTTGCGGATTGTAGTGTTAACGCGGGCTGAGGAGAAAATAAGAGACGAACCATCGGCATCGGCAAAAACAGGGCAAAAGTCGGAGGCGTTTTTGGAATTAAACTCTCCAGCCCGTTGAATTACATAGTCGGTTTTGAATTTTTGCCATTCGGAAAGTTTGTTGCAGGCAGTTATTCCATTGATGACAAGTTGATTGTCCGGATGTGCCTTCAGGTAGGTTTGATACATTTTCAGAGCTTCCCCATAATTGCCATTTTCATGCAAAACACGGGCGTATTGAAGATAAACAATGCTGTCTTTGTATTTGCTCTTGATCGAAGCTAGGTAAGCATTTATTGCTTTGGATGGTTTGTTTATTATACGAAAACACTCTCCCTGGCGGAAGGCGGCATATGCTCGTATTTGTCTTTTGCTTAAAGGAAGTGTCGTGTAAGCTTTGCGATACAGATTGCCGGCGGTATAGTATTCGCCAATGTCGTATTTTTTATCTGCCTTTTTTAACCGGGCCATTGGTCCGCAGGATTGAATCAAAACGCAGATTATCAATAACCAGTAAGCAGTAAAAGAAAATTTTGCCATCTGTTTCATTGGTGATTAGTAAAGACAAAGTTAGTTATTTTTCAGCTATTACAAAAGGTTTATTGCTCCTGCATCAAATCAGTGATTATTCCGTCCGAAAGAAAAAGACCCTCGGAAGAGAGGTGTAGCCGATTTTTTTCAAGCAACATAATGCCGGCGTCTATGAAACGGGCTGATTGTTTTATAAGTTCTTTTTTTGTATTTGTGCCGAATTCTTTTTCAACGCGCTCCAGCGAAATGCCATTCGTTGTTCGCAATGAAATCATTATCATTTCATTGTACTTGTCGGTTTCAGATAAGACCTCTTTTTCAAAATGAGGAGTTCCTTGCTCTATTCCGGTAATGTACTGTAAGGTGTTTGCAATATTCCATTGGCGCGATTCTCCGTCGAATGAATGCGCCGAAGGACCGATTCCCAAATATCTGATACCTTCCCAATACGAAGAATTGTGTCGGGAGTGAAATCCGGGAATGGCAAAATTGGAAATTTCATATTGCTCAATGCCTTTTTCTTTCAACTTACGTTGCAATAAACGGTACATTGTCACGCTCTCTTCTTCCAAAACCGGTAAAATACGGCCTTCCCGTCTTTTTCGTTCAAGGAGAGTTCCTTCTTCGTATGTCAGGTGATAAGCTGATACATGCTGGATATTCAACGCAAGAGCTTCCGAAATAGTATTTTCCCATGAAGAAATCGTTTGTTCCGGTAGCCCATACATGAGATCAATGCTGATATTGGAAAAATATTTCTGAGCTCTTTTTACGGCATCTACTGCCTGTTGTGCGGTATGTCTGCGACGTAACAATTTGAGTTCGTTGTCATTGAACGATTGAATCCCAATGCTTAATCGATTGATCGGCAACTCTGACAATTCTTTGAGTTGTTCTTCCGATAAATCGTCGGGATTAGCCTCAAGTGTGATTTCATTGCAACTGCTTATATCCCAATGACTTTGAATGGACTCAAAAATTGCAGATAAATGTTCAGTACTGAGCAATGAGGGTGTTCCGCCGCCAAAGTAGATGGTTTCCAACGGATCATTCTTGAGGTACGAAACTCTGGATGTAAGTTCGGTGCACAGTGCGTCTTCAAACCGATCCAGCAATGTTAGCTGAACGCCGGAATGAAAATCGCAGTAAGAACAACGTGATTTACAAAAGGGTATGTGAATATAAAGTCCGGCCACAGAAGAATATTGAAATAGTTTTACATACAAAGATAAAAATCATTTGCAGAAGTAAGAAAAATGATTTACCTTTGCAGTCCGAAAAACTAAGGGAATTGTTTCTGTTGGTTTTTCAAACAAACATCATTCGGGGTGTAGCGCAGTCCGGTTAGCGCACCTGCTTTGGGAGCAGGGGGTCGTGGGTTCGAATCCCGCTACCCCGACAACAAATAAGGCATTTACAGATTGTAGATGCCTTATTTGTTTTTATGTACTACGTATATATGCAGATTGGGGCAGAGCTCACGCTGAAGCAAGTGATCTGGAACGATATAGAGCAATTGAAGAGAATCTGTTCAAAATAAAACAGGGATAAATAGTTTCCCAGAACTTAACTTTACAATACGCCATGAAATATCTTTATTCCATTTTGCTGTTATGCTTAGTTCTGGCTTGCAGCAAAAAACAAAAAACATTTGATAGTCTCGAATTTTCGTTTTGTAGTACATTTAATGAAGTTTATTCAATGAAGATTACGAATAATGACACAATCTATGTCTATCATCACTGGATGAGTATGGATTTTCATTCAGGTAAAACGCCATTTAAACTGTATCAGATGTACGCTGGAGTTATGTGTGAAAACGATCGAAAAAAGTTGGATAAATTGATCGGGTCGGATGGTCTGAATCTTTTTTTGCCAAACTATTATGAGAATTTTGAAGATGGTTCATTTTATGCGATCAACTTAGTAAAAGAAAATACAGATAAAACTATTTTTGTACATGCTCGCAATGTGCCGGCCGCGCTGGATTCACTGGCTGGTTTTCTTTACGACCTAAAGCATCGTATTTTACTAATGCCTGTAAATAAAACGATTTCATTCAAGACTGCAGGTGCCGTAGTGCCACCACCGATTAAGTTTGATTTGATAAAACAGCAGTAAATATCTTATAAAATTCGGGCGTTGTAATTTCATTGAGGAGAGCAATTCATCCTTCAAAATAAAGGTGTAAAAGGAATTAATCAGATAGCCTTTTTGCCCGTAAGGTTATCGATACAGTTTGCTATGTCGCCCCTGATAGTGCAAGTATTTCAGATTCTCGTTCAAGTGAACGAAGTGTAGTTTGGATGCAAAATTAACTAACACTGAACGTTGTTTGCGGTTAAAAACTGCTTTGGTTTAGCTTTGCTGATTTTCGATTCCAGTCCAAGTTCCGCCTATCGCCAAAATTTGAACTAAACAACGGGTAAACTTGGAACAAGAGGGGAATAAAAGAGTCTGTCGACAATTATTGACCGACAGACTCGTGAAAATATAGTGAGAATTATTAGCTGCTCCGAACGTTGCTTAGTCAATTGCCGAAAATGAGTGCGCCTGCAAGGGCGTCTACCACAATCGGCTTGTTGCGGTCTATGGTTTGCGCAATCAATCGCTTGCTAAGCTCGTTGAGTACTTCTCGCTGAATAACCCTCTTGACAGGGCGCGCTCCAAACTGCGGATCGAAACCTTCTTTGGCAATCTGAGCCAGTGCGGCATCGGTTACCTGCAATTCCACTCCGTTCTCTTTGAGCTGACGTTTGATATGTTCTACCTGTAAACCCACGATCTGTTTGATTTCACTTTCGTTGAGTGGGGCAAACATTATCAGTTCGTCGATACGGTTTAAAAATTCCGGTCGAATGGTCTGTTTCAAGAGTTCGAACACTTCGTTTTTGGTACGATCTATCACATCTTCCCGGTTCGTATTGTTGATCCTTGAAAAATTGTCGCGAATCAGGTTTGAACCCAAATTTGAGGTCATGATGATGATAGTGTTTTTGAAATTCACCGTGCGGCCTTTGTTGTCTGTTAGACGTCCATCGTCGAGCACCTGCAACAAAACATTGAACACATCCGGGTGCGCTTTTTCGATTTCGTCAAATAAAACTACCGAGTAAGGTTTCCGGCGAATGGCTTCCGTTAGCTGTCCCCCTTCGTCGTAACCAACATATCCCGGAGGCGAACCGATGAGTCGGGTAACGGAGAATTTTTCCTGATATTCCGACATGTCGATACGAGTCATCATGTTCTCGTCGTCGAAGAGAAATTCCGCCAGCGCTTTGGCCAACTCTGTTTTCCCGACGCCGGTAGTTCCCATGAAAATAAACGAACCGATCGGCCGTTTCGGGTCACTCAGCCCGGCACGACTACGGCGCACAGCATCGGCAATCACGTTGATTGCCTCGTCCTGACCAATCACTCGTTTGTGAAGCTCTTCTTCCAGCGTGAGGAGTTTGTCTTTTTCGGCCTGCAACATTTTATTGACAGGAATTCCGGTCCAGCGCGAGACAACGTCAGCAATGTCCTCTTCATTCACCTCTTCTTTTATCATCGGAGAGTCAGCCTGCAACTGATGAAGTTTCGATTTTTCTTCTTCAATCTGGGTTTCGAGACTCTTTAGTTTTCCATAACGGATTTCGGCTACTTTTCCGTAGTCGCCCTCACGTTCGGCTTTGTCGGCTTCGAACTTCAGATTCTCGATCTCGATTTTTGCCTGCTGAATCCGGTTCATCACCTCTTTTTCGGAGAGCCATTTGGCTTTACCCACACTTTCCTGTTGTTTCAGATCGGCAATTTCTTTCTCAAGTTGAGCCAGTTTTTGAGTGTCGTTTTCGCGTTTGATTGCTTCGCGTTCAATCTCCAGCTGTTTTGTTTTTCGCGAGATTTCATCGAGCTCTTCCGGTACCGAGTCTACCTGTAAACGCAGACGGGCAGCTGCTTCGTCCATCAGGTCAATGGCTTTGTCGGGCAGGAACCTATCGGTGATATAACGACTCGAAAGTTCCACGGCGGCAATAATCGCATCGTCTTTGATACGTACCTTGTGATGGTTTTCGTAGCGTTCCTTCAATCCTCGCAAAATGGAAATAGCATCGGTCTGATCTGGTTCGTTGACCATCACAATCTGAAAACGACGTTCGAGTGCCTTGTCTTTTTCAAAATATTTCTGATACTCGTCGAGCGTTGTGGCGCCGATAGCCCGCAATTCGCCACGGGCCAGAGCCGGTTTTAAAATGTTGGCGGCATCCATCGCTCCTTCGCTTTTTCCGGCTCCCACCAAGGTATGTATTTCGTCGATAAAAAGGATAATTTCTCCTTCCGAACCGATCACTTCGTTAACAACCGATTTTAGCCGTTCTTCAAACTCTCCTTTGTATTTTGCTCCGGCGATCAGTGCCCCCATATCCAGCGAAAAGAGTTGTTTCGATTTCAGATTTTCGGGTACATCGCCACGCACAATACGGTGAGCCAGCCCTTCGGCAATCGCTGTTTTGCCGGTTCCCGGTTCTCCAATCAGGATAGGGTTGTTTTTGGTACGACGACTCAGGATTTGCAAAACACGACGGATCTCCTCGTCACGACCAATTACCGGATCGAGTTTCCCGGAACGGGCGCGTTCGTTCAGATTGATAGCATACTTGTTTAATGCATTGTACGTATCTTCAGCTGTCTGCTCCGTAACTTTTTTGCCTTTGCGTAACTCGGCTATAGCGGTACGCATTGCAGCTTCATTCAGACCGGCATCATGCAATAAAGAAGATACCTGACTTTTTTCGGTCAAAAGGGCTAAAAGTATAAATTCGAGTGAAACATACTGATCGCCTTCTTTGTTTGAGAAATCAATTGCTTTTTGAAGTATGGCATTGGTTTCACGGCTCAGATAAGGTTCTCCTCCGGTCACTTTCGGTAACGATTCGACCATCTGATCGACCGCAGAAGTAATGGCTGTGCCATTTACCCCTGTTTTTCCAAATAAAAAATTGGTAACATCCGTTCCAATCTTCAGAATGGACTTCAGTAGGTGTGGAGTTTCAATAGCTTGCTGGCTTTTGCTTTGAGCCAGTTGAATCGCATCCTGTACAGCTTCTTGGGCTTTGATTGTGAAATTGTTGAAATTCATATATTTATGTAATTTTATAAGTTTCGTGTCGGGAGAGGTTTGCTATATTTTGCATCTCTTTCTTTCATGCAACAAAACTTTTGCCAATTTGAAATTCGGCCAAAAAGGCATGTTTTTGTTAATAAATCGGAAAAAATGTCAGTTGAAAGTGGTCTGATTTGGTCAGGGCTGAAATAGGTTTACGTTTGGAAAGCAGGAGCTTCCTCTTTGGTGGAGACAAAGATGAAGCTTACGCCGACCGGAGTCTAAGGGTGTTGACCAGGCATTGACGATTGAAGCATGTTATTATATGTTGTATCTTTGCAATACGAAAATCACGTACACACCAACTGTCAGATGCAATCAAAACCACAAAATATTCAATGGCTCGATTCGTTAAGAGTTTTAGCTACCATAGGAGTTATAATAATTCATGAATCCACACCGGTGGTGAAGATGAGTTATGCTGCAAATATGGGCAACTGGTGGGTTGGGAATATCTTTGATAGCGCGGTGCGTTTCGCTGTCCCTCTTTTTCTGATGTTAAGCGGAGCAACCATGCTGGGGAAGGAATACGACCTCCGGACATTCTACAAAAAACGTTTTACAAGAGTTCTTTTGCCGTTTCTCTTTTGGATGGTGGCCTACTGGATTTACAGATGGATGGTGCTGCCGTCTTCTAAACAACCCGATACCTTTTCATCGGTGTTTTTGTGGGCGGTAAAGCTGCTTGGAAATGAAGGAATTTCCAAGCATTTCTGGTATGTTTACATGATTCTTTTCTTCTATTTACTGTTTCCGTTTATCAGCAGGGGAGTGCGTAGCCTGAAAGACAAAGGGGTTTTATGGTTGATTATTGGCTGGGCGTTACTTAGCTTCTCTTCCCGTAAATTGCCTGTTAATTTTTATGGTTGGACTGACCATTATCCGGCAAGGCTGCTCGGGTATTTGCAATATTCCGGCTATTTGGTGTTGGGTTATTATCTCACTAAATTCAGCATTAACAACAAGAGCCAGCGTGTAGTTGCAGCTGTATTGTTGGTTGTTTCTGTTGTAATAGCTTCCGTTTCCACCTGGTATTTCAGCAGACAATCGCATCATCTCGACCTTGACATGTATGGAAATGTCACGTTCAATACCATGTTGCAGGTTATAGCCCTGTTTCTGCTTGTGAAAGATACAACGATTAAAAATCCTGTTTTGCTATGGATTCAACGCTTAATCAGTAATTACAGCTATGGCGTTTACCTGTCGCATATCATGGTTATCGGGATATTTTTTCAATATGATATTTTCTGGACGATGGGACATCCTGCATGGACACTGCCGGTACTTACGCTTCTTACCCTGATGGTCTCACTATTAATTATCTTTGTGCTGCGAAAGTTGCCTTACGGGAAATATATTTCGGGATAAAAAATCAACACAATATGAAAACAAGCTATATTCTGCTGGAAGAAATGCGTTTTTTTGCGCATCATGGGGTATTTGAGGAAGAGCGGCAGACCGGTAATTATTTTACGGTCGATCTGAAGATGAAGGTGTCGCTGGCAAGTGCAGCTGAAAGTGATAACCTCATTGACACGCTTAATTATGGGATCGCTTATGAAATAGTCAAAAAGGAGATGGCTGTCCCTTCAAAGTTGCTCGAACACGTTGCAAAGCGTATTATTGATGCTTTATTTGATGAATTCGGTCGCCAGCTCTCTTCGGTCGAAATCAAACTATCAAAGCTTAATCCTCCACTGGGAGGACAGGTTGCAAAGGCCTCAGTGATTTTATTGCAGGAACGATAAAAAAACGGGTAAGTCTCAATAGAAACTTACCCGTTTTTTTTATTCTTTCGGCTCGTTGGTATTGCCGGTTCTTTTCAGGATTCCCCAAGCAGCTAATTCGCCTTTTATGGCCCGCAGGTACGATTTCATTAAAACGTACCAGAGTAGCTGGCGGTAAAGAATTCTCTGTATAAACAGGTAGAATATATATTTGAACCTGAACTTTTCTCCATCGAACTTAAATGCCATCAGGGAGATGATAAGATCAAGAACGAAATAAGCGAAATAGAATATTATCAGTAGTGACGCCTTGGGCATAAAGATGGATACCAGGAAGATAATATCAACTACAGGCGACATCAGCGGCAGGAACAACTGGAAGATCATCTGATGGGGCAGGAGTATCCAGCTCATGTTCTTGTGCTCTTTCTTAAACATCATTTTACGATGTTTCCAGAACGACTGCATAATGCCAAATGACCAGCGCAAACGTTGACGCAGTAGCATGTTCATTGTTTCGGGTGCTTCGGTAAATGCCAGCGCTTCGTTGCAACAATGAATAACATAGCCATTGCGAAGTAAACGCATTGTAAGGTCGCAATCTTCGGCCAACGTGTCGGTGTCAAATCCGCCCACCTCAATAATTGCATCACGGCGGAAAGCGCCGATGGCTCCCGGAATAACCATGATGGCATTCAGAATATCGAATGCACGGCGGTCAAAGTTCTGACTGGTGATGTATTCGATACTTTGCCAGTTCGTAAGCAGGTTAACCCTGTTGCCCACTTTTACATTCCCGGCAACGGCAGCAACTTTCGGATCGGAGAAATAAGGAGCCATCTTACTGATAGCATCTGATTTAAGCAATGTGTCGGCATCGATACAAACCAGAATTTCTCCGGTAGCGATCTGGATACCATAATTCAGTGCAGAAGCTTTTCCTCCGTTCGGTTTGGTATTTACACTTACTTTCGGATGATTGCCATAAGCCGCCATCACATTTTTGTAGGTGTCGTCCTTCGAACCGTCGTCAACAAAGATTATTTCGAGATTAGGATAGGTGCTTTTTAAAAGATTTTCTACTGTTTTGGTAGCCGTTACCTCCTCGTTATATGCAGGAACAATCACACTCATGCGAGGCAATTCGGTCGACTCTGCAATTGGTTGGTTCTTTGTTCTTTTTCTATGTACGCAAGCCAGGATTGCAACGGTTAAAATCTTGCCAACAGACAACAGCAATGCAACAAAGAAAATAACAGACAAGATGCGGTTTACGACGTAGCTGGCTGTTACTACAGTAGCGTCAGCCGTTTGCAGGTATTGATTGAAGTCACCGGTTTGATGAGGCATCAAGTCATCTCGTTTTCTGTCCAATAAATCGGCAATACTTACAAATTTATAACCCTGTGATTTGTAATATTCAATGATGTGGGGCAATGCTGCTACTGTAGCAGAACGATCTCCGCCGGCATCGTGCAGAAGTATGATATTGTGAGGTGAATCTTCCAGAATGCTTCTCTCATTTTGACGCATCACACGGGCCAGAATCGAATCGGGGCGCGCACCTATTTCCCAGTCGAGTGGGTCGATATTTGATCCGATTGTTAGATAGCCTTCAGAACGGGCAAGAGCCAACGGTTCTATGGCCGATTGATTGGTCGGGGTAATATCCGTGTCATAAGGAGGACGGAACAGCATGGTGGCGTGGCCGGTAATTCCCTCAATGATGTATCCGGTCGCTCTTAATTCTGCACGAAATCGCGACGGCGAAATAATGGCAATGTTCGGATGCAGGAACGTGTGGTTCCCAATCTCGTGGCCTTCGCGATAGATGCGTTGCATGATGGGTAGATTCTGCTCTGCATTGATACCGGTAACAAAGAATGCGGCCGGAACATGGTATTTGCTCAGAATGTCAAGGATCTGAGGAGTGTAATCTTCATCAGGACCGTCATCGAAGGTGAACGCGATCATTTTCTCTTTTTTACCTGTCTGGTTGATTACATAACTGGACGGCATCTCCAGATAATTTTCTTCCGAGATGGCCTGTTCTGCTTTGTTGATTTCCAGCTTAATCTTCCCGGGACGGGGGGACGATACGATGTTCAGAATTTCTCCTGATCCAATATAGTCGACACTGAAAGACGATTTTATATATTCAAGAGAGTGGTAGTCGAATGGTTTCTTTTTCAAGCCTTGCAGTGATAAGTCTCTGGAGAAGAAGCTCCAAAGTCTGGCATCTTCAGATCCAAGTCGCCAGAGGGCATAACCTGCCATTCCGTTATCGTAGGCTGTTCGTATGGCGTTGTAATTGGAAACGGCATCGGTAAAATATACCCGGTGCAGCTTGCCTTCTCCGTCATAATACGAAAAATCGAGATTGTATGTCTGGTTGTCGAAGTGAACCGGAGCATTGTTACCCAGTGCATCAGCCATCGACTCCTGATAAGTACTGTTTCGTGCTTCGTGACCTTCCGCCCAGTTATATCCGTAACCTGCAATACACAATACCACCTTCTGAGGATTCACCTTTTTGAACATGTCGTCCATCGCGGCTTCAATCCAGTACTGTGCGGCAATAGGACCGGCAGCTTTTGACGGAGAATGCTGGTCGTAGGCCATTAAAAAGAGAAGATCGTTTGCTTCTCCCAGCTCTTTTACGTTATAATCTTCGTTGAAAGGTGAAATATCCTGCGAAACAAGAAAGCCTTCTGCATGAAGCTTCTTGTACAGTTCGCGCTGAAATGCAATCAGGTTTGCATCAGTCTTCTCAACCAGATCTTCGAAGTCGATATTAATGCCGGCAAACTGATATTTTTTGAGAATCCTGTAGATGTTATTGATGACGGCCGCGCGGCGAGTCGGAGAAGCCAAGATTTTATGAACGTTGGCTCCGTTCCATTTTTTATTGAAAAAGTTCGACAGAATTGGCACAATGGCAACATGGTTTTTACGCATGAAGTTCATGGCTGTAGAATCCACATCGTCATAAATTTCGTCCGAAGAGTCTGTGATAAACAGCCATTCAGGCAAAATCATGTTCAGTTTATTGATATTATGCTTGAGAGAGAACTCTGACTGAGGATCCCAGTTTACATAAAAACCGGCTTTGACAGGATAATAGTTCTTTATAATGCCGGGGATGGCCTTTTTTTCTACATAAAACTCGTGCTTGCGTGTTTTACGGGCTTCACTGATAATTCGTTCAAGCCGTTTGTATTCCTTCTGGTCGTTCTTGGCAATAACATTATCTGTTACTTTACGGAACATGCCTGTTTGCTCTTTCAGCGGGGGAAGCTGTAATGCCTGTTTGCGCAATAATGATATAGTAACCGCAACAATACCAATGACTAAGAAAATAAGAACGATTCTTATACCCCAACGAAAACTCTTCCATCGGGACTGAGATTCCGTGTAAAAAATTGGCTTTTCACCCATAAATAGTCGATTAAAAACAGCTGCAAAGTTAGCTTATTTTCATAGAAATTAAACAGGATGCGATCTATGTAATAAAAAAACAATAAGATATTGATTGATAAAAACATAGCTTTTGTTTAATCCGTATTTCGGAGCAGAATTTGCCGGTATGTCAGGGAGTTTTCGTCACCTGTATGGTCAAAACAATTCTCAAAGTCAGATTAATCTTCGGTTTTGTTAATTGTCTTCGGGTGTAGAAGCAGTAACTGGAGGATTAAGGCCGCGGCAACAAAGATTGCAAGAAAGGCAATGTCGCGACTAAGATGCCCTGAATCTGCAGATTGCCCCAAAAAGGTGGTGATAAGTGCGCCGGCAGAGATTCCGGCCATGTTCATCAATCCGTAGCCGGTTGCCCGATGGCGCGATGATGCAAACTGGCATAGAATGGGCATATTGTTCACATCGAACATTCCGAATCCAAAACCAAAGCAGAGAGCTCCGCCCCAGATAGTGATGAAAGAATCTCCGAATCCGAGTAGCAACACGGCTGGAATGGTAAGTGCCAGACCGATAGCTCCCGTGTAAATTCTTCCCCGTAGGTTGCGTTGTACCCAACGGTCGGACATAACGCCTCCGATAAGTACACCCACCAGAGCAGAAAGAGCAATGGTGATAGTCGCCATTGGACCTGCCATTTCCATGTTCATGTGTAGATTGTTGGCAAAAAGGGTGGGGAGCCAGTTTTTTGTTGCCCAGCCCGGAAGGCTTGGTGCCGAAAAATAAAAGAGGATTACCCAGAAGGAGAGGCTTCCCAGAAGAGTTCCTGCTCCTTTGAACATATTGCGGAATTCTTTTCCCAGTGAACGTGATTCAGGGATAATTGTGTATGCTTTGTGTTCTTTCAAAAACAGAATCAGGATGATGCTGTAACAAACACCGATTAATCCGAAAATATGGAAAGTGGTTTGCCACGAAAAGCTGCTGGCAATGGTGGCTCCGAATCCGCCGAAAGCTTGTCCGAGATAAATGCCTGTCATGTGGATGCCGACGGCAATCGATCGGGTTTTCCCCTGATGGTAATCAGCTATGAGTGCCAGTCCTGCGGGAATATAGAAAGCTTCGCTTACACCCATTATGGCACGCAGTATGTATATTTGATCGAATGTTTGCGCAAAACCCATTAGCATTGTCACGCCCGACCAGATGAATAGACTTCCCACGATCAGCCATTTGCGGTTCAGACGATCTGCAATAAGCCCCGAAAGCGGACTCATGATAGCATAAATCCAAAGGAAAACTGCCATCAGGCGACCGAAATTTGCAGCTGTTTCCAGTTCGACAATGTCGATCATCATCGATTGCTTCATGGTGGAAAGCATTTGCCGGTCGATGTAGTTGAGCAGTGCAACAAACCACAATAAGCCGACTACAACCCATGGATATATATTCTTCTTTTGCATTAGATTATAAAGTTTAATGCCACAAAAATAGAGAATAGTTGAGAAACCATAAGCTCATTTTGCCTCTATTTTTTGAATGTTAAGAATCATTCTGTAAACAAGCTTGTAGTATTTGTGAATTTTGTGATGAATCGGGGGAACTCTGATTATTTGTTTATAAGAATTGGAGGAAGTAAAAAAAAATATCCTCTTTTGATTAAAAAAGAGGATATTCTCATTGAAACAGATTTGGTTAGTGTAGATGGGCGAAATCAATGAATTTCTTTAGCTGTTGTGCATTGATCCACAAGATAAACAATTGACATATATGGAATTCCGCTGTTAGTCGTCAGTCCGATTTCGCAGGTCCGACTGTTGGAATAACCTTTTTTAATTCCGTTTGCCTCAATTTGAGGATGCAGCTTGCGGAGTGCATACCTGTTCACCTCCGGTGTGGTAAAGCCTTTGTCGCCAGCGAAGCCGCAGCATCCAACTTCGGAGGGGAGTAAAACATTCGACGAACAACGATTTGCCAGACGGACTAAGGTGTTTTTTAACCCCATTTTTGTCATGGAACAGGTGGTGTGTATCGCAATCGGTTCATTGATAGGATGAAACTCCAGTTTGTCGACAAGATAGGTTTCGATAAACTCAACCGGTTCGAAAAGCTTTATTTTGGTAATTTTTTCCTTCATCCGGTAAAGACACGGACTTTGATCACAAACTACCGGATATTTGCCCTGCTCGCTTGCTTTCCAGAGCGCAGCCTCCAGTTCTTCTGTCTTTCGGTCGGCAATGTCATACATTCCTTTGCTTTCCCATATGGTACCGCAGCACATCTTTTCCATTTCTTCGGGGAAAATTACTTCGTAGCCGGCTTTTTGGAAAAGGCCTGTCATTTTATCCGACAGAGGTGTT
Organism: Paludibacter jiangxiensis; assembly: GCF_001618385.1. NCBI lineage: Bacteria > Pseudomonadati > Bacteroidota > Bacteroidia > Bacteroidales > Paludibacteraceae > Paludibacter > Paludibacter jiangxiensis. Next base: position 542,047 of record NZ_BDCR01000001.1, on the reverse strand, counting down.
TGCTCGGGACTGTCTTTGTGGACACCCATCGACTGGTTGATGCAACTTGGAAAATAGACTACTTTTTGCTGAGAAGGTTTAATATTGAGGCTGTTTAGATGAATTTTATGCGCCTTTGGCATAGCTGTTGTCCAAAGTGGCAGTCCCATTTTGTTAGCTTCGTTGCAGAGATAAGTCATGTTTTTACTACCTATCACTGTGTGGGCGAAGTTGGCAAGAGTCAGCACGGAGCGCAATCCTGTTTTTATGCCTGCAAAATGGTTTGCGGCAAAATTGCCGATATTCCATCCAAAACTGCCCGTTGGCAGAGAAGCGTGACGAACATCGTGTGTCAGGTGGCCTGTGTTGATGCCCATTGGACACGAGGTGGCACATAAACCATCACCGGCACAGGTTGCATTGCCAAGATATTTGTATCCTTTTTCAAGTTCGTGAAGGACTTCTGGACTCTCGTTGTTTTGTTTGAGTCTCGTTATTTCGCGTTGGATTACAATCCGTTGTCTCGATGATAACGTGAATCCAGATGTAAGACAGTTCACTTCACAAAAACCGCATTCAATACATTTGTCGACATGCGGATTGGTAAGGGGCAACGGCTTAAAGTCTGATATGAAACAATCCGGATTGTCATTGAAAATTACACCCGGGTTGAGAATGTTATTCGGATCGAAAAGCTTCTTGACCTTTTGCATTATGTAAAAAGCTTCATCTCCCCATTCTTTTGCAACGAAAGGAGCCATATTGCGGCCGGTTCCGTGCTCTGCTTTTAGGGAGCCGTCGTATTTTTCGGTGACAAGCTCCACCACATCTTTCATTAACGATTCGTAGCGCGCAACTTCTGCATTCGAGTCAAATCGTTGGTTTATAATGAAGTGGAAATTTCCTTCAAGCGCATGTCCATAAATAACACTATCTGTATAGTTGTATTTTTCAAGAAGTTGCTGGAGTTCGGATGTTGCCTCGGCAAGGTCTTCCATGTGAAATGCAACATCTTCGATCAGTGTAGTAGTGCCGGGTTCGCGCATGCCTCCCACCGAAGGAAAAATACCGGAACGAATTGCCCACCACACATTGTATACGTTTTCATCTTGTGTAAACGAGGCGGGTAGCACCGTTTCGCATTCCCGAATGCACAGCTCGATAGCTTCGATCTGATACAACAATTCTTCCTCCGTATTCGCTTTTGTTTCAATCAATAATGCCGTTACTCCAGGGGCGAGCTGTGGTAAATAATCGGGCATTCCTTCTTTGCCTTCCACCGACTGCAGTGCTTTTCTGTCGAGCAGTTCAACTCCGGTGACAGGCGTATGCTTCAGCTTTTGGACAACCTCGCAGGCATATTTTATATCTTTCAGGTAGAGCATTGCACTCGCTTTGAAGTGCATTTCGGGTTCCGTGCTCACCGTGGCTTCTGCTAAAAAGGCAAGTGTACCTTCCGACCCAACCAGCAAATGCGTGATTATGTCAAACGGATCGTCGTAAGCTATAAAAGGAAGGATATTTAATCCTGTGACGTTTTTGATGCTGTACTTATGGCATATTCTGTCGGAGAGTGTTTTATTTTCCCGTATTTCGTCTCTTAATTCTAAAAGCGTCTGTATAAATTCCGAGTGCGTAGCCTGAAATGCCGTTTTGCTTTGCTCGTCGGCTGTGTCCAGCAACGTACCATCTGCAAAAATAATGCGGGCAGAAAGGAGAATTTTATCGCTGTTGGCGTGAGTGCCGCAACTTTTTCCCGATGCATTATTGATAATGATGCCTCCCACCATGGCAGAGTTAAGAGAGGCGGGGTCAGGTGAAAATATTCTGTCGAAAGGTTTTAATATTTCGTTTACGCGGCTTCCGACAATACCGGGTTGCAATGAAATTGTCTCTCCATTGTCATGAATCCTGTATTTCTCCCAGAGTTTTCCGACCACTATCAGAACAGAGTCGCTTATGGCCTGCCCGGAAAGACTAGTCCCGGCAGCCCGAAACGTAACCGGAGTAGCTGTGTCGTTCGCATTTTTTAAAAGAGTGCTGATTTCTTCTTCGTTGGCCGGGTGTAAAACGAGCTGAGGAATTTTACGATAAAATCCGGCGTCGGTACCCCAGGCTAAACGCCGTGTGATATCAGTAAACAAACGTTGTTTTGTTATCGTTGTGGGCATTGCTTGCTGAAAAGCTCTGATGTTATTTGAAGTGTTCATAAGCAAAATAAAGAGAAGAAGTTATCAGGTGTGGTCTGAATTATAACACAATTATCAGGTGCTATAAACATGAATATTTTACTTTTGCAAAGTAAGTCATAATGTACTATATTTGCACTTTAATAGTGTAAAAATAAATTATAATAAATTAAAAGGAGGATAAAAATCCTAATTATAGGGCTGTTTTAAGCAGTTGAAACGCATTAAAAAGTGAATATATATACTAATATAATGTAAACGTGCTAGTGTAATTTTGTTTGTAGACTTGTTGGTTAGCAGGATAATCGTTAATTTTGTCTTCTGATTTTGAATTGACGACTCAATTGGTCGTCATTAGACTTCTTGATTTTCTAAAATATAGACGTTGTTCTGACGTTTAAAGCTACCGGGTATTAGTAATAAGTGGAGTTGATACTGAATATATTTTAAAAATATTTACGATGAAATTAATTGCCGACAGTGGTTCTTCTAAAACCGAATGGTGTCTTGTAGAAGGTATCTATGTTATAGAGAGAGCTTTTACAGAGGGACTGAATCCTTTCTTTCAGATGCGAAGAGAGATTAGTCGGTCTATTAGGTTGCAATTGCCTGAAGTTTTCTTCAAAAAGAAAGTTGATCAGATATATTTTTATGGCGCGGGTTGTTCATCCAAAGAAAAAAAGGATGTTATTAAGGCATCTCTGGTGACTCAATTCAGAGCCCCTGCAGAAGTGGAGAGTGACTTGCTCGGAGCTGTAAGAGCTTTATTCGGCAATCAACCCGGAATAGGTTGTATTCTTGGAACCGGCTCAAACTCTTGTTTTTACGATGGAGAAAAGATAGTTAAGAACGTGGCTCCTTTGGGTTACATTCTGGGCGATGAGGGTAGTGGTGCCGTCTTAGGTAAAATGTTTTTGAGCGATTGTATGAAGCAGATTGCTCCGAAAGATTTGTGTGATATGTTTTACGATGTATACAAAATTACCCCGGCGGATATTATGGAAAATGTTTACAGCAAGCCTTTTGCTAATCGTTTCCTCGCAAGCTTTTCATTCTTTTTGGAGAAGCATCTCGATCATGAATATGTGTACGAGCTTGTGAGCCGGAATTTCCGTAACTTTTTTACCCGCAATATCGTGCATTATGATTATAAGGCTTATCCTATTCATTTTATGGGACATGTGGCATATTATTACGCCGATATACTGAAAGAGGTAGCTTCGGAATTTGATGTTGTCGTCGGCCAGATCGAAAAATCGCCGATGCCGGGTTTGGTTCGTTACCACACTGCTCATTGCCGGTTAGATTAACTCTTAAATGATTATATAGATGAGAATCAGCGAATCTTACGGTTCGCTGATTTTTTTGTGCAATTGAAAGAGTGTTTGTTTGATAAATATTTACAAATGAACTATAGGTATAGAGTAAATTGTTCTTTTGGTATTGTCGTATATGTAGATTCTGTTATTGGTTAATTGGTTGTTAGTTAGTTGTTTTATGGGTGTTTTCTGCTGTTGGTTTTTGTTACTTTTGTGGCGGATAAAATATAAAAATATGTACGAAAATAATAAATAAAATAAAAATAATGATTTATATGTTGTTTTTGAGTTTCAAATCATAAACTTTCAATTACCTTTGTTGCGATATAATTGATAAGCCGGTTTGAATGCAATTTTACACTGCCATCTTCTTGTTACAGTGTCCGGACTTCAGATCAATTAATTTTGATAAATCATTTTCATCGAATAAATATGATACTTATTGCGGATAGTGGATCTACAAAGACATATTGGTCGCTTATTAAGGCTGATGGTAGCTGTAGTCATTATTACACACAGGGGATAAATCCTTTTTTTCAGACTGAATATGAAATAGAGGGATTTTTGCGGATGACATTGCTGCCACAACTTGGACTCAATGAAATTTCTGAAATTTATTTCTACGGCGCCGGGTGTGCCACAGAAAAGCAAATCAATTTGGTCAGGTCAGCTTTCTCCAAAGTATTTGTTTATGAAAAGATAGAGGTGGCAAGCGACTTGCTGGGCGCAGCAAAAGCGCTGTGTGGTGATGAGCCCGGTATAGCATGTATTTTAGGAACAGGATCAAATTCTTGTTATTATGATGGGAATACGATCGCACAACAAGTTTCTCCGTTGGGATTCATTATCGGAGACGAGGGTAGTGGTGCCTCATTAGGGAAAAGGTTGGTTGCCGATTGTCTGAAGAATCAACTTCCGGAAGGACTCAAAGAAAGGTTTTTGGAACGCTTCAAGCTGACTCAGGCTCAAATTGTTGAAAATATTTACAGTAAACCTTTTCCGAGCCGATTTTTAGCATCATTGTCGTTGTTCCTGATAGAAAATATCGAAGAACCGGCGCTATATCAGATAGTGTATGACGGATTCGCCGATTTCTTCAAACGAAATGTTTTTCAATACGATTATAAGGACAAAAAAGTAAATGTAGTGGGCTCTATTGGATATCATTATCAGGATGTTTTACGCAAAGTGGCGGCAGATCTTTCTCTGCAATTGGGTAAAATTATTCAGGCTCCTTCTGAAGAGCTGATAAAATATCACATTCAACGATCTAATAAACTCTGATTACGCGTATGGCGTTTGAAAAAATCACTGAGATGTCGTCATTGCACGATAATCTTGACAAAAGTTCTGTGCTGGAATTGTTGGTAGGTATCAACGAAGAAGATAAAAAAGTGCCTCTTGCTGTAGAAAAGGCGATTCCTCAGTTAGAAAAGCTGGTTGAATCGATAGTGTTGAGGATGAAGCGGGGTGGACGAATTTTCTACATGGGAGCTGGTACCAGTGGTCGGTTGGGAGTCCTCGACGCTTCGGAGATTCCCCCGACTTATGGTATGCCCAATACGTTAGTGATAGGTTTGATAGCCGGAGGCGACAGAGCACTCCGCAATCCGGTGGAAGCAGCCGAAGACAGCGAAGAAAAAGGCTGGCAGGAGCTGGTGAGTTATAATGTGAATGTGAATGATACAGTGATTGGTATTGCGGCATCAGGCACAACTCCTTATGTGATAGGTGCCTTGAAACATGCTCAGCAAAATGGAATTCTTACGGCGTCTATTTCCTGTAACCCGGACGCTCCGGTTGCACAGTATGCCGATATTCCAATCGAAGTTGTTGTCGGGCCTGAATTTGTGACCGGAAGTACCCGGATGAAAGCCGGGACCGCACAGAAACTGGTGTTGAACATGATTACGACAACCACCATGATCAAATTGGGTCGTGTAAAGGGAAACCGGATGGTGAATATGCAGCTGACTAACAAAAAGCTGATTGACCGTGGCACCCGGATGATTATGGAGGAGACCAAACTCGAATATGAAGCAGCAAAGAATCTGCTGTTACTGCACGGCTCGGTAAAAAAGGCTACCGACGCATTTTTTAATGTCAATAAAGAAGAAAATATCAAATGATACGAATTGATTGTTTTTTACCGTTTGCTTCTAAAGAGCAGATTGCCCCGACTCTGGAACAACTGACTGCGTCGTCGCTGGTCGGCAAAATTTATCTGTTGGCAACCGAAGAAACCCAAGGGTTCGGAGGTTACGAAGTGCTGCACATCGACAGCCTGAAAAGCAGTGCAACCATGCACATGATTGCTTCCAAAGCCACTTCCGATTATATTTTCGTTTATCAAAAATATTCTCCCCTCCAATTGGGTTATTTTGCGCTCGATCGTATGGTGAATCTGGCCGAAGACTCGGCTGCCGGCATGGTTTACGCTGATTCGTTTCAGGTGATCGATGGCGTGAAGAAAATTCATCCGGTGATTGCTTATCAGGAAGGAAGTTTGCGCGACGATTTCGATTTCGGATCGGTGCTGCTCTTCTGCTCCAAAGCGTTTAAGGAAGCGGTGTCGGCAATGACGACCAATTACGCTTTTGCAGGACTGTACGATCTGCGCCTTAAGCTTTCTCAAAAACATGATCTCGTTCATATTAACGAATATCTCTATTCTGAAATTGAAACAGATAGCCGTAAGTCGGGCGAAAAGATCTTCGATTACGTTGATCCGAAAAACCGCAGCGTGCAACTCGAAATGGAAGCGGCCTGCACCGAACACCTGAAAGAAGTGGGTGCATATCTGGCTCCTCAGTTCAAGGATGTGGCTTTCGAGGAAGGTAATTTTCCGGTGGAAGCATCGGTGATCATTCCGGTATTCAACCGCGTTCGTACCATCGAAGATGCCATTCAATCAGTGTTGAAACAGCAATGTAAATTCGATTTCAACCTCATTATTATTGATAATCACTCAACCGACGGAACAACGGAAGCGATCTGTAAATACGAATCGGATCCGCGGGTAATCCATTTGATTCCAGAACGTTTCGATCTGGGTATCGGAGGATGCTGGAACGTGGGTGTGCAGGATGCCCGTTGCGGAAAGTTTGCCGTTCAGCTGGATAGCGATGATGTTTACAGCGGTGAAACTACCCTGCAAACTATCGTGGATGCTTTCTACGAGCAACAATGCGCCATGGTGGTGGGAACTTACCGCATGACCAACTTTAACATGGAAACCATTCCTCCCGGAGTAATCGATCACAAGGAGTGGACTCCGGATAACGGTCGTAACAATGCCTTGCGTATCAACGGACTGGGCGCGCCACGTGCTTTCTATACCCCAATGTTGCGCAAAATTAAAGTGCCTAACACCAGCTATGGAGAAGATTATGCGTTGGGACTCTATTTCTCTCGCGAACACCGTATCGGACGAATTTATGACGTGCTTTACCTGTGTCGTCGCTGGGAAGATAACTCGGATGCCTCGCTGGATATTGTGAAGATGAATGGTCACAATACTTACAAAGATCGCATTCGTACCTGGGAGCTAAAAGCTCGCAAAGCACTGAACAAAGCAATTTGATAATGTGCTAATGAGTCAATGAAGCAATGCTTCGGAAGAACAGGTAAAGTCTTTGTTCTTTATTCTTGGCTCTTTGTTCTGTAAGTTTTTTAGTCATCGTTTTTTTTAATCTAATTACCATGAATCAATATCCTAAAAACGAAGAACTAAGCTCTTGTTGTCAGAGTGACTCGTTGATGGATCGGGTGTACAATCTTCTTGAACGGCAAATAGCTGTTTGGGAGCTTCCGAAACGCAATTATACCTCTTTGGATAAGGTCGAAACAAAGACTTTGAAAGTGGGTGGCGTGGAAATGATGGTGCAATTCAATCCTTCACGCATTGTCTCTTCTGCTGCAAAAGTGGATGCTGCTTCGATCAAGGAACGCAAGTGCTTTTTATGTAAAGCACATTTGCCTCAGGAACAAGAGGGGATCCCTTTTGGTGACGGGTATTTGATTCTGGTCAATCCGTTTCCGATTTTCCCGAAGCACTTTACGATTCCGGCTTTGGAACATACCGACCAGCTTATCCGTACCCGTTTGGGCGATATGCTGGATGTCGCTAAAGCATTAGATGGTTGTGTTATATTTTACAATGGGCCGAAGTGCGGGGCTTCTGCTCCCGATCACATGCACTTTCAGGCCGGAAACAGAGGATTCCTTCCTCTTGAAAAAAACTGGAATTCTGTCTATCGTGAACAAGCCGCGGTAATTGTCGACCGTCCGGAAATAAAAGTTTCACGTCTTCCTTATTATTCGCATGCTGCATTGGCGCTCGAGTCGGCGGACAAAGAGCCCATGTTGCAACTGTTTGAAAAAATCTACACTTTACTGGCTGTTCCACAGGATAGTCCGGAGCCGATGCTCAATTTGCTTTGTCGGTTCGATGATGGCTTGTGGACGCTCTGGGTCTTCCCGCGGAAGTTGCATCGTCCACGGCAATATTTTGCTGAAGGTGACGACAACCTGCTGATAAGCCCTGCATCAGTCGATTTGGGTGGCGTGTTTATCACTCCGCTTCAAAAAGATTTTGAAAAAATCACATCAAACGATATAGAAGATATTCTCCGGCAAATTTCAATGGACGCGGACGAATTCGATTTGCTTTGCAGCCGTCTTGCGGCGGAGTAAAGGAGCGTGATGTGTTACTCTCTGTAAATCAGTTTCAATCTTAATATTTCATTAATGTCAGAATCGAAAAATAAATCTCCCTGGGCCTGGATTCCAACTCTCTACTTTGCAGAAGGAATCCCGTATGTAGTGGCAATGTCGCTGGTTGTTGTCATGTACAAACGCTTGGGAATTTCAAATACCGATATAGCGTTGTACACCAGCTGGCTCTATTTACCCTGGGTAATTAAGCCCTTCTGGAGTCCCTTCGTGGATATGATGAAAACCAAACGCTGGTGGATTGTAACCATGCAATTGCTCATCGGAGCATGCTTGGGTGGGGTGGCTTTCCTTATTCCGGTGCCGTTTTTCTTTCAGGCAACGCTGGCTGTGCTTTGGTTGATGGCGTTTAGTTCTGCGACACACGATATTGCTGCCGACGGTTTTTATATGCTGGCTCTCGATAGTTCACAACAGTCTTTCTTTGTGGGCATCCGTAGTACATTCTATCGTTTGGCTATGATTACTGGTCAGGGTCTGCTGATTATTCTTGCCGGAAGTCTGGAGAGTTTTACCGGTTTGCAACCGTTGAATTTCTCTGTCGAATCATCGACTACGGCCAAATCAACGATTGTGATGCAGCCTCAAAACTACAACGTGCCCAAGACTGACGAAATGACCTTCGTGGCATTCCCTTCCGATTTAGTGCTGAATACGAACCGGATTTCGAAAGATTCACTGGAACAGATCAAGAATATTGCTTCGGCACAAAACCTGCAGAACGGCTTTGTGAGTGCAGATAAAAACAGTGCAGTTAAAGCCGCTTCGAAAGAGATGACTGGTAATGCCGGAATTGTTGCCATCCGCCTGACGAAAAAACCGGAAGCGGGTAAATCGGTTGTGTTGAATACCAATTTCGCGAAAGGAGATAAAAGCATCTCTGTTGTTTCCGGTGAACGGATTACGTTCACTCCCGAAAACTGGGATAAACCGGCTTATGTGGTGGTGCAGCTCGATAAAAAGTTGAGCAGTAATGTAAAAAGCGAATTCAAAGGCGTGTCGGGAAATCTAAAATTGGCCTGGAGCATCACGTTCTTTATTTTGGCCGGTTTCTTTGTCTTGCTATTTGTTTATCACCGCTTTGTGCTGCCGCGTCCGGCATCCGATCATTCTACGGCGACAAATAGCGTTGGCGATATATTCAAAGAGTTCGGGCACACATTTGCTACATTCTTCCAAAAACCGGGTATCGTGCTGGCTATCTTCTTTATGCTTACCTATCGTCTTGGTGAGGCAATGCTGGTTAAGATCGTATCTCCCTTCCTTCTCGACGGTCGAGAAGTGGGTGGCTTGGGACTGACTACCGGACAGGTGGGTTTGGTTTATGGCACTGTTGGGGTATTGGCGTTGACACTGGGTGGAATCACCGGAGGTATTGCTGCATCCCGCAAGGGTCTTAAATATTGGATTTGGCCTATGGCAATGTCGATTACCTTGCCGCAATGTGCGTATATTTTTCTGTCAACATTCCTTCCCGATAATTTCTTTTTTATTAATCTGGCGGTGGCAGTCGAACAGTTCGGGTATGGTTTCGGATTTACGGCATACATGCTCTATATGATCTATTTCTCTGATGGCGAACATAAAACCGCGCATTATGCTATCTGTACCGCCTTTATGGCTTTGGGAATGATGTTGCCGGGAATGATGGCCGGATGGTTACAGGAAAAACTGGGTTATCAGCACTATTTCTTTACGGTGATGCTGGCGATTATACCTTGTTATCTGGCCGTGTCTATGTTGAAGATTGATCCCGAATTCGGGAAGAAAAAGAAAAACTAACCGTTTTTACCAATGGCTTTGTGATGATGAAAAAAATAAATGTGATATGGTTGATGGCCGCTTTGCTGTGCCTGTCTCAGAGCGGGATGGGTGCGCAAAGGGTAAAAACGGGTATTGAAGTACTCCGTGAAAGTGCATTCAAAATGCTTCAGGGAAAACGTGTGGGACTTATAACCAATCCTACAGGCGTTGACTCGCAATTGAAGTCGACAGTAGATATTCTGAATGAAGCTGCCGGCGTAAAACTGGTTGCTTTGTATGGTCCCGAACACGGAGTACGGGGCGATGTTTATGCAGGCGATCATGTGGATAGTATTGTCGATAAGACTGGCGTCCCTGTGTATTCGCTTTATGGAAAAACGAGGAAACCGACACCCGAAATGCTGAGAGATGTTGATGTGATTGTGTATGATATTCAGGACATCGGGTGTCGTTCCTATACTTTTATCAGCACCATGGGGCTGGCCATGCAGGCAGCTGCCGAAAACGACAAAGAGTTTGTGGTACTTGATCGTCCAAATCCGCTTGGCGGACTGACGATAGAAGGCAATCTGGCAGAAGATAAATTTATCTCGTTTGTCAGCCAGTTCAAAATTCCGTATCTCTACGGGCTTACCTGTGGAGAGCTGGCCAAATTGCTGAACAACGAAAACATGCTCGGCAAGAAATGTAAGTTGACGGTGGTTCCAATGAAAGGCTGGAAACGGAAAATGACGTACACCCAAACCGGTTTGCCATGGGTGCTTACATCTCCGCATGTGCCTTATGCTGAGTCTGCGGCTTATTACGCTGCATCGGGTATTTTGGGAGAGTTCGACTTTATGTCTATTGGAGTGGGCTACACATTGCCATTCCAACTCTTTGCCAAAGATTCGATCGATGCCAACGTGCTTGCCGAAAAGATGAATGCGTTGAAATTGCCGGGTGTATTGTTTCGCCCTATCAACCTGAAGCCATTTTATTCGGTAGGGAAGGGGTTGAATTATTCAGGTGTACAATATTTTATAACCGATTACAGCAAAGTGCGCTTGACGGAGATTCAGTTTTATGTGATGCAGGAGATGGCCAAACTTTATCCCGAAAAGAAGTGCTTCGGTCCGAATACGAAGTCGCGTTTCGATATGTTCGACAAAGTATGCGGCAGCGATCAGATACGTCTTCGTTTTGCTCAAAATATGAATGTGGACGACATCCTTCCTTACTGGAGAAAAGACGAGGATGCCTTCAGAAAATTGTCAAAGAAATATTATCTCTATAAATAAAATTCCTATGCCGACTACTAACAGACTTTTGGCGCTGGATGTAATGCGTGGTATTACTATTGCCGGAATGATTCTGGTTAATAACCCGGGTTCGTGGGGTCACATTTTTACTCCGCTGGAACACGCATCATGGAATGGTCTTACACCGACTGATCTGGTATTCCCGTTTTTTATGTTTATCATGGGGGTATCCACCTATTTCTCACTAAAGAAATATGACTTTAAGTTTTCGTCGGAGGCGGCGTGGAAAATAGCCAAGCGGACGCTGATTATTTTTGGCATCGGTTTGGCCTTAGGATGGTTTGGCTTGTTTTGCAGAACCACTCTTGACTTTGGTAACACAGAAATGACCTTCTCGGAACGTTTGATGCACGGTTTGCTTCCATTCGACAAGATCAGGGCGCTTGGCGTAATGCAGCGTCTGGCATTGAGTTACTGCGGAGCTTCCATTATTATACTGCTGATTAACCATAAAAAGGTATTGTATGTTGCCGGTGGAATTCTGGTCGCATATCTGGCAATTTTGCTTCTTGGTAACGGATTCGATTTGACAGAAAATAACGTGATCAATATTGTGGACCGTGCTCTGTTTGGCGAAAATCACATGTATAAAGAGGTGATGCCCGACGGTTCCAAGTTTGCATTCGATCCTGAAGGTCTGTTGAGTACTTTGCCCTGCTTAGCTCATGTTTTGCTGGGTTTCTATGTGGGTAAGATTATTAATGAAGTGAAGGATAACGGTCAGCGTATCCAACAAATCTTTATTTTTGGTACCATCCTTTTGTTTGCCGGATTTTTGTTGAGCTATGGTTGTCCTATTAATAAGAAAGTGTGGAGTACCACCTTTGTGATGGTTACCTGTGGATTGGGTTCGTTGTTGCTTTCATTGCTCATTTGGTTGATAGACATCAAAGGGTATGTGAGTTGGTCGCGTTTCTTTGAATCCTTCGGTATCAATCCACTGTTTATGTATGTGCTTGGGGCCTTGTTATCTATCCTGTTCGGAACCATTCCTTTGATAATCACTCCTGAAGTTGTAACCATCAAAGGATTTATTTATAATGATTTGCTTTTGTCGTGGCTGCCTGATCTATGGGCTTCTCTGTCGTTTGCTATCTTTTTTGTGCTTTTTAACTGGATTTTCGGTCATATTCTCTATAAAAAGCGCATTTATATAAAAATCTGATACTAATTCTCTTTGAAATGCTTTCTTGTATGAGCATTATTGTGTCTAAGGTATGAATTAAATAATGTTCAAAAAAAATAAAAACAGCATATATATGTTGCATATATGTAAAATATGAGTAAATTTGGTATCTGTAACTATTCGGGATTATTGTATGTTTCTTTGAGATTAAATCGAAGTAAATGTAATGTATAATGCGAGTTATAAAATATTTGTCTGTCTTTTATCTAAAATCGAATAATCGAATCTAAATCTCTTTTGACTCTAAAATAAGTAGTATTTTTTTAATTCACACTAATATCTTAATACCATTAATATTTTCCAATATCAGGTTTTGCCAAAAACCTGTCTTATTGTTATCGTTTGGCATATAATTAAAAATAGATTATTATCTTCAAATCCCCAAAAATTATGATTAAGTTTTATAAGCAAAGATGGTTTTATTTGGGTTGTTGTTTGTTGGTGGTGCTTTTCACTGTAGTGGGAGCTTACGCACAAACAAGAGCAATCAAGGGAAAGGTGGTTGATAGTTCCAATCAACCGGTAATTGGAGCAACTGTGAAAATAAAAGGAACCTCGGTGGGTACGATTACTGATGTTAATGGTAGTTATACCGTTAATGCTGCATCGAAAGATGTATTGGTATTCTCATTTGTTGGATACAATACCATTGAGCAGCCCGTTGGTTCGAAAGGAGTTCTTAATGTATCATTAAAAGAGTCGGCAATACAAATGGAAGAGGTGGTTGCTGTCGGTTATGCGACGCAGAAGAAAGCCAACTTGACAGGAGCTGTTGCTAATGTGGACACAAAAACGTTAGAAGCAAGACCTATTCCTGATGTTGGACGTGGGTTGCAAGGTGTGACTCCTGGTTTGAACGTTGTTATCCCAAGTGGTGAAGTTGGTTCTGATCCTGTGATGAAAATTCGTGGACAGTTGGGTTCTGTTAATGGATCGACTAATCCATTGATTTTGTTGGATAACGTTGAAATTCCATCAATTCAGTTGGTAAATCCGGATGATATTGAATCTATCTCCGTTCTAAAAGATGCTGCATCGGCTTCTATTTATGGTTCTAAAGGTGCTTTTGGTGTTATTTTGATAAAAACCAAAAAAGGCGCAAAAAGAGAAAGCGTAAATGTAACATACTCTAATAATTTTGCCTTTCAGAATATGGCAAAAGATATGAAAATGGGAGGCCTCGATGCTTTGGAATATGCTGTTCTTGCAATGGAACGTGTAGGAGGAACAATCACAGGTACCTTCTGGAAAGTTGACCGTGCCGGTTATGAAAAAGCAAAACAATGGCAAGATAAATATGGCTCAACTGTAAAATCCAGCGATCCGATGCTATATGGACGCGATTGGTATGTAGATGCAAATAATAATAAGATTGGTCTGAGAACATACAATCCGTATGACTATTTGGTTAAGGAGTGGACTCCTTCTCAAACCCATAATTTGTCGGTTAACGGCAAAAGCGGGAAGACCGATTATGATTTGAGCTTTGGTTATTTGAATCAGCAGGGAATTAACAAAACGGCTAAAGATGATAGCTTTGATCGTTTTAATGGATCGGTTAGAGTTGGAACCGAATTGAATAAGTACGTAAAGATTTATGGTGGTTCTATGTATTCAAAGAGGAAGAAAAATTTTCCTTATGCAACTAATTCAACTACAGCAGACCCTTGGTTATATATTTATCGCTGGGGCCCAAATACACCGTACGGAGTATGTCAGGATGGGCGTCCAGTGAGAAGCCCGGCTTACGAAATGGGAGCTGCAAATACAGGTTACATGGACACTCGTTATCTTACGATGAATGGAGGATTAACGATCACTCCTATGAAAGATTGGACGATTGATGTTGATTATACCTATGCAAATCAGGACTATACAAATAAAAGACCAGGGACAAGCTATACTGCATATGATTCCTGGAGTAATGCGGTAAAACAGACGGATGCAAGTGGTAATCAGGTATATGTGAATAGTAATGGTGATGTTGTTAGCGCAACGTCTCCAGATGCAATGCCTGCCTACCAATTAGGCTGGTCAAATTATACAGGTGTCGGATCTAATCCCGATCATGTGTATATGTTGTCGAAGAATGATCAATGGAATACGTTTAACGTTAAATCTACCTACGAATTTACGGTTGCTAAGGATCATAAGGCAAAGTTATTGTTAGGTCTTAATAGTGTTGATTATAGATATACTTATAACTGGAGTCAAAAAACACAGCTAATTGACTTTACAAATCCTCAGTTTGACTTGGCAACAGGAACTCAGACCAGTAGCGGTGGCGAGTATTGGGATTCTCAGTTTGGTGTATTTGGACGTGTAAACTATAGTTTCAAAGATCGTTATTTATTGGAGGCAAACTTGCGTTATGACGGAACTTCTAAATTTCCAAATGACTTGAAATGGAATTGGTTCCCTTCATTTTCGGCAGGATGGCGTGTGAGCGAAGAGCCGTGGATGAAATGGAGCAGTGAATATCTGAGCTCTTTCAAATTGAGAGGATCATGGGGTTCTATTGGTGACCAATCAGTAGCAGGTAGCCTTTATATTCCTACAATGAGCGGAAGTAATACCACATGGGTAATAAATGGGACAACAAAGACCTATTCTTTTGCCACTCCGGCTGCTGTTTCAAGTGATATCTCTTGGCAAACCATCACAACGCTGGATTTGGGTTCTGATATCCGCTTGTTGAATAATGAACTTGGACTTTCGTTTGACTGGTACAGAAGAGATACTAAAAATATGATTAATGCTCAGGAAGGAATTCCTGCTACCTATGGAGCTTCTTCTCCTCAGGGTAATTTCGGTTCACTAAGAACTAATGGATTTGAATTGCAGATGGATTTCAATCACCGATTTAAAAATGGGTTAGGAATCAATGTAGTTGCAACTCTTGCTGATTCGAAAACAAAAATTACCAAGTATGGTTCTACTAAAAGCCTTGACAGCTGGTATGTTGGAAAGACATATGGTGAAATTTGGGGATACACAGTTGATCGTTTGTATCAAAAAGACGACTTCGTTTATGGATCGGATGGCAAAATGGTACAGGTAACGTTGCCAACAGGTGTTAAAATCAATCAATTAGCTGATGCCAGCGCTCCAACACAGGGATACTTGCAAGGCGGTAATTTCTATTTTGGCCCTGGTGATGTGAAATTTAAAGATATGAATGGCGATGGTAAAATTGATGACGGAAGTCGTACTACCGATGATCATGGTGATTTGAAAGTGATTGGTAATTCTACCCCGCGTTATGAATATTCGTTGCGTTTAGGTGCAGACTGGAAAGGTGTCGATGTTTCTGTGTTTATGCAAGGCGTAGGCAAACGTACAGTTGTAGGGGACGGATCATTAGCTATTGCCGGTTATAACTCTGGTGATGGTGCCATGCCTGAAGCTATTGCCGGAAATTTCTGGAGAGAAGATCGCACCAATGCTTTCTATCCTCGTCCATTTAATTTGAGCTGTGTTGCCGGAGATGATGCAACAAGATATAATACGGTAGAATCGGATAGGTATCTTTTGAATATGGCATATATGCGTATTAAGAACATTACGGTAGGTTATGCTTTCCCTGCAAATTTGCTGAAGAGATTCTATATAACGAAGTTGAGAGTGTATGCTTCCTTAGAAAACTTCTTTACATTTGATCATTTAGGATCATTACCCATTGACCCTGAAGATACTAATGGCCTCTCTACTGTTTGGACATCATCCGTTACGGCTACGTCCAATACGAACTATAACTCAGGCCGTATAGGAACTGGAGTACCTGCGTTTAAGACATTTTCTATAGGTCTTCAAGTAAACTTTTAATAGATGTAATTATGAAAAAGAATATATTTATTTTATTTCTGACTGGTCTCCTTGTGATGAGTTGTAATGATTTCTTGGACAGGAAATCGTTGACAACTATGGATGACAGCAATTATTGGACATCAGAATCTAATTTGCGTCTATTTGCAAATGGATTTTATAATAATTATTTCAACGGATATAATTCAAGTTGGACAACTGACTATTCACCACTAACAGGATATTCTTTCTCGGATGACCTTGTTTCCACAGGTGTCCAAACTAACTTTTATGCTCAGGCTCCTACTTCTAACTCATCCACATCTGAATCCAGTGCATGGATTGCAAGTTATGGTGGTCCTCAGTGGAACTTTGCATGGGTAAGAAAGTGCAATCTTTTCATTAATAGAATTGATGGAATGAAGGGCAAGTCTATTACGGACGAAGCATATAACCATTGGAGTGCTGTGGGTCGTTTCTTTAGAGGATTTGAATATAGCCGATTGGTGAGTGTCTTTGGAAATGTACCTTATTATGATAAGGTAGTCGGTGACGGCGAAAAGGATTTGCTGTATAAAGATCGCGATGACAGAACATTTGTGATGGATAAGGTGTATGACGATTTGAACTATGCTTTTGATAACATGCGTACAAATGATGGAAATGTTCAATACCTGAATAAGTATATCGCAGCTTCTTTCATTTCTCGTCTTATGCTTTTTGAAGGCTCATGGCAGAAATATCATTTGAATAATACTGAAAAAGCTAAGAAGTATTTTGCATTTGCTGTAAAGGCCGCCAATTTTGTAATGGCTTCCGGCAAATATAATTTCACAAGCGATTTTAGAAGTCTGTTTGGTTCGGATAACTTAGCTTCGAATAAGGAGGTTATTTTATATAGAACTTATGATGCAACACAAAGCGTTACACATGCAGTGCAATCGTATAGTGACGGTTATTCAGGACAAACTCAGGGCCCGAATTTAGACTTGGCAAAATCATTTATTTGTAAAGATAGCAAGCCTTACCAGCTTTCTACTGTGACTGATGCCGATAAATTCGATATCGCAAGTATGGTTAAGACAAGAGACCCGAGATTTGAAGCTACTTTTTCAAATACAGTAGCAAGCTGTACTCAATCTTCTTCTTTGCTGTATGCCTATAAATTCTCAGATCGCGTTTCTCCTACATACTTTAATGGTGTTTATCCTGCAATGTATGCATCCAATACCAATGTAAACGATGCTCCGGTAATCCGTTATGCCGAGGTAGTGTTGAACTGGATTGAAGCGAAGGCGGAGTTGGCTACAATGGGCGAAGCTGCTGTAACACAGTCGGATATTGATGTGTCCATTAATGCGATACGTAATCGTCCCCTTGATGCAACTGCAATAGCACGTGGAGTGACCAAAACAGCTCCTTTGCAATTGACTACGCTGGTTACAGATCCAAGTAAAGATGATCCTGCTATTTCTGATCTGATGTGGGAAATTCGTCGCGAACGCAGAATGGAATTTGTTTTTGAATTTGCTCGCTTGATGGATATTCGTCGTTGGAAGAAAATAGACTATATGAACTATACAACGCATCCGGAAAAAATGTTAGGCCTTTGGATTGATTTCCCCAAAGAACTTCCTTCATTCTTGGTTACTACAAAAGTTGGTAAGTTAAAGGTGAAAGATGCAACCGGAAATGTTATCACTTACAATGGTACAAATGCCTCTTCTATGGTAGGTTTTTATATTCCGGAAAATAGTGCGGATCGGAACAGTTTTACCAATAGAGTTTATTTATGTCCTATCGGAACCAGTACAATTAATGCTTATAAGGACAAGGGCTATACCTTGACCCAAACTCCTGGGTGGGAATAAGCAATGTTTTGAATTAAAAGACAACCGTTGGATATTGATATTTTGATTTTTATCAATACAACGGTTGTCCAAATAATCTGAAACAGAACCCGGTTTTGGAAAATAGATAAAAGTTCATGAAAATTGGATGGACCAATTGCTATGCATGAGTGATTGGTCCTCCTTTTTTGAACAACATATTTTTGCTAAAATTTAGTGTGAATTAATATATTTTGACCTTTACTTAAGGCCAACTCTGGAATTTCTATTTGAAATTCTCTTATCTTTGTCTTTTAATAAAATTATATTAGGACTGCCACTCCACAATTTGCTTCACGGCAGTTTTTCTTTTGCTATTAGTGTTATTATGTACCTTCCCTTCTGATGTCCTTTTTATAGGAGGAAAGGATGATCCAAGTTGACCTCTCTTATATGTGTGATTGATCGCCGATACACTCGGAATACGATTGTGTTGCTTTATCTGGTTTTAAAAATAGTTTTTTTATATTCAAAATCTCAAAATTATGACTAAGATGTTTAAGCAAAGATGGTTTTATTTGGGTTTTTGTTTATTGCTGGCATTTTTCACGGTAGTGAATGCTAATGCACAAACAAAAACAATCAAAGGAAAGGTGGTTGATGCTTCTGATCAACCGGTTATTGGCGCTAGTATCAAAGTAAAAGGAACCGGTAGTGGGACAATTACTGATGTTGCTGGCGAGTTTTCGTTAAAGGCATCCAAAGGAGCCGTATTGGTGGTCTCATTTGTGGGATATGCCACTAAGGAGATGCCAGTGGGTGCAGCTGCAGACTACACAATTGTTCTGACAGAAGATACCAAAGCACTTAGCGAAGTTGTCGTGACGGCTATGGGCATCAAAAAAGAGAAAAAAGCATTGGGTTATTCTGTTTCCGATTTAGGTTCTCAAGAACTGATGAAGAACAAGAATACTAACGTGGTTAACTCATTGGCTGGTAAAGTTCCAGGGGTAAACATTACTCAAAGTAGTGGAGCCGCAGGAGCTGGAGCAAGTATTACTATTCGTGGAGGTAACTCAACGTCGGAAGGACGGGAAAACCAACCATTGTTTGTTGTGGATGGAGTTATCTACGACAATTCTACTTCGGTTATTGGTAATACCGGAACTGACGGGATGTCTCGTAGTAATACTTCCTATTCTAACCGTATTATGGACATCAACCCCGAAGATATCGAGACGATGTCCGTGCTGAAAGGCGCTGCCGCATCCGCTTTGTATGGTTCACGCGCAGCCGACGGTGTTATTATTATCACTACCAAAAAAGGTGCTGAAGGAACGGTAAAAGTTGACTTTAGTAGCAAACTAAGCTCTTCGTGGGCAAATAAACTGCCAGAAACACAAACCGAATTTGGTCGTGGGTTCTATTCTACCAATGGCGTGTTTTCTGATCAAACATATAACTCGTGGGGAGATAAGATACCTGCGGGGACTAAGTTGTACGATAATATCGGCGATTTCTTTCACAGTGGAACAGTTCTGGATAATAATGTCAGTGTATCGGGAGGTTCTAAGAATGGATCTTTCTATTTATCCGGCTCAAACTTCAATCAGTCTGGTATCATCAGCAAAACCGGATATGACAAAACTACTTTCCGGTTCAACGGAGAACAAAAATACGGACGTTTGACAGTTGATGCCAACGTCGCCTATTCTATTGCAAATACTGATAAAACTTTAACCACTTCAGGTCTGTATGGAGGTGGAGGTAATGGTACCATGACAGCTGTCTATGGCTGGCCTCGGACTGAGAACATGTCAAAATATCTGAATGACAATGGTACTAAATACCGTTTGTTTGACGGAATATTCGATTTGGCAAATGACACGGAAAATCCCTATTGGATTACCAATATGGATAAAATGAATGATAAAACCAAACGTTTTACGGGTGCTCTTAGCGGATCATATAAAATTACAAGTTGGTGGGATGTTTCTGCCCGTCTGGGTTATGACCAATACACCACCGATGCATATACCTATATTGCCCCAGGTTCGGTAGTTTCTGAAATGTATCAGAAAGGTCGTTTGAGTAAAAGCAATTATGACTATGCTTACACGACTACCAATATTATGAGTAATTTCCATAAAACAATCAGTGATTTTGATCTGAATTTGTTATTGGGAACTACCACAGAAAACACCGAACGTACCAATCAAACTCATTGGGGGTACAATTTTATCACAGCCGGAACCATAAGTTTCAATAACATTGCATCTACCAACCAGTTTTTCAAAGATGCGACCGTAAAAAAACGTTTGGTCGGTGCTTACGGAGAATTCCGTGCTTCTTATAAAAATATTGCTTATCTCACAGCAACGGGACGTAATGACTGGTCATCCACTCTGCCGGAAGACAACCAGTCATACTTCTATCCTTCAGTGAGTGGATCTATGGTTTTCACAGAGTTATTACCCAAAAATAATATCCTTTCATTTGGTAAGGTTCGTGGTAGCTGGGCTCAGGTTGGTAAAGACGCCAATTCTTATGCAACTCTAACCTATTTGACCAGCCCGTTGAATTACGGCTCCTATATTGGAATCGGGAACAGCTATACCAGTGGAAATCCCTTTTTGAAGCCTGAAATTCAGACTTCGTGGGAAGTTGGTGGTGAATTGAGATTCCTGAATGGACGTATTGGCGTAGATTATACCTATTATCACAGTCAGACGAAGAATCAGATTGCCTCTCCACGTTTGTCGAATGCCAGTGGTTATATTATGACTTCTATTAATTCGGGATCGGTAATTAATAATGGTATGGAGCTTGCTATTACAGGCAAACCCATCGTTAAAAAGGATTTCGAATGGAATGTAACACTCAATGCTTCCTACAACCGAGGCAAACTGGGTGATTTTCTCAAAGGAGTGGATTATTTCTATCCCACCGATGCTCAATTCGGTACAGTAAAAGCAGCGTCTATTCCTAATGGTGGTAACTTCCTGGCATTAACCGGACGTCGTGTGTTGCATGAAAACGGATCAAACGGAACAGAAGACAAAAACGGTCGTCTTTTGGTCGATCCGACTACAGGTTTGTATAAACTGTCATCAACCTCGAATAATGAAATTGTTGGTAATCGGGAACCTAAATTTATTGGAGGTTTGAATAATTCATTCCGTATTAAGGACCTGACTCTCTCATTTCTGCTTGACTTCCGTATTGGTGGAGATGTTTACAACGGAACAGAATATTACTTGGTTGCAAACGGCATGAGTAAAAGGACTACAGCCAACAATCGTGAATCGGTGACAGTAACAGGTATCAATAGCCAAACCGGAGCCGAGTTTTCGCAAACCTATAACGCGAATCAATCTTACACCATTGGTGGAGCTACTTATTCGGGAAAATATATGATCCAACAATACTGGGCTAACTACAACCAAAATTCCGAGAACTTTATTACTTCAGTCAATTGGATGAAACTCAGATCAGTTTCTCTTAATTATGACTTTTCGAAGTTGCTGAAGAAGCAAAAGGTGATCAAGGGATTATCGGTTACGGCAACAGGAACCAACCTCTTTACCTGGACCAACTATAAGGGAATGGATCCGGAAGTAAGTGCCGCAGGTGGTACCGGAGGTTCGGGTTCGACAGGCATCGATTATTGTAGTGTGCCTTCGACTTCCAGTTTTTCATTTGGGGTAAATATTACATTTTAACTAACGGAAAGGATCAAGATTATGAAGAATTTAATATACATATTTGTCATAGGTTGTCTGCTCTCTTTGAATCTGACGTCATGTAAAGATTGGTTGGATGTAAATACCGATCCAGATTCTCCAAACAATAAGAGTGCTCAAATATCAAACAGACTTCCATGGATTCAACACTTTTATATGTACTCGGCAGGTGTTACCAATTATCGGACGGCTTGCCAGGCAGGTGTTTTTTATAGTAGCAGTGCTAATCCCAACTCGTTGGCTGTGACCTGGGCATGTGCCCCCGGTAATACTACAACTCCTTATCAAACCTGGTTTGTTGAAGTAGCTGCCAATCTGAACGATTTATACGAAAAAGCGCAAAAGGAAGGGGCCTATCATTACATGGCCGTAGCCGATGTCTTTCATGCCATGGGTTTCATGGAAATGCTCGACTTGTATGGCGAAATTCCCTATACACAAGCTCTTTCCGGAATTGCAAGTCCAACATACGATGATGGCAAAACTATCTTCAATGGCTGTATTGCCAAGTTGGACGAAGCCATTCAATTGTTCGGAAAAACCCAGGAAGCCGGAGCAACCACTCTTGCTGCAGGCGATATGTGGAATAATGGAGTGGTAAGCAAATGGGTTAAACTTTGCTATGGCCTCAAAGCTCGCTACTTATTGAAACTCTCCAAGAAAACAGATCTGTTTAAGCCGGATGATATTCTGGACTGCTTGTCAAAAGGGCCTCAGGCAATCGGTGATAATACGGTCGGCCCATGTTTCAACAGCTCTTCGGATGTGACGGATTATTTGTTTGGAGACCCCGTGATGACAAACGGAAACTGGGACTATGCTGCTTATGGAAGTACACAGCGAATTTCCCAATATTACTACAACTTGTTGACCAACATGAGAGCATCAGGCGTCACAGACCCTCGTATGACAAAGATCGTACCGGCAGCTATGTGTAACATTAAACTGGATGCAAGTGGTAAGGTTCAATCTTATGACTGGTATCGGTCTAAACCGGTTGACTTTTTTGGAGCTTCGACTCGTTTGTTGAAGGGAGGACCAACCTCCATTTCTCTGCCAACTTATGCCGTAGCTGATAAGACAATCACTTACTCGATTACCGATAATACAGAACGGGCTAATTTTATTGCTGGTCTGGTGGGCAAACATACCTACACAGTGAGCGGAAACAATGTTTCTGTGCTTTACCAAAAGGGATCTGTATATGTTAACAGTACTAATTACAACTATGCTGGCGATACAGCTTATGTAACATTGCGTAATAACTCTTATTTGACAGGTAACCAAACGCTTCCTTTAACAGATCTCAATTGGTATTATTCAACAGATGCCATGACGGCAGGAGCAGTGGGATCTACCGGTTCTTTCCAGATTCGTCCGGTTTCCGATCAGGAAATTCTTACCTATCATGAAATGTGCTTCATTAAAGCTGAGGTCTATATGAGAAAAGGGGATAAGGACAATGCATTCAAAGCTTATCAAGCCGGTATTCAGGCGCATATGGATATGATGCAGGCCAAACTGACAGCCTGGAAGGGTGCCGGCTATAAAAATCCGGATATGTGGCCGATGGATCCGACTCAAATGGCGGCCTACATGACAAGTGCTGCGGTTTGTCAATCCTCTGGTACTCTTACCATGACAGATATTATGTTGCAAAAATATCTCGCAATGGGTTGTAGTGTCGAAAACTGGAACGATATGCGCCGTTTCAATTATAGTGCAGGGAACATTGGAACCTTTGGTGTAGTTTATCCTGGGTATGATAGAGGTCCTTTGTTTGCAGGAGGTTCGCAGATTACAGGAACTTCCAAGACCGATCCTACCTATTGGATGCGTCGCTGGATGTTGCCAACCAATCTTGAACTGAACTACAACAGTACCAATGCTAAAGCAGCCAATGTGCATGCTGGCGACCCCAATATCTGGTGTTATCCGGTTTGGTGGGATTGTGCTACCGACGATGAATATAACGGATACATTAAAGCTAAGTAATCGTAAGCAGGGTTGACTTGCCAAACGGTTGCTCTATCTAAATATTTCAAGCGGAATAAAATAGTGGGCTGAATATGTTCAGAAGAAGCTGTTTTATTCCGCTTGATAGTTGAACAGAACGTTATTTTATTTTTTTTGTATAATCGTTCAAAAGAGTGTTGAAGTTCTTTTTATAGTAATATTCTTTGCTAAAATAAGGGTGACAGTGCTTTGCAATATTCAAGAACGTTTGTGTCCTGACGGCCGCATTGATCAGCTGCTCAGGTATACGCAATAATTTATGAATATGTCTAAAAGACGAGTTGTTGAGATAGCATTTGCTATCATTGTGTTGTTGACATCGTGCTCGAAAGACCACGATGAACCTGAGGTGCTGAAGGAGGATAACTCGACAGTTACCCTTTACAAAGCGCCCCAAAATTCCAAATTTCAGGTAGTGGGTTATATTCCCTATTATAGAGATATAACTACCATCCCTGATTCGAAATTGAAGATGTTTGATGTGGTCTGCTATGCTTTTGCAGAGATCAACGCTTCATTATTGCCCGAAGTGCAACAACCGGCGAAGCTCCAGTCTCTGGTGGCTCGTTGTAAGGTATTAGGGGTGAAAGTCTTGCTGAGTTTTAACGGAACTCACTCATACTACGCTTCCATGACATCGCAAAAAGCGACTCGCGATAAATTTGTAGATGCGTTGGAGGCATTAGTAAAACAATATAATCTCGATGGGCTGGATAACGATTGGGAATATCCAAAAACAGCAGACGGCACATCGACCGGAAATGCTCTGTTGATGAGGCAACTGAGCGACTTTTGTCATAAAGACAAGAAATATCTGTTGACCATGGCCATCACGTCAGGTAAGTATGTCGGTTCTACCTCCAATGGTATCCTTGCAGAGGTATTTGACGATGTGGATTGGTTTAACGTGATGATTTACGACGATTATAGCGAAACTTTACCATATATAAACCATAGTTCTTTTCAGTTTTTTCAAACAAGCTATGCCTATTGGGTGACTACGCGCAAAATGCCGGCTACTAAATTTGTTACCGGTCTGCCGCTTTACGGCCGTCCATCCGGTCTGGCAATGTCTGGCAATGTGCTGGGATACAATCTGATTTTGGCTCAGGGTGCCAATGCAGCACTCGATTCGGCTATAGTAACAACGACGGCTCATCCAAGTCCATTTACCATCTACTACAATGGAACAGCAACCATGCGCAAAAAGACCAGCTATTCCAAAAATCTCGGGTTGGGTGGGGTAATGTTCTGGGAAGCAACCATGGATGCAAACGACGATCGTTCGTTAGTCAGGGCGGTAAATGATGAAATAGGACGTACTTATTGAATAGTAAATTAGGGCTGATATGAAACGAACATGTTGCTTCACAATATCATGGATATATAAGATTCCCGATAACATGAAGTTAGCTTCGCTGATTTATCAATTGCTAGTTCCTTAGATGAATAAATTTTTATAACATGAAAAAAGCGGGATTAATGTTGTTTTCATTCTTGACGGTATGTCTGGTTTGGGCCACACAACCTTCACTATCTCAGTTGCAGCTTGCTGAACGCAACGTTGTTCTTTTGCAGGATAAGGCACATTTGCTTCCTTTGCAGGGACTTGATACGCTCCGTATCGCTTGTGTTTCAGTAGGTGCTCCGGCGGAAAATGAGTTTTCGGCGATGCTGGGGAAATACATGACGGTCAAATCGCTTGCAGTCAATCAAGTAAATGTAGATTCTGTTGCAAATTGTTTACCGCAATATAACCTTACGGTTGTGGCTGTATTTGGTAATCAGCTGTCGGAAAAGGAGCTGGCTTTTATTGCTGCTCAAAATAAAAAACGCGATGGAGAAATCGTTTGTTCTTTTGCCAATCCTTCTCAATGGTTGAGCACGGTTGGCAAGGGCACAGCGTTAGTCTATGCGCCCGATGCCGAAGTGGCTTCGCAGCAGATGGCGGCTCAGCTGATTTTTGGTGGTATTGCCGCTCAGGGGAAGCTCACGGCCAAGCTGGGGAGTTTTAAGAAAGGAACAGGACAGGCTACGCAGGCGATTCGTTTCAAATATACCTTGCCCGAAGATGCGGGTATCGATGGAAAGAAACTGACGACAAAAATCGACTCGCTGGTGAATGATGCCATTGCGCAACAAACCTTTCCGGGCTGTGTAGTGCTGGTGGCCAAAGACCGAAAAGTCGTTTTTACCAAAGCATATGGTTATCATACCTACCTGAAAGCCGAGGGCGAGAACTATAAAAGAGATGTGCTGAACCGCAAAACCGAGGTTGACGATCTGTTCGACCTGGCATCGGTTACCAAAGTGACTGCGGGTTGCCCTTCTTATCTGAAATTAGTAGACGAAGGCAAAATCAATCTGGATGAAAAATTTAGCACCTACTTCCCGGTTTTGAAAGGGAGTAACAAAGAGAATATCACGGTAAAGGAGTTTTTGTGCCACGTGGGCGGCTTGCAGGCCTATTCTCCGTTCTACAAATGGGCGGTGAATACCGATGGTTCCCTCAATTCAAATTTTGTTCGTTCCGTACCTTCGGAGGAATTCCCGATCCGCATTAGCGCGGCGTTGTATGCCCGCAAGGATATTGGCGATTCTATCTATAAAGCTATTGCCAAATCGCCGTTACTGTCGTCTTATCCGAAACACAAATATGTCTACTCCGACTGGCCTTTTGTGATGACGCCGCCGGTGGTGGAAGGCATCGAGCATAAACCGTTTGAGGAGTTTCTACAATCGACTTTCTACCGCTCGTTGGGTGCGTCGGAGATGATGTTCAATCCCTGGCGAACGATTCCTTTGTCGCGGATTGTGCCTACGGAGCTGGATAATTTTTTCCGCCAAACGCAGTTGTTGGGTTATGTGCACGACGAGGCATCCGGCATTATGGGAGGCCATTCGGCCAATGCCGGCCTGTTTGCCAATGCCAACGACATGGCAAAATTGTACCAAATGTATCTGCAAAAAGGGACGTATGGTGGCAAACGCTATTTCAGCGAAAAAACATTCGACACGTTCAACTCTTGTCCGTTCGAGGGCGAAGGTGTTCGTCGTGGTATCTGTTTCGATAAACCGGATATGAAAGATGGCAAAGTGGTCGGCCATTCGTATTGCTCATCGTTGGCCAGTCCCGAAGCATTCGGCCATTCGGGCTATACCGGTACCGTGGTGTGGGTCGATCCGACCTGCAATCTGGTCTATGTTTTCTTGTCGAACCGCGTCTATCCGACCCGTAACAACGACAAGATTGTAACCACCAAAATTCGGGCAAAAGTACAAACGGCCATTTACGAATCAATCATCTCAAAATGAAAAAAACAGTTCTATTATTTCTATTCCTTTCGGTAGTGCAACTTTGTGTTGCACAGACTGCGTTGACAGCTCAAGCGCCGAAAAGAGAGTTGCGGGCGGCGTGGATTGCAACAGTAAACAACATCGATTGGCCATCCAAACCCGGATTGTCTGCCGAAGAGCAGAAGTCGGAATTGATTGCCTATTTGGATCTTTTCAAAAAAATGAATCTCAATGCGGTAGTGTTGCAAGTGCGTCCGTGTGCCGATGCTTTCTTTGCGTCGCAATACGAACCCTGGTCTGAATTTCTTACTGGCAAGCAAGGCGCCGATCCCGGATACGACCCATTACAATTTGCCATTGCGGAGTGTCATAAACGTTGTATGGAGCTCCATGCGTGGCTGAATCCATACCGGGCGTCCAGTGATAACAACTATACCCGGTTGGCTCCAAATCACCCTTTCAGGCAGCATCCCGAATGGTTTGTGGCCTATAAAGAAAAAACTTATTTCGACCCGGCAATTCCCGATTCAAGAGGGTTTGTTTGCAAAGTTGTCAAAGATATTGTTACCCGTTACGATGTGGATGCCATCCATTTTGACGACTATTTTTACCCATATAGCGATTTCAACGACTCATTGTCATTTGCGAAGTATAACCGGGGGTATGCGGCTGCCAAAAAGGATGACTGGCGGCGCGAGAATGTGGATATACTGATTAAAATGTTGCGTGATACGATAAAGTCGGTGAAGCCTTATGTGAAGTTCGGAATTAGCCCTTACGCTGTGTGGCGGAATAAGCGCGACGATCTTCGCGGATCGGATACGCAGAGTTTCAGTTACACCAACTACGATCATCTGTATGCCGACATTCGGATGTGGCTCGAGAAGGGATGGATTGATTATGTGCTGCCGCAGCTGTATTTTTCGATCGGATATTCGCGTCTCGATTTCAGAACTGTTGCCGACTGGTGGGGTAGTAATTCCTACAATCATGGACTTTATGCCGGTATCGGTACCTATCGTCTTGACAAAGCGGCAAAGGATAGCGCATGGCATTCGACCGACGAAATTGTGCGTCAGTCCGAATATATCCGTAAATTGCCCGTTTATGGAGGTTTTTGCTATTTCAATGCCCGCAATTTCAAGGACAATGTGATGAACATTAACGAAGTGATTGAGAAAGCCGTCAACCCTTATCCGGCGCTCGTTCCGTCGGTACCGGGTTTGCCCGCGAATCAGCCTTCAGAACCCGCGAAACTGAAATACGATAAAAACCAACGGGTGTTGAGCTGGTCGGTAAAAGATGCCACGGGAGAGATGAGTTCCCGTTATTTTGTGATCTACCGTTTTCCAAAGGGAGCAAAACCTGACTTCGGAAATGCAATGGCAATTGTATCGGTAGTGAATGAACCACGATATCAGATAAGCCAGACGATCAGCGAGCCTTGTGATATCTATGTGACGGCTCTCGACCGATTGTTTAATGAAAGTAAACCTTCAAAAAGAATCAAAATCAGGTGATGAGATAAAAACGATATTCGTACATTTGAAAATTAATATAGTCTTTTATTTATGTCTTTAACTCTTATTCTTAGCGTATTTGTTGTTTACACCGTCTTGTTGTTTGCCATATCGTGGTACACATCTCGTAAGGCCGACAACAGTTCTTATTTTCAGGGAAATAAAAAATCTCCCTGGTTTGTGGTGGCTTATGGTATGGTGGGTACTTCCATTTCGGGGGTGACCATGATTTCGGTGCCGGGTAATGTGACGAATCAGGCATTTTACTACATGCCTATGGTTCTTGGATTTGTGGTGGGATACGCCATTATTGCACTGGTTCTGTTGCCTCTTTATTACCGAATGAACCTGACCTCCATTTACACTTACCTCGAATCGCGTTTCGGTTTTTATACCTACAAAGCGGGCGCATCGTTCTTCGTGCTATCGCGTGTGTTGGGGGCTGCCGTTCGTATCTATCTGGTTGTATTTGTATTGCACGGATTTCTTCCGCAGGGAACGATGCCGTTCTGGGTGGTGGCGTTTGTCTTTATGTTGCTCATTTTCCTCTACACGTTGAAGGGCGGGGTGAAAACCATCATTTGGACCGATATGCTGCAAACTACTTTTATGATTCTGGCTGTGATTGTCGCAGTGATCGTTATTGCAAACCAAATGGGCTGGAACTTCGGCGAAATGGTTTCGGCAGTGACTGCCAGCGATTACTCTTCGTGGTTCGACATGAAATGGGATAACACCACTCATTTCTTCAAACAGTTTATCAGCGGTATTTTTGTTACCATTGTAATGACGGGGCTCGATCAGGAGATGATGCAGAAAAATTTGAGTTGCAAAACACTGAAAGATTCGCAGAAGAATATTTTTACCACCAGTATTACCATTGTTATTGTCAACCTGTTGTTCCTGACACTGGGAGCTGTGTTGGCGTTGTATGTGCAGAAGCACGGTGGAATGGCTGCGATGGGAATTTCAGCCGTCGATAAAATTTTCCCGACCATTGCCGAAAATTATCTCGGAATGTTTTGCGGTGTTATCTTCCTTATCGGTTTGGTATCGGCCTCTTATCCGAGTGCCGGGGGCGCTTTGACTTCGCTCACCACTTCGTTCTGTGTCGATTTTATCGGTTTCAACCGACGCACCGATTTGAGCGATGAAAAGAAACTGAAAATACGCTATAGAACACATGCTGCCTATACAATCATCTTCTTCCTGTTGATCCTGTTGTTTTACGTGATTAACAACAAGGCGGTGATCGACCTCGTATATCAGTTGGCAGCCTACACTTACGGTCCGTTGCTGGGCTTCTTCTTCTTCGGTATTTTGACAAAATATCAGGTGCGTGACCGTTGGATGCCTTTCGTAGCGGTAGCTTCGCCCTTGTTCTGTCTGTTACTCGACTGGGTGGCAAAAAGCATCTTCCATTTTGGATTCGGATTTACCTTGTTGATCTTTAACGGATTGTTTACCTTTGTGGCTATGTGGCTGCTAAGAAAGAGTCCTGTTTCAATAGAAAAATAGATTGGATTCTCGCAATTGAATTTTCGGATATGAAAAAGAATCGTTCATTATTAGTCATTGTTCTGTTGTGTGCGTTTGCTGTAGTCTCCGCTCAACAGTGGATACGTGTCAACCAGTTGGGTTACCTTTCCGGCGACCGGAAAGTTGCCGTGTGGTTGAGTAAGCAAAAGGCCCTGATTAATGAATTCAAGGTGATCAACGAATTGACCGGCGAGGTGGCTTTTCGGGGGCGGACGATCGAAAATAAAGTGCCCAACAGCGCTTTTGGTGCGGCTTGCAGACTCGATTTTTCTGCGTTTGCCAAAGCCGGATCGTATCGAGTAGAAGCGGGGAATGCGGTTTCACCGGTTTTTCGAATCGGCGACGATGTCTACCGTGGAGCTGCCGATGTACCGTTGAATTATATGCGCCAGCAACGGTGCGGCTACAATCCTTTTCTGAAGGACTCCTGCCATCGTTACGACGGACGCATCATTTTTCTGCCGGGACATGAAAACGAAAAAATCAGTGCCTGGGGTGGCTGGCACGATGCTTCCGACTATCTGAAATATGTAACGACTTCGGCCAACGCAACCTTCCAGATGTTGTTTGCCTACCAGCAAAATCCGGCTGCTTTCGGCGATCAGTACGATGCTAACGGACTTCCAGGTAGCAATGGCATTCCTGATGTGTTG
This sequence comes from Paludibacter jiangxiensis, assembly GCF_001618385.1. Classification (NCBI taxonomy): domain Bacteria; kingdom Pseudomonadati; phylum Bacteroidota; class Bacteroidia; order Bacteroidales; family Paludibacteraceae; genus Paludibacter; species Paludibacter jiangxiensis. The sequence continues at coordinate 511,174 of NZ_BDCR01000001.1, read as the reverse complement.
GATGAGGCCAAATGGGGCTTGGACTGGTTGGTGCGGCTGAATCCCGATAAGGATACCTTTTTCAACCAGATTGCCGACGACCGCGATCACGCTTCGTTCCGCTTACCGACGACCGATCCGGTGGATTACGGCTGGGGATCGGGCAAGGAGCGTCCTGTGTATGCCTGCATGGGCGAACCGCAGGGTTTGCGAAAATATAAAAACCGTTCTACCGGTTTGGCCTCGACGGTAGGGAAATATGCCTCTTCGTTTGCTTTAGCTTCGGAGGTGCTGGCTAAATTCTATCCCGACTTTGCTGAAAAGTTGAAACAAAAGGCTGCCGATGCCTACCAAAAAGGGGTGGAGCATCCGGGTGCCTGTCAGACGGCTTCCTGCGTGTCACCCTATTTTTACGAGGAAGACAACTGGGTGGACGATATGGAACTGGCTGCTACACAGCTTTACCGGATGACAGGGAAAGAGGATTACCTCAAAAGTGCTGTGAATTACGGTCGCATGGAACCTGTGACGCCGTGGCTGGGTGCCGATTCGGCTCGTCATTACCAGTGGTATCCGTTCATCAATCTGGGACACTATTTTCTGGGAGGACAAAACAATAAACGGATCAGTGCCGAGTTTATACGCAATATGCGAAGCGGACTTGAACGCCTGCGTGACCGTGCCGGTGACGATCCGTTCATCAACGGAATTCCGTTCATCTGGTGCTCCAACAATCTGGAGGTGGCAGCTGCTACGCAAGCCCGTCTTTACCGGACGCTCACTGGCGATACAGCCTTTCTTGATATGGAAACGGCGTTGCGCGACTGGCTCTTCGGCTGCAATCCCTGGGGGAAATGTATGATTGTGGGTTTGCCGGGTTACGGCGATTATCCGCATCATCCCCATTCGGCATTGGCACAAGTCTATCACTATCCGATTACCGGTGGTTTGGTAGACGGACCGATCTACACGCCGATTTATTCGAGTCTGAAAGGAGTGCACCTGACGGGTGATGACCGGTATGCCGATTTTCAGTCCGATCGGGTGGTGTATCACGACGATTATGCCGACTATTCGAGCAACGAGCCGACCATGGACGGTACTGCTTCGCTGTGTTACTACCTCTCGTCGCTGGCCGGAAATCCCGCCGATAGCCGGTTGAAAGTAGATGAAGGAGGCATTGTACGGGGAAGTGTTGAGAAAAAAGAGATAACGCTGGTCTTTACCGGACATGAATTTGCAGATGGTGCCGAAACCATTGCCAACGTGTTGAAGAAACACGCTGCCAGCGGCGCCTTTTTCCTGACGGGCGATTTCTATCGGAAGTATCCGAAGATTGTTCGTATGTTGCAGCAAAACGGGAACTATCTTGGCCCGCATTCCGATAAGCACCTGCTTTATGCCGACTGGAGCAAACGTGACTCCACGCTGGTAAGTCGTGAGCAGTTTGCCAAGGACTTGAAAGACAATTATGCCGCCATGCGTCAGGCAGGATTGAAAGTGCCGGAGCAACTCTTATTCCTTCCGGCATATGAATATTACAACAAAGAGGTTGCCGGATGGACGACGCAATTAGGTGTTACGTTGGTCAATTACACCCCCGGAAGCACCTCGAATGCCGATTATACGACTCCCGACATGAAGAGCTACCGCTCGTCGGATGAGATCTTCAACAATATTTTGAAGTATGAATCGTCTAAAGGATTGAACGGATTTCTGTTGCTGACACACATCGGCACCGATCCCCGGCGGACGGATAAATTTTATAACAAATTGGACGAATTGATGACCACCCTCGAAAAACGGGGATATCGTTTCGTTTCGATTACGGAAAATATAAAACGATGATGAAAAAAAATCTGATTTCTGGTTTAGTGTGTGGATTGATGTTGTGCCTTGCGGTGGCACAACCAGTGAGAGGTGCGGAATCCGGATATGGCATTGCCATCCAGTCGTTGATTGATTTGCGGTTGGCACCTTCGTATGCAGGCGAGATGGGAACCCAGGCGTTGATGGGAACTCCGTTGCATGTCCTCGAGAAAGGGCATGGCTGGGTGAAGGTAACGACACCCGAAGGGTATGCTTCCTGGACGACTACCTCGGAGATAAAATTAATAGACGAAAAGGAGATGAAGGCGTGGAACAAGGCACCAAAAGTCATCGTGACGGAATATTTTACCCTGCTGCGTAAAGAGGCGTCGGCAACATCCGGCGTGGTGTCGGATGTAGTTTGGGGCGACTTGGTGAAAAATATAGGAGAACAAAACGGTTATTACAAAGTGCAGTTGCCAGATGGCCGCATGGCTTTCCTGAAAAAAGAGTCGGGTGAGCCTTTCGATCAATGGTTGGCAAATCGCCGACCCACCGCCGAAAACATCATTGCCACGGCAAAAATGTTTATTGGCTTTCCGTATGTATGGGGCGGGGCATCCATCAAAGGGGTCGATTGCAGCGGTTTTACCAAAACCAGTTTCTTCCTCAATGGTGTTGTATTGCTGCGGGATGCTTCACAACAGGCAACCACGGGCGATCCGGTAGATATTTCCAAAGGGTACGGCAACCTGAAACCCGGCGATCTGCTCTTCTTTGGGGCTAAAAAAGTGACCCATGTGGGCATGTATATCGGCAACGGAGAGTTTATTCATTCTGCCGGAATGGTGCATATCAGCAGCTTGCGCTCCGAAGCATCCAACTACGATGCCTGGAATGCCAAACGTTTGCTCTGTGCCCGTCGCATTCTCACACAGATTGATAAAGATCCGAACATCGTTTCTTTGAAGAATCATCCGTACTATAAATGATTTGAAAATGTGAAAATTTGAGGATTTGGAAATGAATCTGCAAGATCAAGATCTAACAACTCGGACAGGATTATTTTTTATCATTTCTGGTGAAACCAGACCCGGAGGGATAAACAAAAATACCAAACTAACGAAAAGCTGTTTGAGTGAGTAGGCCAGTTACGGTAGGTTGTAAGTGAGCAATTTTTTATGGCCGAGCGAACGAGTTCTTTTCGTCAATGTTTTTGCTTACTTTTTGCGCCAAAAAGTAAGGTTTGCCACAGGCAAAATCCAATTTAGTTCCTGAAAAATAAAGGATTGAATGATTTATAAATTATGATCAATTGATATGACAACACGACGCAACTTTCTGAAAACATCCGCGTTGGTAACAGCCGGTTCGCTGATTACTCCGGCCTCGATATTTTCACAATCAAACAAGTCCTCCCGCTTGGGTGGCAGCAAAACCATGCAACTGACGTTCAAACCCTACGAAGCCAAGCTGGTGCACCCGTTTACCGTTTCGGGCTATACCCGTACCACTACGCCTATTGTGCTCACCGAGATCACCTACGACGGGGTGACCGGTTACGGAGAGGCCGCCATGCCTCCCTATCTCGGCGAAACCATCGCGTCGGTGACGGCTTTTCTCGAAAAGGTCAACCTAAAACAATTCAGCAACCCCTTTGAGCTCGACGATATTCTCGCGTATGTCGATGCGATTGCCATTAACAATACCGCTGCGAAAGCTTCGATAGATATTGCTCTGCACGATTTGGTGGGCAAGCTGATCGGCCGTCCCTGGCATCAGATTTGGGGATACACGGCTTCCAAAGCGCCTGTTACTACTTTTACCATCGGCATCGATACCGAGGAGATGGTGAAGCAGAAAACCCGCGAAACGGAACAGTTCAAGGTGATAAAAGTGAAACTGGGTGTCGATGAGGTTTCCGATAAGATGATTATCAATGCCGTTCGCTCGGTGACCGATAAACCTCTCCGCGTGGATGCTAACCAGGGGTGGAAAGACAAGCACTACGCCCTGAAAATGATAGAATGGCTGGCTGCCAAGAATGTTGAATTTGTGGAGCAACCGCTTCCCAAGCATAACCTCGACGATATGGCTTGGCTCACCGAACACAGTCCGTTGCCTACCATTGCCGACGAATCGTGTCAGCGGCTCGAAGATATTCCCCGTTTGAAGGGAGTTTTCGACGGCATCAATATCAAACTGATGAAGTGTACAGGTATGCGTGAGGCCAACAAAATGATCAGCATGGCCGAATCGTTCGGAATGAAACTGATGATCGGTTGCATGACCGAGACTTCGTGTGCCATCTCGGCGGCGGCTCAACTGGCTCCGAAGATGAATTTTGCCGATCTGGATGGAAATATACTGATTGCCAATGACTGTTTCTCGGGAATGAAACTGGTTGATGGAAAAATTACACTGAATAACGAACCCGGAATCGGCGTGAAAAAGATTTGAGAATTTGAAGATGAACGAAATATGTCGTTTCTCAGGTTTTACATTAATAAAAAACATGAAATTAATACTCTGGAAAGCAGCATGTGTCTGCTTGTTGATGCTGGCAACGTCTGCTTTGTCGGCACAGGAAATTACGGATGCCGGCCTGAAGAAGGCGATATCCGATTCGTTGACCGTTTATTTGCACACGCAAACAACCGGTAAAACAACCGTAAAAACCATCGAATGCAATAAAAAGGAGAAAACCGTAACGGTATTGATGGATGAATATCTGGCCTATTTCCCCATGAAAGAGGCCGATGTGCAGAACATTTATCGCTGCGTTCAGAAGATGATGCCCGATTCTCTTCAAAAGTTTCATCTCTCCATCGCTTCCGATGGAAAGTCGTTGGAGGAGCTGGTTCCCAATGTCTACCGTGCACAAACTCATAAGGATAAAAGCCGCATCTTCAACAATAAAGAAAACAAGGTGCCTCTTGTTCAGCGTATTTCCGAGCCGTACAAAATTACGAACGGGCTGCAGAACAAACACATTGCTATGTGGCAAAGTCATGGTTTCTATTATGAACAGAAACTGGCGCGTTGGGAATGGCAGCGAGCCCGTATTTTTCAAACGGTAGAGGATTTGTATACACAGAGTTATGTGTTGCCTTATCTGGTGCCGATGTTGGAGAATGCCGGTGCAAACGTGTTGCTTCCCCGCGAACGCGATTATCATTCGGCGGAAGTGATTGTCGATAATGATGCCTCCGCAACCGGTTCGCTCTATAAAGAGAGTAACGGTAAAGAAGCCTGGAAAGAGGGTGAGGGAAACGGTTTTGCCAACAAAAAGAGTGTCTATCAGGATTGGGAGAATCCTTTCAAAATGGGAAGCTTCCGCCAGGCGGCAACCGTGAAGAAAGGCGACGTCAGCGAAGTCTGCTGGACTCCTGATATGCCTGAAAAAGGGCGGTATGCCGTCTATGTTTCGTACAAATCATTGCCCAATAGCGCCGATGATGCGCTCTATACCGTGTATCATCTGGGTGGAAAATCGGAATTCAAAGTGAACCAGACAATGGGTGGCGGAACCTGGGTATTCCTTGGTTTCTTCAGTTTCGATAAGGGCAAGAACGATGCCTGCAAAATTACGCTGAGCAATAAAAGTGCACGCAAAAATTGCGTGGTAACTGCCGATGCCGTTAAAATTGGTGGAGGTATGGGCAATATTGCCCGTATGCCCGATCCGAGCGGAAATATCACCGAGAACGTGAAAAGTTCGGATGGCTCCACACCTCAAAAGGTGGAACCTGCGCTTCCCATTCACTACACTCCCGAAATCAGCGGATATCCCCGTTACACCGAAGGGGCTCGTTACTGGTTGCAGTGGGCCGGTTTTCCCGACAGCATCTATAGCCGCAGTCACGGTACCAACGATTACACCGACGACTACCAGAGCCGTGGCTTCTGGGTGAATTATCTTGCCGGAGGCTCAAAAGTGTTGCCGAAATCCGAAGGGCTGCACGTACCGGTCGACCTCGCCTTTGCGTTTCACTCTGATGCCGGAACTACCTACAACGACGATATTATCGGTACGCTGGGGATCTATATGACTCATCACAACAACGAGGTGTATGAAAACGGACAATCCCGCTGGGCTGCGCGCGACCTGACCAACCTGGTGATGGACGAAATTGTAAAAGACGTTCGTTATTATTACGAGCCCAACTGGACCCGTCGCGGTATGTGGAACAAATCGTATAGCGAAGCCCGGGTGCCGAATGTTCCGACCATGTTGCTTGAACTGCTCTCTCACCAGAATTTTGCCGACATGCGCTACGGGCTCGATCCTCACTTCCGTTTCACCGTGAGTCGTTCCATTTACAAAGGAATGTTGAAATTTATTGCCGGTCAATACAACTACCCCTGCGTGGTGCAGCCGCTTCCGGTGGAGACATTTAGTAGCCGTTTTACGGGCGATACGCAGGTTGCGTTGAGCTGGCAGGCAGTGAACGACCCGATGGAGGCTTCGGCCAAACCTTCGAAATATGTGCTCTACACCCGTGTGGGCGATGGTGATTTCGATAACGGAAAACTAGTCAACGATACCGCTTGTCAGGTTGTCGTTGAGAAAGATAAGATTTACAGTTTCAAGGTGACTGCGGTCAACGACGGAGGCGAAAGCTTTCCTTCCGAAATCCTTTCGGTTTGTCGTAAATCGAACGAGAAAGGTGTTGCGATGATTGTAAACGGATTTACCCGCGTGAGTGCTCCCTTTAGTTTCGCTGCAAAAGATAGCCTGGGTGGCTTCGTCGATTTTATCGATCACGGAGTACCCGACAAGGTACAGTACAACTACATCGGCAGCATGTATGAGTTCCGCCGCCAGATTCCCTGGATGGATGACGACTCTGCCGGTTTTGGGGGGAGTCAGGGCGATCACGAAACCCAGGTCATTGCCGGGAACAGTTTCGATTATCCGGCAGTTCACGGGCGCGCGTTGGCAGAAGGGGGCTACTCTTTCGTGTCGACAAGCAAACAGTCTGTGATTGCCTGTCGTGCCGACCTGAGCGGTTATGCCATTCTGGATGTTATTTTGGGAAAAGAGAAGGCGTGGACGGTGGCACGCGGTGCAAAACCGACGGTGTTCAAGGCCTTCCCGGTGGAGTTGCAGGCGGCCATAACCGACTATTGCCTGAAGGGTGGAAATCTGCTCATTAGCGGAGCCTATGTGGGTACCGATCTTTGGGATAACCCCAATGCAACGAAGGCCGATCGCGCCTGGGCTCAGAATATTCTGAAATTCCAGTGGAGGAACGATGCCGGAGCTGTTACAGGTAAGATGAAAGCTGTTGCGTCGCCTTTCACTGCTTTTGCCGGAAAATATAACTATTTCAACGAACTGAACAGCGAATCGTATGTGGTGGAACGCCCCGACGCGATAGAACCTGCCGGCAAAGATTCGTATACCATTTTCCGCTATTCGGAGAATAACCTGAGCGCCGGTGTTGCCTACAAAGGCGACTATTCGACCTGTATTCTCGGGGTGCCTTTTGAAGCAATCAAACCCGAAGGAAGAAGCGCCCTGATGAAGGGTATTCTGGGTTTCTTCGAACAAAAACTCAAACAGGCAGAAATTACTCATTGACGAGTGTTCGGATCAAACGTTTTATTCTTAAAAGCAAGCAATAATTAAAACAATAAAATATGATTAGGAAGATTGTTTTGCTGGCGATAGCTCTTTTTGCTATGCAGCAACTAGTTGATTTGAAGGCGCAACCGCAAGTGAAGGTTGGTGCCGAAAGTGTGGATGAATATCTTCCTTTGTTACAGGGGAAACGGGTTGGGGTGCTCTCCAACCAAACCGGTACAATTGGGAAAGAACATATAGTGGACTTTCTCCATCGGAAGGGAATTAATATTGTTTGTATCTTTTCGCCCGAACACGGTTTTCGTGGAACGGCCGATGCCGGGGAGCATGTATCCAGTTCGGTTGACGAAAAGACCGGTATCCCTATCAAGTCGCTCTATGATGGCAACACCGGCAAGCCCAGCGATGCGGTGATGCAATCAATCGATGTACTGGTATACGACCTGCAGGATGTGGGGTTGCGTTTTTACACCTACCTTACGACGATGGTGCGCATGATGGATGCCTGTGCTACTAATCGCGTAAAGATGATCATTCTCGACCGTCCCAACCCCAACGGGCATTATGTCGACGGACCGATACTCGATTTAAAATATCGCTCGGGTGTGGGATGGATTCCTGTGCCCGTGGTTCACGGCATGACCCTTGGCGAAATGGCCGGCATGGTAAATGGTGAAAAGTGGCTGACGAACGGTGCACAATGCGATGTAAAAGTAATCAAGTGTAAAAACTATACGCATGCAACGCTCTACCAACTGCCCATTGCTCCATCGCCTAACCTGAAAGATATGCGCTCCATTTATCTCTACCCTTCGTTGTGCTATTTCGAAGCCACCCCGGTAAGTCTGGGTCGTGGTACCGATGCGCCGTTTGAGCAATACGGTCATCCCAACATGCAGGGATATAGCTATAGCTTTACGCCCCGTAGTATTGCCGGGGCCAAATTTCCAACGCAACTCGACCGTCTGTGTCATGGTGTCGATTTTAGGAGCGTCCCTTCAAACGAAGTGTTGTTTCAAAAGGGAGTTGACCTGAGTTACCTGATCGATGCCTATAAAAATCTGAATCTGGACGATTTCTTCTTCAATAGCTTCTTCGAAAAATTGATTGGGGTCAGTTATGTACGTAAAATGATCATAGAGGGTAAAAGCGCCGATGAGATCAAAGCCCGTTGGAAGGACGACGTAGAAAAGTTCAAACAACAACGCAAACCTTATCTACTCTATCCCGAAAAGTAACCGGATTCTTAAGACCTTAAAAAACAAATTATTTGACGAATGAAAAAAATAGTGTCCATTCTAACTCTTTCTCTGTTTTGTGGAATGATGTTCGCTCAATCGTATAATCTGATACCCCGTCCCGTGGAAGTGACCCCAGCGAAGGGCTCCTTCTCACTGACTTCGGCTGCGGCGATTGTAGCGGGAAAAGGGAGCAAACAGGTTGCCCTTTATCTTCAGCAAAAACTTAACCGGTCTACCGGAATGCCTTTCAAGTTGGCTACGACCTCGGCAGTGGGATCAATTGAACTGATTGTCAATTCAGCTTTGGATATTCCTGCTGAGGGGTATCTGCTGTCGGCAACAGATAAAGGCGTAAAAATTGAAGGGAAAGATGCCGACGGGTTGTTTTACGGTGTGCAAACGTTGTTGCAGCTTTTACCTCCGCAGGTGTATTCTGCGCAGCTTCAAGGCGGTATTCAATGGACTATTCCGGCCGTGTCTGTCAAAGATTATCCCCGCTTTCATTATCGGGGAATGATGCTCGACGTGGTGCGCCAGTTTTTTGACGAACAAACCGTGAAGAATTACATCGACTGGCTGGCGATCCACAAAATCAATAAGTTTCACTGGCACCTGACAGACGATCAGGGCTGGCGCATTGAGATCAAAAAATATCCGAAGCTCACCTCCGTTGCCGCCTGGCGCGGACCGAACGAAGCGATTGCTCCTACTCTCGGTTCGGGCGATAAACGTTACGGGGGATTCTATACCCAAAAACAGATCAAAGAGATCGTTCGCTATGCAGCCGAACAGCATATTGAGGTGATTCCGGAAATTGATCTGCCGGGGCATAGTCATGCTGCTGCTTCGGCCTATCCCGAAATTTTGTGCCCGACCAGTAGAGATGAGGCCAAACGTGCTGCCGATGACATGGCCGATGCCTGGTGCGTGGGCAATGAAACTAATTTTACGATGCTGGCTAATATTTTGAAGGAGGTGGCTGCGCTGTTCCCTTCAAAAATCATTCATATTGGAGGCGATGAGGTGAATATGGCCATTTGGCCCCGTTGCCCCATCTGTTCGGCTTTTATGAAGAAAGAAAATATGCAGAAGCCAGAAGAACTTCAGAACTATTTCGTTCATCGCTTAAACAAGATTATCGACGGTTTGGGGAAACGGATGGCTGGTTGGGATGAAATACTGGATGGAGGAGATTTGGAAGGTTCAACTCAGGTGTATGCCTGGCGTTCGTTGAAACGGGCGGAAGTCGCAACCGAAAAGGGAGTTCCTACTGTGGTGATGGTGGGACAGAACTACTATTTCGATATGGCGCAATCGAAGTATGAGCGTGGTCACAATTGGGCGGGACTGGTGCCTCTCGATAAAGTATACGCACTTGATCCTGCAGACAATACTGTTTTTACTGCGGAACAAGCAAAAAAGGTAATGGGAGTGCAGGCTGCTATTTGGTCTGAACTTTTTAACGAGCCGGCTCGTTTCCTCGACTATCAATCCTATCCGCGCATTTGTGCTATGGCCGAAGCTGGTTGGACTCAGCAATCACTACGCAACTGGAACGATTTCTATCAACGGTTGACCTCATCACATTTTGAACGGATGTACAACATGGGAATTGCCTTTCGGGTGCCATTCCCTGTGGTGACTTATAAAAACGAATTGGTAACCGCCGTGGCTCCGTACCCGGGAGCGGAAGTGCGCTATACTGTCGATGGAAGCGAACCCAATGCTTCGTCGGTTCGTTATTCCGGTCCGGTAAAAGAGTTCAACTACGAAAAATTGAAATTCAAGACGATATATAAGGATCTCTCCAGCGTGGCAGTATCGCCTGAATGCGAAAACGTGGGCGGATGGGTGTCTGACTCTGCAGCCAAACCCAAACCACAGGTCTGGGATTTGTCTGGTATTGTCGATCGGCCGGGTATCTGGTATGCTACTTTTGTGCCTGATCAGCCAACGAAAGGATCCGCATCCGTATCGCAGGTGAGAGTTTATGAAAATGGTATTGCTGTTGCTTCTGATGATAAAGCCACTGCTACCGAGCGTACCCAGCGCTATCGCCTGCCTCTCTTTGCTTTCGATAAAACGAAAAAGTACTCGTTAAAAGCAATTGTACAGGGTAAAGAGAATGTTTCAGGCGTGGTGAAAATCGAACGTTCACGTTGTATGGAGCCTGCCGTCGGGGTCTCTGTGAATGCCAACCTGAATCCGGAATATGCCCGTTATCTGACCGATTACGACTTTGAAACCGTCGCTCGTACCATCGACCGGGGTGTTGCCGGGCAATCCGTCACCTATGTGTTTGCTCAACCGTTGACCTGCTCAAAAATAACCTTCAATACCGGAACGCTCACCGCTTTTTATCTGTTGAAGAATGGTCACGTGGAATACTCTGTCGATGGAGAGAACTGGATTCGTGGCGATAAATTTGAGAAGGGAATCGCAGTGCTTCGCCCGTCTCAACCGTTGAAAGCTGTAAAAATAGTGATAGACGGACCTAATGATGAGGCAATTATTGCATTCCAGGATTTGAAAATTGAATAAAACAGGATGATGAAGCGTTTGATGATTTTTTGTGGGTTGATGGTGAGCCTGTGCATGCAGGCTCAAACCAAGTTTGCGATACTTACCGATCTCCACGTCTCTCCGGGTAATGCCAATGAGCGTGCACTAAGCCGTATTGTCGACGAAATAAATGCATCCGATATTCCTTTTGTGGTTATCACGGGCGATATTACCAATCAGGGAAGCAATGCCGAGCTGACCAATGATAAGCGGTTGTTCTCCCGCTTCCTGAAACCCTATTACCTTATTCCGGGTAACCATGAAACTACATGGTCGCAGAGCGCTGTGCGCGAATATTATCGTCTTTTCGGTTCCGACCGGTTCTTTTTTAAACACGATAACCTGCTTTTTGTGGGATATAATACCGGGCCTTATATGAAGATGGGTGATGGCCATGTGAAGCATGAAGATCTGTTGTGGCTCGACTCCATTCTTACTAAAGAGGCGGTAAAAGGTACCCGCCTGTTGGCTTTTGCGCATTACCCGTTGGTTGAAAACGATATGGGCAATGCACGCGAAGTTGTTTCCGTGCTGAAAAAACACGATGCGGTTGTCTCTTTTTGCGGACACGGTCATGCCTACAAAGAGATGAATTTTGAGGGCATGAAAGGTATGATGGTTCGTTCTACCTTTTTGGGGCAGGATACCGTGAACGCTGGTTATACAGTGGTGCAGGTCACTCCCGATTCTCTCTTTGTAAACGAAAAGAAAGTGGGCGAAGAGATGAAGCGTCGTTTTGCGGTTTCGATGGATGCCGGTAAAAAAATGGCCGAACCGTCGGAACTGCCTATTATTCCACAACTTGTGGACCCTACTGCTGTCTCGTTGGCATATCAGGATAAAGCCTCGGTTTTTACAGGTGTTGCCGTCGATAAAAATGCACTCTATTTTGGCAATTCGTTGGGCGAAATCAAAGCGCTGTCTAAAAAGAGCCGGAAGGTGTTGTGGAACGTTTCTTTGGGCTACTCGCTCTATTCTACTCCGGTCTGTGCAAATGGACTGGTGGTGGCTCCTACTGCCGATGGTGAGCTGAGAGCACTGTCGGCCAAGAACGGGAAGGTTGTTTGGACGATAAAAGCGGATGGACCTTTTGTTGCTGATGGGTGCGTGGTCGATGGAAAGCTCTATCAGGGCGGCTATAAATCATTTTATTGCATCGATATGGCGACCGGAAAGGTTGATTGGAAGTTTACGGATATCAATAATTATTGCCAGGCACGGCCTGTTATTGCCGATGGTAAAGTGCTTTTCGGTGCATGGGATACTTATCTCTATTGCCTCGATCGGCAGACCAGCGCTTTGATCTGGAAATGGAATAACGGAAAGGCACAGAATCTTTTTTCTCCGGCCAATTGTGTGCCTGCAGTGCACGACGGTAAGGTAATCATTGTGGCTCCCGACCGCTATATGACTGCGCTCGACCTTTCTACCGGTAAGCAGTTGTGGCGAAGCAATCAGTATACGGTACGTGAGTCGCAGGGCGTCTCAGCTGACGGCAAAACGGTTTATGCCAAACTGATGAATGGTCAGTTGCTGGCAGTCTCGTCCGAAAGCTCGGAGTACAAACCTCTCTGGACAGTAGATGCCGGATTGGGTTACGAACATGCGCCTTGTCCGATTCTGGAACAAAATGGAGTGATTTATCTCGGTTCGCGCAACGGAGTGGTAGTGGCTGTCGAAGCTGCGTCACACAAGGTGTTGTGGTCGTTCAAGGGGGGTAACTCCGAAGTGAATCAATTTAGCTGCGATGCGCAGGGGAATGTCTATTTCTCGTTGATAGAAGGCAAGATATATAAAGTAGGGGCAAAAAAATAAGGCTTTGAAAAAGCCTTATTAAAATTATATGTGCGGATGAAGGGACTCGAACCCCCACGCCTCTCGGCACCAGATCCTAAGTCTGGCGCGGCTACCATTACGCCACATCCGCATTTTGAGAGTACAAAGGTATTGACTTTTTGTCATATCTGAAAATTTCGGATAATAAAAGTCACCTTTGAACAGAATAAAGCCACTTCGGAAGTTGTGAGAAAACTCCTAATAAATAGGGTTTGAGTGTCAGAATTCGTTGTAATCTGCCGTGTCTCTCGACAACCCGAAGGTGCAGCCCGCCATTGAACTCCTAAACTTATCTCAGTACGATTTTTCTGTTGAGTTTTCCAGCTTATCCGAAGCGGCTTTACGTATACAAAGATAATCTAAAATGGCTATTTGTGCAACTGTTTCGGCCTAAAATTCGATTATTAACATTATTCAAAAGCGGCAGGCTGGAAAGGAATTTATAAGTTATACTGATTCAGGAAGTTTGTTGTACAATCAGAAAATCACTTTAAAACTACGACCGTTGATTACAACGATGTAAATCCCATGTGGTGGCAATTCGCCCAAATTGTGGATGCCTTTTGTAATGTCTTTGTCAATGATTTTTTGACCGGTTACTGTATAAACCTGCACACTGTTGCTGTTGATGTCATGAGCCTCAACAATCAGGTTGCCATTGTTGGCATATGCATTTGCCAGAATACTGTTTCTGTTCTGGATGGGAATAACAGCAATTACGTTTGAATTTGGAGATACGAAAACAGGACTTTGAGCCCGCACAACGTAATAGTAGTTTCTGTTTTTCACTACAGGGTGGACTAACGTGGAAGTGCTTATGCCCATTTCTGCATTGTGAAAGCCATTCAAATAAATATTCCCGTAATAAGATACAGTGACGTCGTCTATGTACAGTTTTCCGGTCGATCCGGTGGCCGTGAATCGTATTTTGGTAGTACCGTTGGGTAAAGCCGGTGAGCCCGAAGTGCTGAACGTGTATGTCCCCGGTGTGTTTGTGAGTGTCAAAGCCGGAGTCAGCACTTGCCAATAGCTTCCATTGTATGCTTCTATTTTCAGTGAAGAGCCCGAAGTGCCATCGCTCATTCCCCAAAACGAAAACGAACGAACAGCTCCGCTAAACAGCGGTGTGCTTAAGGTGTCTTTGTCTGCTGTTAAGGTAATTGAACACGGAGAACTGTTGAAGGTTGATGTATTTGCTTTACAATTCCCGCTCCAACCATTGGCATTTGGCTCTGTCTGAAATGCTGTGAAATTTTCGGTGGTACTAACATAGTCTTGATAGTACACATCCAGATAATACTCAATGTTATTTCCGTTAATTGTTCCCCAGTTGGCAACAAAACTGGTGTCGTTTATCTGTGTGGCTTTGGTTGCAGTCGGAGCTTCAAGAGTACCATAGGGCCCGCCGCAATAATTAAAGGTTATATTGGTGTTTTCGGCAATGTCAGTGATCGGCTTTCTCATCTTTACTGAACTATACCACGAGCCCATTGCCGGATAAGAAGCATCAGAAAATTCTGACTTCTTCGTCGTTCCTGGATAGGTATCTCCGGCAATGCCATTTGCCGAATATGTTTCATTCCCGTCAGCTTCTATCAGGTCTGCATATTGATGAGCAGGGTCATTATTCACTTTTCCGCTTTTCCAGACAGTCATATCAGTCATATCGATGTGAGTGATAAGCATTCCATGGCCGTTGATGTAGCTGTCCCACGAAGAAATTTGCCTGTTTTCAAGTAGGTAAAATTCATTTGCAGTAGGAAGATCAATGCGAAATACCTGATTTGAAGTGCCAATAGGTGATAGTGTATTGGTTTCACTGGTACTGGGAGATTGAATATCACACCATCCTAAAAGGAATCTGTCCACCGCACTCAAAAAGGGAGGCGTACGGCCATAGTTGTTGTAAGTGCCGGTTGACATCAAATCCCAGTTGGCGAGTCCTCCGGCTTCTGTTCCTGTTCCGTTGTAATTGGTATCATAAAGGTCGACCAATCCCAGAGTGTGCCCGAATTCATGGCAAAATGTTCCGATCGGCGCCATTGTTTTGTTTGTGGAAGTGCCTTTTAATTCGGAGGTACAGGCGTAGGCGTTGATCTTAACCCCATTGTATGATGGAGAGTTTATTCCGGCTTCACCTAACGTCCATTTGTGTGGCCATACAGAACTTGCAGGTCCGCCTTCGGCTTCATTGTGCCCGGCGTAAACGATGAATACATTGTCCACATAACCGTCGCCATCGTTATCAAATTGAGAAAAGTCGATGGATGAACTGATTATTTGACAGGCATCGGTTATCATTTCGGAAGGTCGAATGTCGTCGCCGTTGCTGTCATTTGCGCCGTAATATGCCATCGTATGGGGAAGGGTAATGGGCCCGATCACTGTGAAATCGAACGTCATTAGCCCCATCGAATTGTCTTTATAAAAATCGCGAACACTTCCCGATGATCCGTTTGTATTGTATCCGGGTTGGTTGAAAAGATTATAAAATGATGTCTGTGGAGAAGCCGTGGTGAATACAGTATCGGAAAAATTCACAAGAATGACCAGCTCTTTGATTACGGAAGCACTTTTGACTTTGTTCGCCGAACGGGGACTCATAGTGTTCCTGGCTCTGACCAGATTCATAAGTCTTTTCCCAAGCGGTAAAGTGTCAGATGGTATAGGTGCAGCAATTATTTTATTGGAAAGGAGCTGTCTCTTGGTTTTTAATAGAGCTTTCTGATCAATGTTTTTAATGAAATGAACCTCTTCGGGGCTTCTTTGCTCTGGGTTTTTGGCTCGGAATATTGACGTTTGCAGGCTGGTTCCATTATTCGTAACATAATGATATGATCCATCTGCTTTTTGCGTAACCATCAGATTGTCAATGGTGGTCATGTAGTGAAAATGTTCATCGCCGTGGAGCTGAACCGACAATAACGTTCCATCCGGCTGTTGAACCGTGACAATTCCCGGAATTGCACGGACAGCCGAAAGTTGGAAGGCAATTAAAATGCAAATTGACAGCGTGTAAATCCTCAAATGGTTGATTTGCATTAGGATTGCAGGTGTTGTTAAATAACCCGGCATATCAGTGAAGATTGTCGGGCATTGGTTTTTGGTTCGGTTCTTTGTTCCGGGATTCAGGTTCCGTTGATAATTCCCGGTAGTGATATTTCAGCCTGCTCAAACAGGAAAATTTCAGTGCTCTGGTTCTGTTTTGATGTCCTTAATCATCAGTTGAACGGTAGTATTGCCGTTGAAAGTGTTTTCTTCAAGAGTGTAACAAATATCGAGCGGGTTCAGGGCTTTCAGGTAATCGTTGAATTCCCACATCCTGAATGCAATGCCATTCATTACATTTTCAGAGCTTGAGTCGACGAGTTCCATTTTTAAATGCTCTTGCTCTTTCCCCACAAGCCGGCTTGTGCCATAGTCAAAAACACGTTTAGTGCAGAATACAGGTTTCATATTTTCAGGGCCAAACGGGCTGAATTGCTTTAAAACACGGAAGAATTTCGGAGTAATATCTTTAAATTCTATTGTGGCGTCGATATCAATCAGGGGGTGTTGCTGCTCCGGGAGAATGTTCTCGGCTACATAGGCTTCAAATCGTCTTGTAAACGGCTCTACATTTTCTTCCTTTAGAGATAAACCGGCTGCATAAGTGTGGCCTCCGAAGTTTTCCAGTAAATCGCGGCAGGTTTCAATGGCTTTGTAAATGTCGAATCCCGGAACCGAGCGAGCCGATCCTGTGGCCAAACCGTTCGATTTCGTAAGGACAATGGATGGCCGGTAATACAATTCGGTAAGCCGTGAAGCTACAATGCCAATTACACCTTTGTGCCATTCGCTGTTGTAGACTACAATTGATTTTTTAAGACTTAGTTCTTCCAGTTTGTCCAAAATGGCAGCGGCCTCGTCTGTGATTGTCTTGTCGAGGTCTTTGCGTGTCTGGTTATATTGATTGATACAATCGCTTTTTTCGCGGGCAAAAATCTCGTCGCGGGCAACTAACAGGTCAACAGCTTCCCGGGCTTTTTGTATACGTCCCGATGCATTGATGCGTGGACCTATCTTGAAGACTATGTCGCTGATAGAAATGTCTTTGTCGTTTAATCCGCAAATGTCAATGATGCTTTTGAGTCCCAGCGAAGGAGACGAATTGAGCTTTTTCAGGCCGTAATATGCTAAAACACGGTTTTCACCCGTGATGGGGACTATGTCGGAGGCAATGCTTACTACCAGTAAATCAAGTAGCTGGTAGAGTAGCGCAAGATCGATGTCGTTATTGATAGCGAATGCCTGCATTAGCTTAAATCCTACTCCGCAGCCCGAAAGATGCTCATACGGATATTGGGAGTCGATTCGTTTGGCATCAAGTACGGCAACAGCATCGGGAAGTTTCGCATCCGGCATGTGGTGGTCGCAAATGATAAAATCCACGCCAAGCTCTTTGGCATATTCTATCTTTTCTACGGCTTTGATGCCACAGTCTAGCGCTATCACCAGGCTGAATCCATGTGCAGCGGCATAGTCTATACCGGTGTATGAAATTCCATATCCTTCTGTGTACCTGTCTGGTAAATAATAATCGATGCTGGAAGTAAACTGGAGCAAAAACTTGTAGACCAAAGAAACCGCTGTGGTTCCGTCAACATCGTAATCGCCATACACCAGTATCTTTTCTTTTCTTCCTAATGCTAAATTTAATCTCTCAACAGCCTTGTCCATGTCGGGCATCAGAAATGGGTCGTGAAGATGGGACAAGTCAGGTCTGAAGAATTTTTTTGCTTCATCAAAACTGGTAATCCCTCTTTGTGCCAATAGTTGAGTTAGTATTGGGCTGATCCCAAGCTCTTCCGCCAAACTGTCGCTTATTTCCTGTTGTTCATCCGTTAGCTTTAGAAAATTCCAATGAGTGTTAATTGACATATGTAGTGTTAATTTATTCTCTGTATATCAAACTATTTACGAAGCTCTTATGATAGAGTTAGGTGGATGAGAAATAATTCCCGTCTGATAGTTTTTAATCTGTAAAAATAGCGAAAAACTATGACTTTATCCGAAGAAAAATAAATTCTTGGCCTTATGGTGGAATATCTTACTCGGATTTGACTGTAATATTTTGTCAAATAGAGTTTTGTGTTGGTTCGTGGAATGTGGTGTATGGGTTAAATACTGTTAATTGTGCACATTCGAGTATATTTTGTGTAATTTTGCCGTCCAAATTTAATTTGCAATGATTGAACAGAACCTGATAAAGCTCTACGAAGAGAGCTTTAAAACCCATTGGGCCAATAAAGCGTTAACCGACTACGATAGCCCGGATACATTGTTTTATTCGGATGTGGCAAAAGAGATTGCTCGCCTGCATATTATTTATGATAAAATGCGCGTGAAGAAAGGCGATAAAATTGCCATTGTGGGTCGGAATTCGTCGAAATGGGTCATGGCCTATATGGCAACCATTACGTATGGAGCTGTAGTAGTTCCTATTTTACAGGATTTTAATGCAAATGACATTCATCATATTGTAAATCATTCGGAATCGGTTATTCTTTACGTGAGTGATTTCATCTGGGAAAACCTGGAAGAGGATAAAATGCCTGAATTGCGGGCCGTTTTCTCTTTGGACGATTACCGCTGCATTTGTCAGCATGATGGAGAAACGGTACAGAAGATGCTTCGAACCGTTGATCTTGAATTCCAGCAACGATATCCCAACGGATTTGGGAAAGGTGATGTGAAGTATGCAGCAGTCGATAATTCCGAACTTGTTTTGTTGAATTATACCTCGGGAACAACCGGCTTTACGAAGGGAGTTATGTTGTCTGCCAATAATCTGGCAGGTAATATTTTATTTGCATTGCGTACGGGCATCATGAATGATCAAACCCGTATCGTTTCCTTTTTGCCTCTTGCTCATGCTTATGGGTGTGCCTTCGAATTTCTGTCTCCATTGGCGGCCGGTGGTTTTGTGATGCTGTTGGGTAAAGTCAGATCACCCAAGGTGTTGCTTCAGGCGATGGTCGAGGTGAAACCTACTGTGATCATTACGGTTCCTCTTATTCTCGAGAAAATTTACAAAAAACAGGTTCAGCCGATTCTTAACCAGCGGGCAATTCGTTGGGCTCTCAATATCCCAATTTTGGATAACCGCATTCTCAGCACAATCAATAAAAAGCTCGAAGCGGCTTTTGGTGGTGCTTTTGAGCAGGTTGTTGTTGGAGGAGCCCCGTTGAATCCGGAGGTGGAAGAGTTTTTGCTCAAAATAAAGTTTCCCCTAACGGTTGGGTATGGCATGACCGAGTGCGCGCCTTTAATCAGCTATTCCTATTACAAAGAATATATCTCGGGTACTTGTGGGAAAATTCTGGACGGGATGGAGATCAAACTCGACAATAAAGATTCTTTGACCGGAGTTGGTGAAATTTGTGTCCGGGGTGAAAATGTGATGCTCGGATATTACAAGAATGACGAGGCAACAGAAGCAGCCTTCGATAAAGAAGGATGGTTTCACACAGGCGACCTCGGAACCGTTGACGAAAATGGGGTGATTGCCATTCGCGGCCGGTGCAAAACCATGATTCTGGGCCCAAGCGGACAAAATATCTATCCTGAAGAGATTGAGGCCAAACTCAATAATATGCCTTTTGTGATGGAGAGCCTGGTGGTAGAAAATAATGGACGATTGGTGGCTCTTGTGTATCCCGACTATGAAGGCGTGGATGGAACCCAGATCCGTCAGGAAGATCTGGAAACGGTTATGGAAGAAAACCGTAAAGCGCTCAATTCGGAGCTGGCATCTTATTCTTCTGTTGCCAAAATCATGCTTTATCCGAATGAATTTGAGAAAACACCTAAAAAAAGTATCAAAAGGTATTTGTATTCAAATGCCATTAAATGAGGACTATAACGTTTTTATCGTTTGATTCAAATTTAAAATAATGTTAATCGGGTGTTTTTTTTGTAC
Organism: Paludibacter jiangxiensis; assembly: GCF_001618385.1. Classification (NCBI taxonomy): domain Bacteria; kingdom Pseudomonadati; phylum Bacteroidota; class Bacteroidia; order Bacteroidales; family Paludibacteraceae; genus Paludibacter; species Paludibacter jiangxiensis. The sequence goes on along the minus strand of NZ_BDCR01000001.1, from coordinate 491,196 downwards.
ACTGTATTGAAATGAGTTGTACCTTTGCATCGGTTTTGATACCAAACTTATTTATGTTTAATTTTAAAAGGTAAAAGAAAATGAAAAAGTTAGTTTTGTTATTCGCTGTTGTTGCTGCTGTTGCTTGTGTATCTTGCTCTTCTAAAGCTAATACAGAAGCTCCTAAAACTGATAGCGTTGCTGCTCCTGCTCCTGCTGCTGTTGATACAGCTAAAGCTGACACTGCTGCTGCAGCTGCTACTCCTGCAAAATAATTTTGCAATAGCGAAAAAAATTAAAGTCCGTTTTTTAACGGACTTTTTTTTTATCTTTACAGCCAGTAAATCTAACTATCATTCTATCTTCATTATGAGAAAAACTAATCTTTTCCTCTTGTCTTTTGTAAGCCTTGTCTTGTGTCTTTCCTCTTGTTCCGATAAAAAACACTTCAAAGTCGAAGGAAGTATCAGTGATGCTTCTGGTTCGGTTTTATACCTTGAAAAAGATGGCCTTTTGAAGACATCTGTTGTCGATTCATGCGTGTTGAAGGCCGATGGATCTTTTTCTTTTAAGGCAGGCCGACCTGATGCTCCCGAATTTTACCGCTTGCGCATCAAAAATTCCGATATTCTTTTTGCCATTGATTCTTGTGAACACATCTCAGTCAAAGCATCTGCTAAAACAATGGCATCGCAATATTCTATCGAAGGATCTCTTGCTGCATCAAACATAAAAGAACTGAGATTGTCGCTGATTGCTCTTCAAAATAAAGTCACATCGCTGTTGAAACAGCGCAACCCTCAGAATGAATCTCAAATAACTGCTGAATTAGATACTGCAATTAATCAGCATAAAAAACTTGCAAAGAAAATCGTATTGCAAAATCCGCTTTCGTCTGCTGCGTATTATGCGATATTCCAACAAGTGAACGGGTATAATCTTTTTACGCCTTACGATAAAGAAGATCGCCGTTATTGTGCTGCCGTTGCAACTGCATTTTATACATATCACCCAAAAGCAGAAAGAACACTTAGTCTGTACAATTTTGTGATGCAGGCAATAGTCGCTGATCGTCAGGCGCGCAATCAGCAAACGCTGAGCAAAATGATGCAAGCTGCCAAAGCCGACGTGATTGACGTTGAAATGACAACCAATAGAGGGCAAGTTGCTAAACTGTCCGATTTGAAGGGCAAAACAGTTATTCTGGACTTTACTGTTTATCAGGCAGACCGAGGTTCTGAGTATATTCTGGCTCTGAGAGATCTCTACAACAAATATCATGCAAAGGGATTGGAAATCTATCAGATTTCTCTTGATCCGGATATTGACTTCTGGCGTCAGGCATCACAGAGCCTACCCTGGATTTGTGTTCATGGCACTAACGGAACTCCGGCCGCCGTTGCTACGTATAACGTAACTGACTTGCCAACCCGTTTCCTTATCAACAAAGAAGGTACTGTTGTAAAACGTAATCCTACAGCTGCTGATATTCAGAAGGCAGTTGAATAAGTAGCAGAATGATCACGGGAGCAAAGCGATATGATCCTCGTGTTGCAGCTGCTCTGATTAAGGAAAAAGCACTTCAACTGGGATTCTCGGCTTGTGGTATAGCTCAGGTTCATCCCTTGACGGATGATTCAGAATACCTTCAGAAGTGGTTGGCTGCCGGTCATAACGGTAAGATGGGTTATCTGGCAAATCATGCCGATCTGAGGAGCGATCCATCGGTTTTAGTTCCGGGAGCAAAGTCCGTTATCGTTGTCCTGCTGAATTATGCGACTTCTTTTTCTCAGCAGTCTGAAAGTCTGAAAATAGCTCGTTATGCACATGGAGATGACTATCATTTTGTTGTAAAGCAATTTTTGGGGGAACTCTTACGTTTTATAGCAGAAGAGATTGCTCCGGTAGAAGGAAGAGCCTTTTGCGATTCGGCTCCGGTGTTTGAAAGAAGATGGGCGCATGAAGCAGGTCTCGGTTGGATTGGACTCAATCATTGTCTTATCCATCCCGAATTCGGTTCTTTTTGTTTTATCGGCGAACTGGTTGTTGATCTTGAGCTGGAATATGACCATCCGATCGAAGGTGATTGTGGCTTTTGTGGGCGTTGCGTTACGTCGTGTCCCACGCAGGCTATTCAACCGCAAGGATTCCTTAAGGCAGAAAAGTGTATTTCGTACCTTACGGTAGAGCTGAAAGATGAGATACCGCAGGAATATCAGCAAAAACTGGGCGGATATGTTGCCGGATGCGACAGATGTCAGGAGGTTTGTCCCTGGAACCGCAAGGCATCAGGTTATACGGCTCCACTCTGGAAAGTCGATAAAAGCCTATTGATGATGTCGGATCAGGATTGGTTAGCGCTTGAGCAGCCTGAATTCAAAAGGAAGTTCTCCAAGAGTTCGTTAACCCGGCTGGGATATAAAAAGCTGATGAAGAATTGCCAAATTGTATTTGAAGCTGCCGGAACAGACGGAGAAGCACACACATAACAGGAAACTAATTCAACGAGTATATGAATCTGTTTGGTAAAATTATTTTTAGAAAGCTCAAAAGTACAGACGCCTTTGAAAAAGAGAAGGATGAGTTGCTTCGTGCTTATGAGCGCTATGTTGCTATTGAAAACTCCGAATTGCTGCAGGAATACAAAGCGTTGCGCAAAGAAGTGAAGTCTGCAGCATTCAAAGAAAATAAGAAGGTACTGATTAACCGCAAGTTCAAGGATACAGAAGAGTATCGGAATTGGCGGAAATTCCATAAACTGGAGAAAAACTGGAAACTCCATCATTATTACACAATAGCTGCTTCAAAAGAGTTGGCCGAATTTCTTGATTTTAAGGAAACTCCTCAGTATGAGTTTATCGGCAATAAAATAGAACTGAAGAAATCGGAGTCTCTCCGGGAGTTTCGTGCGTATGAAAAATCGAAAGACTACAAGATTTATACCCGCTTTCACGACTCTTACGTCGTGAAGGAATATGAACGGTTGAAGAGCGTTGTTTCCAGTGAAGAATTTATTCGTTTCAAAGAGTTTTGGTCGGATCCTCACCGCTGGGAAAAGACAGAAGCATACAAACAGGAACAAAAGTTCAGACAACTTTCCCAGCATATAGATATCGTATTTTATCAGCAGACAGATCCGGCATCATTCGCGTTTCATTATAACTGGAAGATGGTTTTTAACGACGAATTCAATGGTGTGTCCCTCGACCGTAAAATATGGGATTATGGCTATTATTTCAGCGATCCAGCTTTGATCCGGGATTACTCTCTGACACAGCATAAACAAGCGAACAATGGCGGCAAAAATGTGAGCGTTGCTAATGGGTGGATGGTGATAGAAACGTTGAAGGAGAAAACAAGAGCAAGGGCGTGGGACGATCAGTTGGGGTTTATCTTTCGCGATTTTGAGTACACTTCGGATGTGATCAATGCCGGCGAATCGTTTCAATTCACGGAAGGGATTGTAGAAGCAAAATTGAGAATTCGTGATGGTGATATAACTCACGTATTTAGCCTTGTCAGTGAAAATAAGTTGCCTCAAATTAATATTTTTCATTTTGACTGTAAACGTATTACGGTAGGAAATGCATGGAAAGATGGAACCCAAACTGAAATAATTAAGGGTATTTCTCCTTCGGATTTTTATATTTACAGATTGGAATGGACTTCTGAAGAACTGATTTGGAGTGTAAACAATATTGAGGTCTTCCGTACACGCAAAGGAGTTCCCTATATTCCTCTTTTCCCTCTTTTTGCATCGGTGGTTGATAAGACCCAGGATGGTACCGGAACGCTGGATGTGGATTGGGTAAGGATATACCAAAAGAATAAAACTAAATAATGATTTGCAGGGTGGTGATTTTACGATCAATGCCAGAAAATTACACACAACAATGTATCTTGAAGAAATGAAGCAAGTGCTCCGCCAGGAAGCGGATGCGGTTTTGAATATACCTGTAGGAGAAAGTTATAACGATGCAATTGATCTTATTTGCAAACACGTTCACGAAAGGAAGGGGAAGTTGGTGACTAGCGGGATGGGCAAGGCCGGTCAAATAGCCTTGAATATTGCGACAACATTTAGCTCAACGGGAACACCATCCGTTTTTCTGCATCCAAGCGAAGCACAGCATGGCGATTTGGGTGTGTTGCAGTCAAATGACGTGATGCTGCTGATTTCCAATTCAGGTAAAACTAGGGAAATTCTTGAACTGGTGACTCTTGCCAGAAACTTGTATGCCCAGATTCCGTTTATTATCATCACAAGCAATCCGGAATCTCCGCTTGCCGAAATTGCGGATGCTCTTCTTTTGACGGGTAATCCTGAAGAGGTTTGTGCTCTGGGACTTTCTCCCACCACCTCAACAACGGTGATGACTGTAATTGGCGATGTGCTGGTGGTCGGTACGATGCGCAAAATTGGCTTTACGCGCGCCGACTATAACAAGCGTCACCATGGAGGTTATTTAGGTCAGAAATCGAAGGAATAGAGCCAAATCTGATGTATAATGAATGGGATTGTTCGCGCAAAGCGAACAATCCCTTTTTTTATAATGCAATTTCGATGTCGTGAGGGAAAAGATCTGTTGCTTCGTGAATGGCAATAATCATTGTAGTGTGGTGGCTTTTGGCCCACGCAACCAATAAAGAGACAACTTTTTCTGTCAGTTCTTTGTCCAATCCGGTAAACGGTTCGTCGATAAGTAGTAACTGCGGCTCTGACACTAACGCTCTTGCCAGTGCTACCCGTTGGCACTGTCCGCCACTTAACTGGTTAGAATAGCTATCTGAAAGTTCGCTGATTTCGAGAGCGTTTAAAAGTTCTGTTACTGTTGAGGTTTCTGTATCTTTAGGAGCGGTTATCAGGATGTTTTCTTTGGCAGTAAGCCATGGTAGCAATGTCGGAGTTTGGAACAGGTAGGCCTTTTTCACGTTGACACCCTCTATAGAACCCTCTTCGCTGTTGGTGATCCCGGCCATAATGTTGAGCAGGGTTGTCTTACCTTTACCGGAGACTCCGGTTACCAGACAGATACTTCCGGACGGTATCTCGTATGATATCCGTTCAAACAGTATTTTATTATCGTATCGTTTTGTAATGTCATTTATTTTGAGGCTTGCGGAAGTCAGGCTACTGACCCTTTTGTGGTTTTGGCCTTTGGAAATAGTAGTCTGCAGTTTTCTTTTTAGTAAATATCTTATAGCTTCAGTGAGCAAAAAACTGACCACGATAGCAATAAAAGTCCAGGCGATCAAATCCGGTACATTGATAAACATTTGAGCGGTTCGCATTTCAACGCCTATTCCGGCAAACGGTTTTGACAGCACTTCGCCCATTATGATGGCTTTCCATCCGAATCCGAATCCGGTAACACATCCGCTTTCGACAAATGGTTTTAACGACGGCCAGTATATGTATCTGGTCTTAGTTCGGAAGTTTATCTGATAGACAAAAGCCAGTCTTTCATAGTCGTTGTTAATGGATTGTACGCCTTTGATAATGTTTTCGCAGAGGACGGGAAACATGGTCATCAGTGCAATAGTAGGCGCAACGGCTTCTGTGGGGAGCCACAGGATGATAAGGAGAATAAAGGCGACTACGGGCGTTGAACGTAGTGTAGAAAGCAATGGGTTAAAATAGTGGAACCAGAAGCTCTTTTTGCCGCACAGAAATCCTATTGGAAGAGCCAGCAAAAAGGCAACGATGACTCCGGCTAAACCTCTGAGTAGCGTTGCTCCGAGCGAAATGTAGAACGAGGGAAGCGCAAATAGATGCAGCACAGAGAGGAATAATCCGCTAACCGATGGAATCAGTTGCGGATAGTCTATCCATGCAGCCACAGCTTGCCAGAGTATAAGGGCGGTAGCTGCGGAGAGGATCCAGGCTGTCGTTCTTTTGTGCTTCATCGTGTTTGTTTAGTCATTACTCGTATGGAAGCCAATCCGTCGGCGGGGTTCACCGGTGAGTCGCTTGTCAGTCTGTAGCTCCGCCAGCGACCGGTTTATTAGCTCCAGCTGCATACGGGTGTCTTCGTTAATGTCGTTCTGGTCTGCAAAAACTTCTTCCATGTACAGTCGTAGTTCCCGTACTTCCTGCTGCAGTTCGGTCATCTTTTCTATGGGAGTGTTGGTTAGCAGATGTCGGGTTGCTACGAATGCCCGCATGATGGCAATATTCATTTCAATGGCAACGTCACTGTTCAATAACCCGGATAGCATAGCAACTCCTTGTTCAGTAAAGGCATAAGGCAAATAGCGATGGCCACCTCTGTTTGAGGTCGCAATTTGCGACCTCAAACTTTGCCATTCCGTAATTGTGAGTTCAAACATGAAATCAGGAGGAAAGCGTTTCCCGTTTCGTTTAACGGATTCTTTCAATCTCTTGGTCTCTGTATTGTAAAGAGCTGCCAGATCGAAGTCCAGCATCACTTTTTGCCCTCTGATAGTATAAATCTTACTTTGAATAAGGTGTGTTTCCATGCGAACGCGGTTGTGGTATCGTTTTCGCAAATATAATTAAAAAATCAGATCTAACTGTCTGTGGAAAAGAAAACTGAGAGAAATATCGCCATCCCGAAGGTCACAAAAAAACGCCGTCGTCCGAAGACAGCGGCGTTTTCTATATTTATTGATAAGAAATTATTCCGAAACTACTTCGAAAGGAATTTCCACGGTTACTTCTTTGTGAAGTTTCAATACTGCTTTGTATTGTCCAACTTCTTTAACAGCTTCTTTGATAACGATTACCTTGCGGTCAACATTGTAGCCGGCTTTTTCGAGAGCTTCAGCAATCTGAATGTTGTTAACTGAACCAAAGATTTTGCCTGTTGAGCTGGTTTTTGCTCCGATGGTGAGAGATACACCTTCCAGCTTTTGAGCCAGTTCCTGAGCTTCAACTTTAATTTTTTCGAGCTTGTGAGCACGTTGTTTCAGGTTCTCAGCAAGCATTTTTTTAGCTGAAGGAGAAGCGATAACGGCTTTTTTTGTAGGGATCAAATAGTTACGACCGTAACCGTCTTTCACTTTTACGATATCGTCTTTGTATCCCAGGTTGTTAATATCTTCTAATAAAATGATTTCCATATAAATTCCTCCTTGTTTATTTCATCATATCGGTTACGTAGGGAAGCAAAGCCAAATGGCGTGCTCTTTTCACAGCTTGAGCTACTTTGCGTTGATATTTCAACGAAGTACCGGTGAGACGACGAGGAAGGATTTTGCCTTGCTCGTTCAGGAACTTTTTCAGGAATTCGGGATCTTTATAGTCGATGTATTTGATACCGTTCTTTTTGAAACGACAGTATTTTTTCTTTTTTGTATCAACTGTCGGTGGGTTCAAATATCTGATTTCAGGATTGTTTGCTGCCATAATTATTTTTCCTTTCCTTCTTTTTTAGACGATTTCAAACTTTTTCTTTTTTCGGCGTATTCAGCGGCGAATTTGTCCATGTGGAATGTCAGGAAGCGGATGACGCGTTCGTCACGACGATACTGAAGTTCCAGTTTTTCTACCAAAGAAGGTTCTCCTTTGAATTGCAGCAAGGCATAAAAGCCTGTTGACTTTTTTTGAATGGGATAAGCAAGCTTGCGCAGGCCCCATTCTTCTTCATTGACAATTTCAGCTCCCTCTTGTGTGAGGATGCCCTTGAATTTGTCAACCGCTTCCTTCATCTGAACATCAGACAAAACGGGAGTTAAAATGAAAACGGTTTCGTAATGGTTCATACTTAAATTTTTAATTATGTGGTTAAAAATGCGGGTGCAAAGATAGCGCTTTTTTATGATTCGGACAATATCTGTCTGAAAATAAAATAGTATGGCTCAAAATAGCTCAATTTTCGAGTTTGAAACGAACCCTCCATCTTCCTTCGCTAAAATCGTGGCTGATGATGACGAATTTCCCGATCTCGGAGGTGTTTTCAACGTGAGTGCCTATACATGCGCATGCATCGTAGTCGCCCACCCGTATCACGCGAATGGTTTCGCTGGCATCGTCGGGTAGTTTTCCCAAATCGAGAAAAGAGGCAGCTTCCTCTTTGTCTACAAAGCTGATCGTAACCGGAAGATTCGATGAAATAACTTCATTGACGGAGTTGGTTATTTGAGCGATTTGTTCTTCAGTCGGCGCTTCCGAAAGCAGGTAGTCGCATTTGCTCTTTTTACGTTCGATGTGGGCGTTGCGGGAGCGCGGACATCCGAACATGCGCACCATGGTTTGATTCAAAATGTGCTCTGTTGTGTGCATGGGAGGGTATTCCTGCTTGTTGTGCGAATTTAATTCCGGTGTTTCCATTTTTTTATCTTGCATTATTTGATTGTTATTGTTTGACTTGCCGAATGTGCCGAAAATTCGGGAGCGTACTGGCACTGGATGGTTGCAATACCGTTGCTGTAGGTTCCGCCCCGTGTTATCCAGGTGGAATATTCGAATACATAGGTGCCTTTCGGCAGGAACGAGAAAAAGAATTGCGTGGAGGCATCTTTGGTGCTTTGGTAGTAGCATACCCGTTCTTTCCATCGGCAACCCGAAAGCTGTTCTGTCGGTTCGAGACAGGCAGCCCGCTGGTCGGTAAGGGCAACGTACTCCATGTCGCGATCGGTAGTGACAACAAGGCGTACCGTCACTTTGTCGCCGACTTTCAGGGCCGAACCATTGGAAACAGGTGTCAGCACCGGGCCGGTTGGCGATACCTGTTCGATGTAGAGCTTCTTGTCCACATTCAATTGAACGCCTTTTTGTGCCGTTACGTTGTTGAGCGAGGTTTCGTATTGCCAGTAGAGAGCGCCCCATGCCGGATGTGTTTCGTTATTTTTTACCGATATTTCGGCCATTGCTGGTTTAATTTCGTTGCCGGTAAAAGTACTTTTGAAGTAACCGGTTCCGGCTTCTTTGGTATTGCTGGTTACAACTTGTTTTCCTAGCTTCACCTGCACATCGTTTTTGCCCGACAACCAGTTCGAACCGTTCATTAGTAGAGCATACACCGCGTCGGCGGTGGCGATGGGCGAGTGCCAGCGTTCGGTTTGCTTTTGCGACAAGAGCCAAAACCTCATGTCGTCGGTTTGCTGCTCGTTGTTGTTGATTTCGGATAAGGCTTCGATGATAGCTGTCTGTGTGGCAATGTCCGATTCGTGCCACCAAAGTCCGCTCCGGTTGTTTTGCCAGAACATTCCTTTTTCGTCCGTTGTGGTGGCATTTTCTTCCAGCGATTTCACAATCTCTGCAGCCAGTTTTTTGTCACCGTATCGTTGTGCGGTGATCGCTATCAATGCCTTGCCGGAAAGAGTGCAGTCAGTCCAGTTGGCGGCCAACAGTTTTTTAAAGAAGTCAACAGCTTCCATGGCTTCTTTGTCGGTAGCAATATCGCGGTAAGAGCTTCGCATGTAGAAATAGTAGATCTGATCGGGCGAAAGCCATTTGCGTTTTTTCCACTCTTTGTTGTATCGCTTCATGTCGTCAAAATCGTGTGCCATGTTTTGATCTGTATAGCGCAACGCTTTTCGGATCATTTCCTGCTCTTTGTTCGAATAGCTTTCGGCACCCATGCGGGTGAGGCGCGCCATTCCTTCGAGAATGTATTGCGTCAGAAAACGGTCTTCGTTCATTCCTTTGAACCATGTGAATGCGCCGTTGCTCAATTGCAGCGCACTTAACTTCTCCATAGCCAGACGACGGTTGTCGGCCTGACGGTTTGTATCGAAAAGCTCCGCGATCCGTTGCTTTTGAGCCGATTCGCTTTTGGCTTCCAATACCCACGGAGTTTCTGTCAATAGAAGGTTTTTCAGCTCCTCGTCTTTTTCAAGATTCGATTGCAGGGCGTTGCCCGATTGTTGCCATTGCCGGAAAGTATCGGCAATTTTTGGGTCGGATTTTACGATCGCGGCAGCTAATGTATTGGCGTAGTAGGTAGAAAACCAGCAAACCGAACAGTCGTTTTCGGGTAGGGTCAGTGCCGGAAGCGCCTGCAGGGCATACCATGTCGGATTGGCCGTCATTTCGAGCGTCAGGCTTTTGCTGTTTACTTTTGCTGATTCCGTTTTCAGGCGTTCAAAAGTAAACTCTTTGGTTTGTTTCGTTCTGACACGGAATGGGAAGGTTTCGGTTACCCGCAATTTGTCGGGCAGAACAGGTAAATAGTGCTCTTCGCCGTCGCTGAATTCGTCGGTAGAAGCCGTCACTTTGCAGATAAGCATTTGTTTGCCAGCAAAACCGGCAATCTTCCAGGCAAGCGTGGTGGTACCATTCTGTTCGGCAACAAAAGTGTGGTTGGCTTCTGCTACCGGAAGCGTCTGGTTGGTCTCGGGGTCGGTAAGTTCTATGCGGGCGTTACCAGCCTGTTTTTTGTCCGAAAGATTCACCAGTTTGGCTGTGATGGTCAGGGTATCGCTTTCGCGGACAAAACGGGGCATATTGGGTTGCACCATAAACTGTTTTTGAGTCACGGCCTGTGCCGACCATTGCCCGAAATAGAGATCTTTGGTGTGCGCCAGTCCCATCACATTCCAGCGTGTGAGCGACTCGGGAACCGTGAAGGAGAACGATACCTCACCGTTCTCATCTGTTCGCAGTTGCGGATAGAAGAAAGCCGTCTCGGCAAAGTTTTTTCGGGGTTGGACAGGTTGTTGCTTGGCTGATTGGTTGGTTTGTTTTGTAGTGGCATAGCCTAAAACAGCTATATTTTTCTGCAAATTTCCGGCTTCAGCCACTGGTTCCATTAAGACGGTTTGCTTGCCAAAATCTTTGGTGACCATCGTCGTGTCGGTGGTTACTTTTGGAGCTACAAAACTTACACGTTCAATAATTCGACCTCTTCTCATGGTTTTGATAGTAGCCGGATATCCATGAAATAAGCTTATCAGAATATTATCAAAATGATCCATCCAGACCCCGGGAGACTCAAGGTCTTTGCCTATGTAATACGAAGTGTTGTTATTGATTAAGTTGCCCATTGTAGAGTTCCAATAGGGCACCTGTCTTAGATAATTTATGTGTGTGGGATTGAAATACCAGTTGTGCGAAGCAAATGCGTCGAGAGAAGCATCGAACATGGTGACCATGCTTTCTGCCTGTTTTTTGTTCTTTTGCAATTCGGGAATGGTAATGCGCCATTCTTCCAGTGAGTTTGGTGTTAATTTGCTGCGAAAGATGGAAAATTTAGGTTTCAACTTTGTGTTGCGTTGCGCTCTGCGTATGGGAATTATTTCGGAGAAATTTTTTTCATCTCTGATCAATGAAATTATCATTGTTATTCCTCCTTCGTATTCTTTTTTGAATGGAATTTGTAAATGCCGCATTTCATTGTCAAATGTCATCCATTTGCTTTCCAGGACTTTGTTTCCATCCATCAATTCGTACAGCACTCTGGCATCGGGAGCCGATGTCCCAAAAAGAATATCGGCAGTTTCGCCGGGGGTACAGCTTGTTTTTAATTCCTGAACCCAGCAGTAGCTTTTTACGGGCGGTTTTTTGTCGTCGGGAGAATAAAGTACAAAGGTTTTTGTGGCTTCAGTCAGACGTCCTTGCTCGTCCTTTGCCGATAGTTTAATAAGATATTTGCCGGATTCCCACTTTTCGGGATGAGCAATGCTGATTTTCTTCTCATTCCCCGTGTCGAGATTGCTGCTTAAGAGTTGCTGTTCAATATTTGTAAGATCCTCGTTGTGCGCTTTTTCTGCATATTCAGTGTCGGGTTTCAGCCGCGACAATGTGTACGAAACTGTTGTTTTGACAGGAGCGTCATTCAGATTAAAAGCCGCTATCCCAATATCAAAAGGTTTGGTTTTGTCGACGATGTCCTTCGTGTCAGCGGTGAGGTACATGGAGATGTCACCTACCGAAAATGACATTTCATTTTTTTGAGTTTCCCCGTTAGTGTCGGTAACGTCTGCGGAGACAAAGTAGGTGTAATATTGTTTGTATCCTGCCGGAGTTTCATCTTGTTTCTGCGGAATAAACGAGATGTCAAATTGGCCTTTGTTGTCACTTTTGAGTTCTCCGTTTAGTATTTCCTGATCCTGCATTCCCTGCCAGCGCATTAACCAGTGAGGGCGGCGAACAACCCGATATTTGATGGTCGCCTTCTCGATCGGGAAATCGGCATAGCTTCTGACATTCCCTCTGATGGTTACTTTGTCTCCAAAAGCCGGTGTTCCTTTGATGGTGTCAAATTTGATTTCGAAAGTAGGACGTTTGTACTCCTCGACGGAAAACGAAATGGAGGCTTTGTTTTCTATGTTAATAGAAAAATTTCCATTCAATCGGCCTTTCGGTAGCGTAAAACTGTCGGCGAAAGAACCGAAATCGTTTGTTTTGACAGCTTGTGTGCTTACTTCCTGCCGGTTGGCATCGCGAAGAGTGATGTTGTAATTTTTATCAGCTATTACCTGCGACGAATCCTGGGTGGCAAGCCAAACTATTCCTTTGAAGTAAACCGTCTGCCCCGGACGGTAAATTGCCCGGTCAGTGAAAAGGGAAATACGTGGTTCTTTGTTCTCTTGCAGGTGCCCGGCATAAAAATAGGATGAGGCGCTGTTAACCGGAAAATATTTGTCGTTAGCATTGACTAATTGGATAAAGGTTCCGTACCGTTCGGGCGAAGGGAATTCACAATGGCCGTTTGAGTCTGATAGAAACGTGCCGGTTTGTGAGAATTGTGTTTTTTCTCCATATCCGTTTTGTGTGAATGTCTTTATAGATACCTCTTTTAGAGGATGTCCCGAAACTCTGTCTACAACATACAGATCGATCTTTCCCTCCTGTTTTGTGCGGGTAAAATATGCCAGATCCGATACCGACAAGTTTCCGCAGACCTGCTTATCCTGATTTGTGGTGCCCGGTTCAGATACACAGTATTCATAGATGCCATAAGGTGGAGTTTTGACGACAATTGTCGTGTCTGTTTCCCGAAAAAAGGGCGATTGTTTGAGGGTTATCTTTTTTGTTTCTGTTAAAACAGCGCCCTTGGAGATTTGATTCCTGTATGCCCGTTGCTGATTCTTGTAATAGTCCACGGCATCGACGTCTATTCTGTACAGACGTATCTCAATTTGTGATACGTTCGCCGAAGAAAGCTTTATTTTCAGGGGACTTTTCGAAGCGATCACTTCCGGATTTTCTGCTTTTATCGTTCGTTCCGTAATTTGCTGTTGAATGGCTTTTAGTAAGTTGATGCGCTTGTACTTCGGGAAGCGTTGTATGCCCTCTGCAGAGATGTCGAAAGCACGTTTTTTGTAGTCCAGAAAACGAGCAGTCTCGTTGACTCTTTCCTTGTCATATTCGTCATGCTGAAGATAATGGTTAGCGATGGCAGCCATTACTTCGACGACGCTTTCTGAGGTGGAATACTCCTGTCGCAATTGTTGTAAGGCATTGAGATATAAGTCGTCTTTTCGGGCTAAAGTTGCATTCCGGTAAATGTAGTTTAGTCGTTCGAGATCCGTGTAAATTAATGCTGCTTTATTGTTGGCCTTTAACCGGAAAGCAAGCCATTGTCGGTAGATGCTGAGTATTTTTCCTTTGTAAGTGCTGCCGGTGTCTGTCTGGAGAATGAATGTTGTTGCCGGTTCAAATAATTTGTGGTCGTTTAATGCTTGGTTATCAATTAAATGGCTGCCTGTAAAAGCGGAAAGTGTCTCGATTGAACGGGCACACAGAAAGTCAAAAAGCGTGGGCTGTAACGTGCGGCTGTCTGCTCCTGTTTCCATTATGGCTTCGTAGCGGAGAGCGTTTGTGGATTGTAAAAGAGTTGCATTTGCCAGTGATGCTTTTACATGATAAACGATGGTGTCGGCAAAGATGTTAGCGCTCCATTCTTTGATATTGGTCGGGATTTCTGCTGTTAGTTTCGTTCTCTGGTTGATGGTATATCTGTGTTGCTGGTAATATTGTTCGTAGAGTTTTGCCAACAGACTGTGAAGTACTGCCTTTTCGACGGGATTCTTGTCGGTTGCGGTGTATTTTTCCATGGCACCAATTTCAGAAATAAAGCTGTCGCGATCCTTTTCTATCAGGAAACGGAACCGATAAAGCCAGCCTTTGAGAAATTGCGGACTGTTTTTCTCGGTTTTGGCAGCATTCATCAACGAATCGACAGCTTGCAATGCCGATTGCGGGCGGCTTTTAGACTCAAATGCGGCTATTCTTTCCCATTGTTTGGTGTAGTTGAACGCATTTGCCGTGGCAGACAAAAAGGCGAAACATCCGATCAGGATGAAGGAAAAACGAAGGTGTTTCATAATGGCCTGATTATTTATGTTGAACAAAGGTAATTATTTTATTAAAATTACCGATGTGGTAGTCTGTATAACCAGTGTTTGGCTATCACGCAGGAACAAAGCAAAACAGGTAGCCCACCGTTCGGCAGACTACCTGTTTTTAGTAAGCTTTTTCGCGCCTTATTTGTCAGGCCAGTTTTTCAAGTTTGGCAATGTTGTCCTCAATGCTTGCATCGGGAACTTCAAAGTTGGTGAGCTTTCCTGCAAAGTAATTGTCGTATGCAGCCATGTCTATCAATCCGTGGCCTGAAAGGTTGAAAAGAATTGTTTTTTCTTTGCCTTCTTCCTTTGCCTTCAACGCTTCGCGAATAGCTACCGCAATGGCGTGAGTCGATTCCGGTGCCGGAATAATACCTTCCGAACGGGCAAACAGAACTCCTGCATCAAAGGTGTCGAGTTGTTTGACAGCCTGAGCTTCGATTAAGCCGTCTTTAAGTAATTGACTTACAATAGAACCTGCGCCGTGGTAGCGTAATCCTCCGGCATGAATAGCCGCCGGCTCGAAATCATGACCGAGGGTAAACATTGGGATCAGCGGTGTCATTCCGATTGTGTCGCCAAAATCGTATTCGAATTTACCGCGTGTCAGTTTCGGGCACGAAGCCGGTTCTGCTGCGATAAAACGGGTTGTTTTTCCATCAACAAGATTGTGGCGGAGGAACGGGAAGGTAATTCCGGAAAAGTTGGAACCCCCACCGAAGCATCCGATTACTACATCGGGATAATCGCCTGCCATTTCCATCTGTTTTTCGGCTTCAAGTCCGATGATGGTCTGGTGAAGAATGACGTGATTCAATACACTACCCAATGTGTAACGTGTGTCGGGGTGAGTAACGGCAGCTTCTACGGCTTCCGAAATAGCAACACCAAGGCTGCCCGGGCTGTTAGGATGTTTTTCCAGATAAGAGCGGCCGGCAGCTGTGCGTGTACTTGGTGATGGAATTACTTCGGCACCATATGTCTGCATCACAAATTTACGGTAAGGTTTTTGGTCATAGCTGACTTTTACCATGTAAACCTGAAGATCGAGTCCGAAATGCTTACAGGCGATACTCATAGCGCTTCCCCATTGACCAGCACCTGTTTCGGTAGTGATGTGCTTGATTCCCTGTATTTTGTTGTAATATGCCTGTGGAATGGCAGAATTTAGTTTGTGAGAGCCAACCGGACTTACACTTTCATTCTTGAAATAGATTTTTGCCGGAGTGTCCAATGCTTTTTCGAGTCCTGAAGCACGAACTAATGGTGAAGGGCGGTAGATTTTGTAAAGTTGCCATACTTCATCCGGAATTTCGATGTAGCGTTCTTTCGAGAATTCCTGTTCAACCAGTCCTTTGGCAAAAAGACCTTCCATTTCTTCCGGTTTAAGAGGTTGTTTCGTGCCCGGATTTAACATCGGAAGCGGTTGGTTTTTCATGTCGGCGATGATGTTATACCAAGCCTTCGGCATTTCGCTTTCCGGTAATTGAATTTTTTTTGTCGTTTTCATACTATAATGATTTTTATTGTTTTAAGGCTGAATGAAACTGTGTGTTGCAGAAATTATTTTCCGATAGCTATCGGGAGTTCTTGAGCATTGTAAAGCAACACGTTCGGTTCATCTGTATATAATTTGTTTTTTAATAATCGTCTATAATCTCATGATATGGCAAAAAAAAACCGCAGGTATGGGTTCCTGCGGTTGTGTGTTGCAAACGGTGAGTCGCATTTCCCATTGTTGAATCAGAAACGGAAGCGCCACCAGCTATTTTTTGTTGTGAAATTCATTCTCTTTTATTTTGATACAAAGGAACAATAAAAAATGATAACCGACAACTTTTTTGGCGAAAATCTGGTCTGTTTGTCATTTGCCGTGTATCTGCCTGTTGAAAAAAGCATTGACCACTTCGTTAAATTGCTTTTTGTGTTGAATAAGCGTAGCATGACCGCTATCTGGAATAATCCAGCAGAAAGCCCCGGGAATGGCATTCGCTATCTCCAGAGTGTGTGATGGTACAATAAGGTCGTGATCTCCTCCGATAATTAGTGATGGACATTTAATGGTTTGCAATTGTGCCGTTGTAATATGCGGTTGGAAGAGGTCGAGCGCCATCAGCTTGCGTTGATTCTTCAGTTTGGGAGTTTGGGTTTCTTTGCCTGAACGCAAATAATCATTCATCCATTCCCGATAGGCATGAGGGACAAAAACGGTAGAGTCCGGAATCAGGTTGGCGCCGGTCGAAGCTAACATTTTTACTTTTTGGGGATGCCGGATTGCCATTAAAAGAGCATTAATGCCTCCGTCGCTCCAGCCCAACACACGGCAGGACGAAATATGCATGGAGTCGAGTAGGGCATTGAAATCATCGGCCATCATCTCAAAACTGAGAGAATCGCATGCGTCTGCAGATTTTCCCTGTGCACGGCTATCAACTGCAATCACCTTGTACTTTTGGGCGAAAAATGGAATCTGATTTGAAAAGCCGGAAATAGATCCTCCGTTGCCGTGAATCATCAGGAGAGGTTCGCCTCTGCCATAGGTCTCGTAATAGAGTTTGATGCCTCTCGTGGTTAGGTATTTGCCTGCGGCTGGATTATTGCCGTAATTGATTTGTGCCGAGATAGATGGCGTTAGTACGCACAAAAAGACGATGAGGCAAAATGAAAATGGTTTCATAAAGTAAAAAAAATGCCCCGGAATACCCGGGGCAACTGTTGTGTTTATTTTGCAAAAAGAAGTTCCCGGTATTTGGGCAGAGTCCATATTTCATCGTCCACCACCTCTTCCAGTTTGTCGATGTGGTAGCGGATCTGATCGAGATACGGGCGCACCTTGGTGCTGTATTCATACGTTTTGGTATGCATGTCTTCAATGTTGTTTGCTACTTTGCGGGCTTCAATCATTTCGTGCACCATTGTTTTAATAGCAACAACACGTTCTCCGATTTCGCGAACGAGGCTTTTGTTGTCTGCGGCAAGCGCTTCAAATTCGTCTTTGTCGAATACTTCTTTCAATCCCCGGATGTTTTCAATCAATCGGTTTTGGTAGGCAATGGCAGTCGGCACAATGTGGTTGATAGCCAAATCTCCCAGAACGCGGGCTTCGATCTGAATCTTCTTGGTGAACTTTTCAAATTCTACCTCTACGCGGCTGTGTATCTCGGTTTCCGACAAGATGCCTTGTTTGGTGAAAAGCTCCACGGCCTTTTTGTCAAGGTATTTCTCTATCGCGTCAGGAGCCGATGTGATGTTGGTCAGGCCACGTTTGGCAGCTTCTTCTACCCATTCCGGAGAATAACCGTCGCCTTCAAAACGTATCGGGCGGGTTTCGATGATCATTCGTTTCAAAATCTGGAAGATAACCTCGTCCTTGTTTTTTCCCTTTGCAATCTGAACGTCAACTTCATCCGCAAAGCGATTGAGTTGATCGGCAACTACTGCATTCAGTACCGTCATTGCTGCACCACAGTTGGCAGAAGAACCAACGGCTCTGAACTCGAAACGGTTGCCGGTAAAGGCAAACGGAGATGTACGGTTGCGGTCGGTACTGTCCAGAACAATGTCGGGGATGCGCGCGATACCAAGCTTCAGCGCCGTTTTTTCTTCGGGCGACATGCGGGAATCCGATACCTTTTCGGCCAGATTGTCCAGCATATTGGTGAGATAGCTCCCTAAAAAGACAGAGACAATAGCCGGTGGTGCTTCGTTGGCGCCCAGGCGGTGTGAATTTTCGGCGCTCATGATCGAAGCGCGAAGCAAGTCCTGGTGGTTTTGCACTGCCATCAACGTATTGACGATATAAGTAAGGAAGAGCATGTTTCCTTTGGGATTCTTTGCAGGACTAAAAAGATTGACCCCGGTGTCGGTGCAGAGTGACCAGTTGTTGTGTTTTCCTGAACCATTGACGCCGGCAAACGGTTTCTCGTGCAGCAATACGGCAAAATTATGTTTGCGGGCAATGTGTTTCATCAGATCCATTACCAGCTGATTGTGGTCGTTGGCAAGGTTGGCTTCCTCAAAAATTGGTGCGCATTCGAATTGGTTGGGAGCCACTTCGTTGTGGCGGGTTTTTACCGGAATGCCCAGTTTGTGACACTCCAGTTCCAGTTCGCTCATGAACGCCATTACGCGGGGAGGAATGGCTGCAAAATAGTGATCTTCCAGCTGTTGATCTTTGGCAGAAGCATGCCCCATCAACGTTCGCCCTGTGAGGCAAAGGTCGGGGCGGGCATCGAACAGCGCTTTGTCTATCAGAAAATATTCCTGTTCCCAGCCTAAATTGGCAGTTACCTTTGTTACCTCCTTGTCGAAATACTGACAAACGCGGACTGCTGCTTTGTCTACGGAACTCAAAGCACGCAATAATGGTGTTTTGTAATCGAGCGCTTCGCCGGTGTATGCTATGAAAATGGTAGGAATGCAAAGTGTTTCGTCAACTATAAATGCGGGGGAAGAAACGTCCCAGGCTGTATATCCGCGGGCCTCGAAAGTATTGCGAATACCTCCGCTGGGAAATGAGGAGGCATCGGGCTCTTGTTGAATGAGTAGTTTGCCGGAAAAGCGTTCCAGCACTTCACCGTTTTCTCCAAAATCAAACAAACGTTCGTGTTTTTCGGCGGTAGCATCGTTAAGAGGCTGAAACCAGTGGGTATAGTGAGTGGCTCCCCGTTCTTTTGCCCAGCGGCACATGCCGTTTGCAATCTGGTCGGCTACTTTTCGGTTTATCTGGGTGCCGTCTTCAACTGCTTCACGAACAGCTTTGTATGCTTCTTCAGGCAAATAAGCCTGCATTTTCTTTCGGTCAAAAACATTAATTCCATAATATTCGGAAAGTTTGGACGGAATGTCCACATGCAGAGGAGTACGGGCAGCAAATTCCTGCAACGCCGCAAAACGTAATTTAGACATAAGTGTATATAATAAGGTTAAGTTGACAAAAACAGTTAGACAAATGTAACGATAAAAGCGGATAAAAACCACGGTTAATTACAGTTTTTGAAATACTGTGGTTTATTTTTTCACGCAAAGTCGCAGAGGCGAAATGTACTCATAAATGATTGAATTACATATATTATGACTTAAAACACTATAAAGGAAAGCTGAAGGCTTTTCTTTTCGGCTCCCGCATTGTGGGACAAGTTTTGCGCGAGAAATATATTTTAGAACCAAACATTGTACTCTAGCGCACAAAAAAGTTCTTACTTCTCGTCAAAAAGGGTAACTTAGTGGGCGCTAAAAATTCTTTTTTAACTCATTTTGGGCTTATTAAAAAATCGCTATATTTGCAGGCTCAAAATAATTTGGAAATTCTATCAATTAGTTATATGTATTTAAAATAGTTAAACATGCAAAACAAAGGATTTGTTCAGGTTCTAGCCGTGTTGCTTTTGCTTGTCTGTTTCTTCTATTTGTCATTCAGCTTTGTGACAAATCATTACAATAAAGCTGCTTTGGCATTTGCGACGAAACCGGGGACAAACGAAGTCGATAGCGCGCTTTACAAAAGGTATCTCGATTCTATCGCACCCACCAAGGTGTGGTTTGGGTATACCTACAAAGAGTGTATGGACAAGGAAATTAACCTTGGTCTTGACTTGAAAGGTGGTATGAACGTAGTATTGGAAGTATCGCAGGCCGATATTCTCCGCTCTCTTACAGTTCCTAATCCTCCGCAAAATTTCAACAAAGCCATCGATATGGCAATTCAACGTCAGGCTACCAGCCAGACAGACTTTTTGACGTTGTTCAAAAACGCATACCTCGAACTTGATCCTAATGCTAAGCTGTCTACTATATTCAGCACATACGATAAGAAAGATCAAATTCCTTTGAGTGCAACCAACGATCAGGTTATGGCTGTGTTGAGAAAAGATGTTGAAAGTGCAATCAACAACTCATTCAACGTGCTCCGTACGCGTATCGACCGTTTTGGTGTGGTTCAACCGAACATTCAGAAACTGGAAAAATCAGGTCGTATCCTTGTTGAACTTCCTGGTGTAAAAGATCCGGAACGTGTTCGCAAACTTCTTCAGGGAACAGCAAACCTCGAATTCTGGGAAACTTATAATGTGGCTGAAATCTACAGCGCATTGGAAGATGCAAACAGTTCGTTGCCTGCAATCCTTGCAAACGGAGGTAAAGCTAAAACCGACACAGTTCCTGCTGTAGGCGCTCCTGCTAAGGCAACAGCCGAAGCTAAAGCTCAGAAACCTGCCGGTACTTCAAAAGAAGATTCGCTTGCTGCTTTGATCAAGAAAAAAGAAAAACCGACAGCTGATAAAGGTAATCAACAAAATATTGCCGAATTCAAAAAGAAAAATCCGTTGTTCGGTCTTTTGCAGGGTATCGATCCTCAGGGAGCTTCTCCCCGTGTAGGTGTAGCTCTTGCTGCAGATACTTCAACTATCGGATCATACTTGCGCAATCCTCAGATTCGTGGCAAATTCCCTTCGGATCTAGCTTTGAAATGGGGTGTTAAGGCAATTGACAAACAAGGTCAGTATTTTGAGCTGTATGCTTTGAAGAGCACCACCAAACAAGGTCCTGCACTTCAGGGTGACGTTGTAACCGACGCAAAAGATGACTACGGTCAATACGGTTCAAACGCTATCGTGGACATGACCATGAACTCCAAAGGAGCAAACACATGGGCAATCCTTACAAAACAAAACGTTGGCAAATGCGTAGCTATCGTACTTGATAACTATGTTTATTCAGCTCCGGTTGTTAACCAGGAAATCACCGGCGGTCGTAGCCAGATTTCAGGTCACTTCACAGTTGAAGAAGCCAAGGACTTGGCAAACGTGTTGAAGTCAGGTCGTATGCCTGCTCCGGCACACATCGTACAAGCCGACAACGTTGGTCCGTCATTGGGTCAAAAATCAATCAACGCGGGTCTTATCTCGTTTGTGATTGCGTTTGTCCTGATCCTGATCTTTATGATCTTCTATTACGGATGGATACCTGGCTTAGTTGCCAATGGAGCTCTGATTCTAAACGTGCTCTTCATCATGGGTATTCTTGCTTCCTTCAAAGCAGTATTGACTATGCCGGGTATTGCCGGTATCGTGCTGACGCTTGGGTTTGCGGTCGATGCCAACGTGTTGATCAACGAACGTATTCGTGAAGAAAAAGAAGCTGGCAAAAATCTGCGTAAAGCGGTTGCCGATGGTTACAAACATGCTTTGTCTGCAATTGTCGACTCAAATGCTACTCACTTACTGGTTGGTATTATCCTCTTCGCATTTGGATCAGGACCGATCAAAGGTTTTGCCACTACGTTGATTATTGGTATCATTACCTCTTTCTTCTGTATGGTGTTCCTTACACATATCTTTTTTGAACTATTCCTGGAAAAAGAAGGAAGAGAAGATATCTCGTTTACTACCCGTTTGACCAAACACTGGTTATTGCACCCGAATATCGACTTTATCGGAATGCGTAAAACATGGTATGTTGTTTCTGGTATTGTTCTTTTGGTCTGTGTTGGTTCACTGGCTACCCGAGGTTTGAGTCAGGGTATTGACTTTAGTGGTGGACGTAACTATCAGGTTGCATTCGACCAACCGGTTGATGCCGAAAATCTTCGTACGATACTGAAAGGTGCATTTGGCGGTAATGTAAATGTAATTGCAATTGGAACCAGCGGAAAAGAAGTCCGTGTTTCTACAAACTATGAAATTACCAATCGGTCGGCTTCGGTGGATGATGAAATCGAAACAAAACTATACACCAGCTTGAAACCTATGTTGGGAGGTAATATTACAAGAGATCAGTTTGTGAAAAAACATATCGTAAGTTCTCAGAAGGTTGGACCTGCTGTGGCTGAAGATATTAAAGTAGCTGCTATCTGGGCGATCGTTCTCGCTGTATTTGGTATTGCTCTTTACATTTTCCTTCGTTTCCCAAGCTACACGTTCTCTATCGGAGCTTTGGTTTCGTTGATTCACGACGTGGTGGTGGTACTGGGGCTCTATTCGTTGCTCTACAGTATTATGCCATTCTCGCTCGAAATCGACCAGGCATTTATTGCCGCGATCCTGACGGTTATCGGGTTCTCCATCAATGATACGGTGGTAATCTTCGACCGTATTCGTGAATTTATCAAGCTGTACCCGAAACGTGAGATCAGCTCGTTGATGGATGATGCTATGAACCACACCCTGCGCCGTACTATCAATACCACGGTGAGTGTGATCCTGGTATTGCTGGCGATCTTCATCTTCGGTGGTGATGTGATCCGGGGCTTTGTATTCGCGTTGCTGATCGGTGTTGTAACCGGTACTTATTCATCTATTCTGGTGGCTTCTACCATCGCTTACGATGTACAGGTTTGGCACGCTAAAAGACAACAAAAAAAGAAACTGGCATAAGCCTGTTCTATAAATGACAAAAAGCCGCTCTCGTAATTCGAGAGCGGCTTTTTTGTTTTGGTGGGTGAGCAATGGTATTGGTTCTCTCGTGGCGTGTAAGTTGGATTTGGGTTCGAGGTATGGCTTGGCTTGCGTCGGGGGTAAAAGTGGGCTTACAGCTTTGCAAAAGCACAAAATTGCGATAGTAATCAGCTGCCTCTTTTTATGTTTGGAAGAAATATTGCTACATTTGAAGAAATTTGGAAAGCAGGAGCTTCCTTTTTTAGCAACGACTTTGGTAAGAGGCTACCAAATGATAATTAATTATGAAACTATTCCATTATATCATCTTCATTGTCACGATGATTAGTGTTTTTTCTTGTAAGCAACAAGAAAAACGTTTTATTAATCAAGGGTTCATTGAAAAATTGGCCAGTGACAAAGCTCCCTTTAGATATGATTTTTTCTTTCTTTTCGTAAAAGGCGATAGCAATAATTTGATTGTTACTTGTTTGGCTGATTTGCATAACTGTTATCAAGGAAAGTGCGAATATAAGGGAATGTCCTTTAAGGATTTCCTTGCAGAAGCATTAAATCAGAATCTCGTTTTTCAAAGCAATCAATTGACAAATTATAGAAAAGTATTTATTCTGAATGATTCTATTCGCAAAATGTATCAAGAAAAAGGTTTTGATTCGATAAAGGCCAAATACTATAATGAAAAGAAACAGTGGATGGTTTCTGGGTTAAGTGAGAGCTTTAAATATTCTATCATGTATTATTTCTTCCTTAATAACTACGTCGTTGGAATTGACGATGTATCGGGTTCCTGTGTAATGATCCCACAAAAAGATATACCATCCCTGCAAATGTGATTTTCTCTGATGATATTAGTTGCCATAGCACGAGTTGCCACGATGCTCAATATCACGCAAATTTAGAAGAAGAGATAGGATCAAAGGAGAACTTCGGCCACAAAAAAAGAGGCAATCCGAATGGAATGCCTCTCGTTTTTTGAAGATCTAAACCGGAGATTAAACCAGTTTCATTTCTTTCAATACGTCGTTCATTACCTGAACAGCAGCAGCGCTCTTGTCGAACAATTCTTGTTCTTCTGCATTCAGTTTAACGTCGAGGATAGCTTCAACGCCGTTTTTACCGATTACGGTAGGAACGCCGATGCAGATATCGTTGTGTTTGTATTCGCCTTCGAGGTAAACGCAGCAAGGAAGTACGCGTTTTTCGTCGTTAAGGATAGATTTAACGAGGAATGCAGCAGAAGCACCCGGAGCCATCCAAGCAGAAGTGCCCAGTAATTTTGTCAGGGTAGCACCACCAACCATTGTGTCGGCAACTACTTTGTCCAAAACTTCAGCAGAAAGAATGTCGCTTACAGCAACACCTTTGCAGTTAGCAAGACGTTTCAAAGGAATCATTGTTGTGTCGCCGTGACCACCGATAACCATAGCTTCGATGTTGTTGCCGTTAGTGTTAAGAGCCTGGCTCAGGTAGTAAGTGAAACGAGAGCTGTCCAATGCACCACCCATACCGATTACGCGGTTTTTAGGAAGACCAGCTGTTTTGAATGTCAGGTAGGTCATTGTATCCATAGGGTTACTTACGATAACGAGTATAGCGTTGGGAGATTCTTTGATGATGCTTGCAACTACCGAGTTAACGATACCTGCGTTAACACCGATCAGTTCTTCGCGTGTCATACCCGGTTTGCGGGGAAGACCTGAAGTGATAACAACAACGTCAGAATTAGCTGTTTTGCTGTAATCGCTGGTTACACCGATAACTTTGGTGGCAAAACCCAGAGTAGGCTGAGTTTGCATGATGTCCATTGCTTTACCTTCAGCAACACCTTCTTTAATATCGAGCAATACCACTTCGCTCGCAACTTGGTTTACCGTCAGAACGTTAGCACAGGTAGCACCTACGTTACCGGCTCCGACTACTGTTACTTTAGACATAACTGTTTAGTTTATAGATTAATAAATTGTTAGAATAACCTCTGTTTTAGGACAACAAAGGTAGCTGATTATCCTTGTATTAAGGAAAAAATTCTGTAATTCTTTTCTATAAAAAAACTAAAGACTTAATCTCTTTCGAAAGAAAATTAATGATGTAAATTAACCTGAAATACATTTGATGATAAAAATCAGAAGAATAGTTTGTTTATAGAAAAAAATCCGTATCTTTGTCGCCCCGAAAACAGGAATAAAAAACAACATATAAAACATTACGGCAATGAAAAGAACATTCCAACCATCGAACACAAAACGGAGAAACAAACACGGTTTCCGCGAACGTATGGCTACTGCCAATGGCCGTCGCGTATTGGCAGCTCGTCGTGCAAAAGGAAGAAAAGTGTTGACAGTTTCATCTGAATTTAATAAGAAATAAGACTTTTTCTTTTTAAGAAGAAAGCGCGACCTTCTCATAATCTGAGATGGTCGCGCTTTCTTGTTTATGGGTATTGTGTAAAAAAAATAAACTTGAATTTATTTCATTTGTCAAAACTTCCGGGGTTTACTGTATGAAGTACTAATCGTGAATTCCGTTCTCTTCTCGTCTCTTGCCATCCGTTTATATTGATCTGATAGATAATCTGCTGCTTTTATTTGATTTTTGTTTTTTATTGAATTATTTCGTTCTCTTTTTATTGTAAATTTCGGAGAAATTGCTATTCCGTTTCTGTTGTTTATAGCAATTAAAAATAACGTTAAATTGGAATTCCAATTTAAATCGAACGGCACACCCTATTGATAATTCCATTACATTTGCAGTCTAAGTAAAAAAATAATTAAATCAGCAATATGAACTCAACACTGCAAGAACTTACCGACAAAATCTATTTGGAAGGCGTTGAAAAAGGAAAAAGTGAAGCCGCCACAATTGTATCTAAAGCTCAGGATGAGGCAGCTGCAATTCTGCAAAAAGCAGAGGCTGACGCTGCTGCCGTAGTAGCACAAGCTAAAAAACAGGCAGAAGAACTCGATAAAAATACGCGTTCGGAACTTAAATTGTTTGCGCAACAATCCGTAGAAGCTCTGAAGACAGAGGTGGTGAATCTGATCAACGGTAAGATTACCGATGACTCAGTGAAGGCTGCAGTGGTTGATAAAGCCTTTATGCAAAAGGTAATTCTTTCTTTTACTCAGGAATGGGCAAAGAAAGAACAAATTGTGATTGAAGCCAAAGATGCAGAGGCTTTGACTGCTTATTTTGCTTCAAATGCCAAAGAACTGCTCAATAATGGTGTTACTATAAAAGAGGTGAACGGTGCAAAAACCGACTTCGCTGTTCAGCCTGCATCGGGCGGGTATAAAATCACTTTCGGTGAGGCCGAATTTGTAGAATACTTCAAAGAATTTTTACGCCCGAAACTGGTAGAATTGTTGTTTTAAGTTGCTATTCTCAATCTGCAACCAAAACTATAATTTGTAACATAATGAGCAAATATTACTACCTGATAGCCGGATTACCCGAAATCCAGCCGGACGATACCAAACTTTCCCTTAAATTGCAGGAGTTGCAACAAACGTTGCAGGAAACTCTCACAAAAAAAGACCGCGAGATTGCCGATCTGATTTTTCAGCAATATGAAGCGAAAAACTGGTTTGCATTCCTCAAAGACAGGGATGTGGCATTGCATCCGCTCGGAATTTCTTCGTCAGAGGATTTTGAAGAAGTGGTGACGCAACTGAAAGAAACGGAGAATCCTAAAATATCGACAGTTCCTTCCTATTTTCCGATGTTTGCCTATGCATACTGGGAGGATAAGCCTTTGTTCGATAATCTTTCGTGGGATGACCAACTTATGGTCTTGTTTTATAAGTCGGCGCTGAAGTGCAGTAACGGTTTTGTGAGCCGATGGTTCGAATTTTGTCTCAATATCAATAATCTGCTCACAGCTCACACCTGTCGCAAGCATGGTTTCGACGTTCATTCTTCTATTGTAGGCGACAATAACGTTGCACGCATCCTGAAAGCCAGTCATTCGCGCGATTTTGGCGTAAGCGACTTTTTCCCTCAGGCCGAATCGGTATTACGTATTGCTGAAGAGACCGATTTGCTGGAGCGCGAGCGTAAGATCGACCTGTTGAAGTGGGCGTGGATTGATGAAAATACGGTTTTCGAATATTTCACGATTGAGGCTGTCGCTGCTTATCTGATGAAGCTCGAAATTATTGAACGCTGGTTGCCTCTTAACAAGGAAGCCGGTTCTGCAATTTTCCGTGAGCTTATCCGCAACCTGAAAAGTGGTGTGAAATTTCCCGGCGAAAAGTGAGCTGCCCGGGAAACCCCTATTAACGATAAAATAATAACTATAGCATAATATGTCAACAAAAGGAAAAGTTAAAGGCATTATTTCCAACCTTGTAATAGTGACGGTTGACGGGCCTGTGGCTCAAAACGAAATTTGTTACATCGAAACAGGAAATACTAAACTGATGGCAGAGGTCATCAAAATTATCGGCGATAATGCTTATGTGCAGGTGTTTGAGAGTACTCGCGGCCTGCAGGTGGGGGCTGAAGCTGAATTCATGGGACACATGCTGGAAGTGACTCTTGGTCCGGGCTTGCTGTCGCGTAACTACGACGGTCTGCAAAATGACCTCGATAAGATGTTGGGCGTGTTCCTGAAACGCGGTGAATATACGTTCCCCCTTGATGAGGAAAAACTGTGGGATTTCAAACCCCTGGCGAAAGCCGGCGATGTGGTTGAAGCCGGTAGCTGGCTGGGTGAAGTGGACGAAAATTTCCAGCCTCACAAAATCATGGTTCCCTTCACTTTTCAGGGACAATTTACTGTTAAGTCGATTGTGACGGAAGGTCAATACCGCATTTTCGATAAAATTGCAGTCGTTACCAATAGCGAAGGCAAAGAAATCGAACTCAACATGACTCAAAAATGGCCGGTAAAGAAAGCCTTGACCTGTTATAATGAAAAACCGCGTCCTTTCCGCTTACTGGAAACCGGCGTAAGAACCATCGATACTGCCAATCCTATTGTTGAAGGAGGTACCGGCTTTATTCCTGGTCCGTTCGGAACCGGTAAAACCGTGCTTCAGCATGCAATCTCAAAACAGGCCGATGCCGATATCGTTATTATGGCTGCCTGTGGTGAACGTGCAAACGAAGTTGTGGAAATTTTCGTTGAATTCCCTGAATTGGAAGACCCGCATACCGGTCGCAAGTTGATGGAGCGTACCATCATTATTGCGAATACATCCAACATGCCGGTGGCTGCCCGTGAAGCTTCCGTTTACACCGCAATGACCATTGCCGAATATTACCGTTCGATGGGACTGAAAGTGTTGTTGATGGCCGACTCTACTTCGCGTTGGGCACAGGCTTTGCGTGAAATGTCAAACCGTTTGGAAGAGCTTCCGGGTCAGGATGCATTCCCGATGGACTTGCCTGCTATCATCGCCAACTTCTATGGGCGTGCAGGATATGTTCACCTCAAAAACGGCGCAACAGGTTCAATTACATTTATCGGAACTGTATCGCCTGCCGGTGGTAACCTGAAAGAACCGGTAACTGAATCGACCAAAAAGGCTGCCCGTTGCTTCTTTGCTCTCGAGCAGGCACGTGCCGACCGTAAACGTTACCCGGCTGTGAATCCGATTGATAGTTACTCAAAATATATTGAATATCCCGAATTTGAAGAGTATATTGCAAAACGTATTTCGCCCGACTGGACAAAGAATGTCAATGAAATGAAGACGTTGCTCCAGCGTGGTAAAGAGGTTCAGGAACAGATCAATATTTTGGGTGATGACGGAGTGCCTGTAGATTACCACGTTACCTTCTGGAAATCGGAAGTGATTGACTTTGTAATCCTTCAGCAGGATGCTTTTGATAAAATCGACTCAGTTTGTCCGATCGATCGTCAGCAGTTTATGCTGAATCTGGTGATGGATATTTGCCGTACCAAATTTGATTTTAGCAACTTTACAGATGTAATGGACTACTTCAAACGATTGATCAATATCTGCAAACAGATGAATTATTCAGAGTATCAATCGGAAGCCTTTAACGGATATCTGAAAGAACTGAATGAGATGCTGACACTGGAGACAGCTCAGAAATGATGGTTCCGGAGAAATCATAAATTGTAAATAGCAAAATTGTAATTTTAGATATCATGGCTACAAAAGCATTTCAAAAAATATACACAAAAATCACTCAGATAACCAAGGCTACCTGTTCGCTGAAAGCTACCGGGGTAGGGTATGATGAGCTGGCTACCGTGAATGGAAAACTGGCTCAGGTGGTAAAAATTATGGGTGAAGATGTTACTTTGCAGGTATTTGAAGGAACCGAAGGGATTCCGACGAATGCTGAGGTAATATTTCTGGGTAAAGCTCCTACTCTGAAAGTGAGCAATCAACTTGCAGGTCGTTTCTTCAACGCCTTCGGTGATCCTATCGACGGTGGTCCCGAAATTGAAGGAGAAGAACGTGAAATTGGTGGTCCGTCGGTGAATCCGGTTCGTCGTCGCCAGCCTTCCGAACTTATTGCTACCGGTATTGCCGGTATCGACCTGAATAACTCATTGGTATCCGGACAGAAGATCCCTTTCTTTGCCGACCCGGATCAGCCGTTCAACCAGGTAATGGCGAGCGTGGCTTTGCGTGCAAAAGCCGACAAAATCATTCTTGGCGGTATGGGTCTGACCAATGACGACTACCTTTACTTTAAGAACGTGTTCAATAATGCAGGTGTGCTCGACCGTATTGTGAGTTTCGTGAATACCACCGAAAATCCTCCGGTAGAACGACTTCTTATTCCTGATCAGGCATTGACCGCTGCAGAATACTTTGCCGTCGACCACAATGAAAAAGTGCTGGTACTGTTGACCGATATGACGCTTTATGCCGATGCCCTGTCAATTGTATCGAACCGTATGGATCAGATTCCTTCGAAGGACTCTATGCCGGGTTCGCTTTACTCTGACCTGGCAAAAATCTACGAAAAAGCAGTGCAATTCCCGGCCGGTGGTTCTATTACGATTATTGCCGTGACAACGCTTTCGGGTGGCGATATTACACACGCTATTCCTGATAATACGGGTTACATCACAGAAGGTCAGTTGTTCCTTCGTCGTGACTCGGATGTTGGTAAGGTTATTGTGGATCCGTTCCGCTCGCTGTCTCGTCTGAAACAGCTGGTAATCGGAAAGAAGACCCGCGAAGACCATCCGCAGGTGATGAATGCCGCCGTACGTCTTTATGCCGATGCTGCCAATGCAAAAACAAAACTCGAAAACGGTTTCGACCTGACGAATTACGACGAACGTACCCTTTCGTTTGCTAAAGACTATTCAGAAAAAATTCTGGCGATCGACGTCAATATTGGCACTGAAGAGATGCTAAACGTAACCTGGGGCTTGTTCTCCAGTTACTTCAAACCGGAAGAGGTGAATATCAAACAGGAGCTGGTTGATAGATATTGGGCAAAATAAGCCTGAATAAGGAGTTTATAGGTAAGTTATGGCAATAACATTTCAATATAACAAAACATCGCTTCAGGGGCTTGAAAAGCAGCTTAAAGTGCGTGTGCGTGCTCTACCTACCATTAAAAACAAGGAAAGTGCTCTGCGTTTAGAGGTAAAGAGAGCCAAAGACGATGCTAAAGCGCTGGACGAGAAACTCGAATTGCGCATCAACGCATACGATCAGATGCTGGCTCTATGGGGTGAGTTCGACACCACGCTGCTCCATGTGGATGATGTGAAAATGACGATCAAGAAGATTGCCGGCGTTCGTATTCCGGTGCTTGAAGGTGTTGATTATTCTGTTCGTCCTTTCAGCCTTTTCAGTAGTCCCAAGTGGTTTGCTGATGGAATTGAGCAGCTTAAGGAGTTGGCGCAGATCGGTATCGAACAGGAGTTTATGACGCAAAAACTCAACCTGTTGGAACATGCCAGGAAGAAAACCACTCAAAAGGTGAATCTTTTTGAAAAGGTGCAGATTCCGGGCTACGAAGATGCTATCCGTAAGATCAAACGTTTTATGGAGGACGAAGAAAACCTGTCGAAATCAGCACAAAAGATTGTCAAGTCGAGACAGGAAGCTGAAAAAGCCAATGTGGAAATTTGAAGATTTGTAAATAGAATTTGATTAACCACAAAGGATACCGGTTTTTCGTTCCGTTCCTTTGTGATATAAACAGATTTCAATTGAAAATCGTAAATGACTAAATCGTAAATAGCTATATGATAGTTAAAATGAAAAAATATGCCTTCTTGGTTTACCACAAGGAGTATGCCGGTTTTCTCGAAAAATTGAGAGAAATTGGTGTGGTTCATGTGGCTGAAAGGCAAGGAGGAACTATCGATGACGACGAATTGCGGGGTAATCTTCAACTGTTGCAACGGTTCAAGGCTGCTACTGAAATTCTGGAACGTCACACGGATGGCGAGAATCCTTTGGCTCAAAATCCTGAAATGGACGGATTTCAGCTATTGACTGAGATTGAAACGTGTGTTCAGGAAAAAGAGCAATTGCAGACAAGACGCCAATCTGTTGATAAAGACATGGACAGGATGGCTCCGTGGGGGAATTTTAGCTGGGAAAGAATCCGTCAACTCGAGAAAGCTGGGCTGGAACTTCGTTTCTTTGCCTGCAATTCCAGTCGATTTAATCCGGAATGGGAATCGCAATATAACGCTATCGAGGTGGATTGTTTCAACTCTACCATCTATTTTGTGACGGTAACTCCTAAAGGAACTGATTTTGAACTGGATGCCGATCTTTTACGGCTTGGGGCAAAAACAGAAGCCGAATTGCAGGAAGAAGCAAAAGAAATTGATGCTGAAATTCTCGCAATTGAAGACCGTCTCAAGCAAGCAACATCTGGTTATGATGCCTTGAAAAAAGCACGGGCTGAAGTGTCTGAAAGAGTCGATTTGCGGCGTGTACAACTAAATACTAATGTGGGAGCTGAAGATACTGTGATGATTCTTGAGGGATATTGCCCTGAAGAAAATGAAGCGGCCCTTAACAAAATGCTCAAAAAATCAGGTGTTTACTATATGGCAGAAGTACCGCGCAAGTCGGATGATGCTGTGCCTGTAAAACTGAAGAATAACAAGTTTAGCAGTGTATTCGAATTTATTGGCGGGTTGTATGAATTACCCAACTATCACAAATCGGATATGACCCCTTATTTTGCGCCGTTTTACATGCTCTTTTTTGGCTTTTGCTTTGCCGATGTTGTCTACGGTGTCATCCTTGCGGCAGTAGGTATCTATTTCCGCAAAAAGGTGCGAGAAGAACTGGAGCCTGTTATGCGGTTGCTGACTTACCTCGGGATTACGGCATTTTTTATGGGAATTCTGACCGGAAATGTCGGCGGTATTGCCTTGGAAAAAATTGAGACCAACTGGCCTTGGTATGAACATCTAAAACACTATATCCTTACAGCCGACCGCCTGTTTTATGCTTCTCTTATTTTGGGCGCTGTTCAGATTATCTTCGGACAGTTTGTGCGTGCAATTACCCGCTGGAAAACAGATGGATTTGCTTCTACCATTTCGACATGGGGGTGGTTATTGTTGGTTGTTGGAGGCGGATCTGTTTTTGGCTTGCAAAAGGGTGGTCTGCTTGCCCCGGAAATTGCAAAAACAGCTTCTTACGTGATCTTTGCCGTTGCAGGTATTTGTATTTTCCTGTTGAATCATCCGGGGCACAATATTCTTGCCAATATCGGAGAAGGTATCTGGGATACTTACGAAAAAGCGACCGGCTGGCTGAGCGACTTGCTTTCTTATATTCGTTTGTTTGCCATTTGTATTGCAGGAGCGGTTCTTGCTATTGTGTTCAATAGTCTGGCTACCAGCTTAAGCGGTGATACTCCGGTTGTAAGTCAGATTGTAATGATACTGATTCTTGCTTTCGGCCACTTTATCAATATCTTTATGGCTATATTGGCATCGTTCGTTCACCCTCTCCGTTTGACATTTGTCGAATTCTACAAAAATGCAGGCTTCGTGGGAGGCGGGAAATCATACAAACCGTTTGCGCGGTATAAAGAAGAATTTAAAATACTCTGATCAGGCAGTTTGCCGGTCTTAATTACGAATAAAAACATAACAAATTATTAATCACTAAATTACTTTTATTATTATGGAACCAATTTTATTTGCTTACATCGGAATTGCCTTTTTGCTGGGATTGTCAGGAGTCGGTAGTGCCTATGGTACTTCCATTGCCGGTAATTCCGTTATTGGCGCTTTGAAAAAGAATCCCGATATTTTCGGTAAGGCGATGGTGTTGACTGCCTTGCCTGGTTCTCAGGGTTTGTTTGGCTTCTTGGGTTACTTCTTGCTTAAACCTTTCCTCGTTGAACACATTACAATGTTTCAGGGGGTAGCAATCTGCTTTACCGGTATTGCAGTAGGTGCAGTTGAGTTGCTTACTTCAATTCGTCAGGGTCAGGTTTGTGCCAACGGTGCAAGCGCTATGGGTAATGGTCACGATGTGTTCAACAACACGTTGATTCTGGCTGTATTCCCTGAATTGTATTCAATTATTGCTGTTGCCGCAGCTTTCTTGGTAAGCACATCTTTGGGTGTTCCTGCTGCATAACAGAGCTGCCGAAGAGAGAACTCCCAATATTTTATACTTGTAGAAGAGTCGGAATGTCAAATAATTCCGGCTCTTTTGTTTTTATGCGGCCATAGAAGAGCTTGTTTTCCATTTAAAATGGCGAACTTTGTGCGCTGTATTACAACTTTTTTAGTGATGAACTATCAGGAAACCATACATTATCTTTATAACTGCCTGCCGGTGTTTCAGCATCAGGGAGCTTCGGCCTACAAGCCCGGTCTTGAACGTACTATTCAGCTGGATAATCATCTCGGAAATCCGCATCGGAAGTATAGAACTATTCATGTGGCAGGAACGAATGGGAAGGGGTCGGTTTCGCACTTTTTGGCAGCAATCCTTCAATCGGCAGGTTACAAAACCGGACTCTACACTTCTCCTCATTTGAAAGATTTCAGAGAGCGAATAAAGGTGAACGGTGAAATGATTCCGGAGCAGGCTGTGATTGATTTTGTGGAGAATCACCGTGCTTTCTTTGAACCCATTCAGCCCTCTTTTTTCGAATTGACAATGGAAATGGCGTTCGATTGGTTTGCGACTTCCGGTGTCGATGTGGCCGTGATTGAAGTCGGTTTGGGTGGAAGACTGGACAGTACGAATATAATCTCCCCTGGATTAAGCGTTATCACGAACATTAGCTTCGATCATATGCAATTTCTGGGGGATACATTGCCTAAGATAGCATTCGAAAAGGCCGGAATTATGAAACCTGAAATTCCGGTCGTAATAGGAGAGGCAGAAGGCGAAGTAAAAGATGTTTTTGTGCATAAAGCGGAAGAGATAGGTACGTCTTTGTTTTTTGCGGAAGATACGTATAAATTGACTCCGACATCCGATGGTTTTGCCTGTGAGCAATATCCCAATCTGGAAGTGCAGTTAAAAGGTCTGTACCAGCAAAAGAATGTCGCGACTGTTTTGACTGCTGTAGACCGGCTTCGCGAAAGAGGGTTCGATATTCAGGACGATGCTTTGTTTAATGGTTTAAAACATGTCGTCGATTTGACCGGATTGATGGGACGGTGGCAAATATTACAGAAAAATCCCACGATGGTTTGCGATACCGGACACAATGAAGCCGGAATACGGTTTATAGTACAGCAGCTGTCGAAGCAAAAATATACTCGTCTTCATATCGTTTTTGGTATGGTAAATGATAAGGATATTAGTACAGTTTTATCCCTTTTACCCCAAAACGCGATTTATTATTTCACTCAGGCAGCCATTCCAAGGGCGATGGAGGCCTCAAAACTGCGTGATTTGGCACAAAAATTCAATCTTCATGGAAAAATTTTTGCTTCTGTGGCTTCTGCTGTTGAGGCTGCAAAACAGGCTGCAAATGAGGATGATTTGATCTATATCGGAGGGAGTACTTTTGTGGTGGCAGAGGCAATTTAGAAGAAATATTGCAAAAATATTGCGGAGGCTCTTGCAGGAACCAAAATAAGCACGTATCTTTGCAACGCATTTAAGGAAAGGGCGTTTAGCTCAGCTGGTTCAGAGCATCTGCCTTACAAGCAGAGGGTCGGCGGTTCGAATCCGTCAACGCCCACTTTCAAAATCGAATCTTAGAAATAAGGTTCGATTTTTTTTTTATATAAGGACACAAAAAAGGGCGGCAATGATTTTTTTCATTGCCGCCCTTTTCATGTTTGTAAATTATATTTTATAGCTTACATTAAGCCATAACGTGCGGGCGTCTCTGTTGCGGTAGATGGTTTGCTGTGTACCCATCGTGTTGAATGTTGTTTTTTCTTCGATAGAATTGAAGATGTTGTCGATGGTTAAGGCGACGTCTAAATGCTTTTTGAGACACGAATAGGACAGGGCGCTGCCAACCGAACCTAAGGCGGCAATTTCGCCTTGTACGGTCAACTGGCGGTCGGTATAATAGCCATACACTTCCCATTCCAACTCAAGAGGAAGCTTTACCTTAACACTTCCTTTTGCATCCACTGAATATTTTCCTTTTATACCATATCCTTGTCTGGTCCCGTCTATTTCATAGTGATAGCCGGTTGCTGATGCATCTGCTGTAAGAAAGTTAAATGGTTTCCACGTAAGGTTCATTTCAAGACCCACATCCTGCGCACTGCTTGCATTCTCTTTGGTCCAGACAGTGGTGCCATTTTGCTGTGTTGCAATGTCAATGATTTGATGGTTGCGGTATCGGTAAAAGAAAACCGGATTCAAAGTGAGGTTCCGGACACGGCAGGTGTTCGAGAGTTCAGCTACATGTGCAAGTTCATTTTCCAAAGAAGGGTTGCCCTGATGAATGTAGGTTGCATCGCTATTGTCGGTAAAAGGATTCAGATCGCTTATTAGAGGACGGTTCACCCGTTCCTGATAGCGAAGTGTCCAGGATAAAAAAGGTGATTGTTGCCAGTTGATTTCAATGTGTGGCAATAGATACGAATTGGCTTCTTTTGTTTGGTTGGCATCCACGGATTTACCTCCGTTACGGTTGTCAAACTGAAGCTGAACGCCCAAAAGGCATTTCCATTGTTTGCTTTGGTAAGTCAATTCGGCAAAACCGGTCTGAAGATTCTTTGAAAGTTCATAATCGTTGCTCTTTGCCAGATTGTGAACCCATGCGGAACTAATCAGGTCGTCATCTGAAGCTGAATAGTTGTCTTTGTGCCATTGCCCGATATATCCGAGTTGGCTTGAAAGCCCATTCTCCCACATTTTGGTGAGCTTGGCGGATCCGAACCATTGGTGTTTGTCCTGGTTGATAAAGAGTCTGTCTTGAGCGAGAGTTGCCCCTGTTTTCGGATTCTTATTGGTGAAATTGTTACCCTGATCGTAGTTGAAATTATCATAGTTGACAGAGGCTTCAAAAGAAGCTTTCTGTTCTTTCCAGATATGTTTCCAGTTCAGACCTTCCGAATTGCCTGTTTGTTTTTCAGTGTTGTTACGCTGGCGCAAAACGTTGGCAACAACAACTCCTGATGTGTTGGTTTTTGTGTTGTTGATATTGCCAAGCCGGCTATAATCCATCGTTTGAAAAAGAGCATTGAAATTAATGAAATCGGAAGGCGTAAGCAGGTACTGAGCATTGAACATGGCTATATGTGTACGGGGCTTTGCGGTTGCGGTATTATTCATCTTTGCCGTCCCGGTTTTGTCAACGGTTGTCTTGTCGTAAGTGCGGTAACGGTACTCCTGTCTGAAATCATAGCCTGCCTGCCATCTGAACTTTCCGATTCTGGAACCTGCAAGAACCGATGCGTTGTATCTGTCGTTGGATCCCTTCGCAACAGTCGCTTTTAGTACCGATTTATCCGTAAAATCAGGAGAAAAAATAAAGTCTACAGCTCCAGCTTCTCCTTCGTTGATGCTTGCGGTTGGAAGCATGTTAAACAAAAGGACGGAGGAAAAGAGCGCGACCGGCATTTGAATCAGCAAATCGCTGCGGTTTTCTTCAAAAAGAGTAATGGGAACGCCTTCGAAAAGAAGCGTTACTTTGTTACTCCCTCTGAGGCGCAGATTTCCCTCTATGTCGGAACTGAGCGATGGGATTTGTTGCAGTACCGCTGCGGTGGAAAATGTGGTCGCAGCCGGAATGCTGTTAATGTTCAGAGCTTTGAATACAGACAGAGAGCGGGCACTTTTCTTTTCGGCTATTTCAACTTCGTTGAGTTGTCTTTCTATAGTGGTAGTGGCGGAGTCTGTAAAAGTGATTTCTCTGGCGGCAAGTGATTGCATGCCAAGTAGAAGAGATATAATGAAAATGATATTTTTTTGCATAGAAGGTGGATTAAGTTGAACAATGCGATTATTCCATCTTGATTAGGCCAAGTGCGAATATAATAAAAGAGGGAATCTTTGAAGATACCCTCTTTTGAACTATGAGGAATAAGATTAGATGCGGCTGATTAATTCTTTCATTATTAACGTCATGTAAGGCTGTACGTTGTTAGCAATTTGCTGTACTTCCTCATGGCTGACTTCAACAATTTTATTGGCAACCCCCAAATCCGTAATAATGGAAATAGCGAAAGTTTTTATGCCGCAGTGGTGAGCAACAATTACTTCCGGAACTGTAGACATGCCCACAGCATCACCACCGATGATATGGAAATAGTTGTATTCTGCCGGAGTCTCAAAGGTTGGCCCCTGAGTGCCTACGTAAACTCCTTTTTTGACTTTAATGTTGTTTTCTAAAGCAATTGCTTCGGCTTTGGCAATGAGAGATCTGTCATAAGCTTCGCTCATATCGGGAAAACGCGGCCCTAATTCATTATAATTTTTACCACGTAAGGGATGTTCCGGAAACAGGTTGATATGATCGCATATTATCATCAAATCGCCAATCTCGAAATCGGGATTCATTCCTCCGGCGGCATTCGACAAAAAGAGCGTTTTGATTCCCAAGGCATGCATAACACGTACCGGAAAAGTAACCTCCTTCATGTCATACCCTTCATAATAATGGAATCGGCCCTGCATGGCCATTACAAGGTTATCTCCCAGCTTGCCGATTATAAGTTTTCCCTTGTGCCCTTCTACAGTCGATACGGGAAAGTTGGGAATATCTTCATATGCGATTTCTTCTTTTTCTGTAATTTGGCTGGCCAGATTCCCTAATCCGGTTCCCAGTACAATGCCTACTTCAGGACGACGGCTGATTTTCTTTTTTAGAAAGTCGGATGTTTCTTGAATTTTCTTTAACATAAGTGGTTAGTTGTTGATTGAATTTAGGTTCTTGCCCGGATAAAAATTTGACTTTAATCGGTAATACGTAAATACTAGGCTTCAGTTCTTCGGGCAGATTGTTGTCGTTTACTATTCGTGCTGCATCTTTCTCTGTTACGAGCAGTATCTTGGGATTCTTTGTCTCATTGAATTTTCTCTCAATGGAACGGTAATCTTTTTGCGTGAAATTATGATGATCTGAGAATGTGATCTTGTCGTAGTTTGTCGTGAACTTCTCAATATGTTCATAGATTCCCTGTGGAGATACAATTCCGGTCACTATCAATACCTGCATTTTCTCAGCTTTAATGTCGGCCACTGTGATTGGTTGTGAGCTGGCCAGACTGTTGAATAAAGGATATATTTCTCCGTATTGATAGGTTGTAAAATACAGTGACTGATAAGGAAAAATGTTGATCTTTTTAGAGATGACCCTAAAATCCATCGGATGGAGCGTTTCGGGACATTTTGATACGATGATGATATTCGCCCTGCTCTTGCTGTGTATAGGCTCGCGTAAACGTCCGTACGGTAATATATGATCGTCTGTGAAGAGACGATTGAAGTCCGTAATCAGGATGTTGAGCCCCGGAGTTACATAGCGGTGCTGAAATGCATCATCGAGCACAATGGCTGACAGTGGTTGCAGGTCTTTATTTGCGAGTAGTTTTGAAATGCCTCTTCTTCGATTGCCGTCAACTGCGACAGCAACCTCCGGGAATTTTCTTTTGATCTGGTACGATTCATCTCCGATGGTAGTTCCTGTTGCTGAAGCATCGGCAAGAACAAATCCTGATGTCTTGCGTTTGTAGCCCCTGCTAAGCGTTGCTACTTTCATCGATTGACTTAAAAGTGAGACAATGTATTCTGTGTGAGGCGTTTTTCCGGTTCCGCCCACCGTCAGGTTCCCAACTGAAATAATCGGGAAATCGAAGGCTTTGCTGCGTAAAATCTTGCTGTCGAACATCCAGTTTCGTGTGCGTACGATGACTGCGTAGATTCCCGAAAGCATCCACAACACTAAGTCGACGAGAAACAGTCGTTTGTTCATGACAAATGTATTTATTTTACGGTTAAATAAAAGGGCATCAAAGCCTGTATTCCCTGCAGGGAGGAAACCTCTCTGATTTGTTTGAGATAAGGATAATATTCACCCAGTTGAGCTTTTTGCACCCGTTCTTCCACCTTTGCATCAAGACTGCTCATGAATTTTTCCAGGAATGTTTTTTGCTTGGGATATTCTACCACATTGTATTTGTCGAGGCGAGCTTTCTTAGCAATTAACGAAATAGCATCGTCTAAATTGCCCAGCGCGTCCACCAACCCGATTTGTTTGGCTTGTTCTCCGGTCCAGACACGGCCTTCAGCAATCTTTTTAATGGCGTCAGGGTTCATTTTGCGCCCTTTTGCACAATGGTCAACAAAAACCTCATAGGTATGGTTGACGTATGCCTGCATAAGGTCTTTTTCTTCGGCACTCATGCCCTGTTGTACACTGGGGAGTGTGCTGAATTTATTTGTTTTGACTTCGTCGAAGCTGACTCCGATTTTCTTTGTCAGGCCGTTTACATTCGGAATAAGTCCGAATACCCCGATAGAACCGGTCAGCGTGTTCGGTTGAGCAATAATCATGTCTGCCGGTGTCGAAATATAATAACCTCCTGATGCAGCATAATCTCCCATTGAAACATAAATGGGCTTCTTCCCTTTTATAAGACTTACTTCTCTCCATATCAATTCAGATCCCAAAGCGCTTCCGCCCGGTGAATTTACACGGAATATTACAGCTTTTATTTTGTCGTCTTTACGAACTTTGGCAAGCGTTTTAACCAGTTCTTTAGAGGAAATACCATCAGAACCGCCGGTGTCAATTCCACCGTAAGCATAAACCACAGCAATTTTGTTTTCGGAAATTTTCTCCTCCGATGCGGCATTTTTCATCGCTTCGAGTTTCACAAGCGATAAGTCGTCATTTTCTTTAATGCCGATTTTTTTCTTGATGTAGTTTTGAATACCGTCGTCATAAAGCAGAGAGTCAACCAAATGTCCCTTCACGGATTCTTCAGCAGGCTTGAATGCAATGCCCTGATCAGCGAGTTGATTCAGCTGTTCAGCTGTGAGTTTTCTTGACGCAGCCACATCATTAACCGTTGTTTTCCAGATTGAGCCGGTAAATGCGGTGATCTGTTCGCGGTTGGCGTCGCTCATTTTTGTGGTGATATATGGCTCAACAGCCGATTTGTACGTCCCTACCCGGATAACCTGCATTTCGACCCCCAGTTTGTCGAGAGTTCCCTTGTAAAAAGCTTCCTGAACAGCAACTCCATGCCAGTTTACCATTCCCTGCGGACTCAAAAAAACCTTGTCGGCTGCACTTGCTATGTAGTATGCCCCCTGACTGTAGGTCGATCCGTACGAATAAATGAATTTGCCTGATTTTTTGAAGTCAATCAAAGCCTGCCGTACTTCGCGTATTGAAGCCGGAGATGCCGACAGGGCTCCTGCTTCAATATATATACCTTTAATATTATCGTTGTTTTTGGCTTTGTGAATAGCCGAAAGCAGATCATTTAGACCGATTTCCTGAACCTGATCGGAATATTCACCTAAAAGGGAGGCAAACGGATTGTCTTCAGATCTCTCAATTATTTGTCCGCTCAGATCAAGAGCGAAAACGCTGTTCGGTTTTATCGTTGTCTCTTCCGACGAAGAGGCTGCAATGCCTCCGATTATGCCAAGGGAAATGAAGAAGAAAAAAATAGTAGCAAGTATAATTGCTACAAACGTGGCCAAAACGATTTTTAAAAAGCTTTTCATTTGCTCAAAAATTATTTGTTTGAAGGTGTTTTGCAATAACTCCGAAGACAGAGTTTGCAAAATGAGGTATTAGTGTGTAAGGGGTTTGTATCCTGTGTTTTGTTGAGTTTTTGAAGTGTGAGAATTTAGATTCTGGAATTGCACTCTTAAAATTCATTTTTCAACAGGCATTAGATTAGAATAAAACCTAAATCGCTTATTGTTTCTATTTCTTTTTTCCAAATAATTGAAAAATTGACTCGATGTGCTATTTAAGTTTGGAGAACAAAAGTAATGCTTTTTTTCTGATTGTGGTCAAAATCTTGTTGTGTTTTGATAGATAATGGGTTGTTTGTTAGTCATAACCTAATTTGTCGGGAATAGAACGACACCTAAACAGAGCTGAAAATTATCACTTTCTTGCTCTTAATGAGGCTGAAAGCTGATTTTCGTTAACCGAAAATATTTGTATCTTTGGCACTTCAATCAGAATCCTGTTGTGATTGTAATCCATAATTCATAATATGAAGAATTTCAAGCTGATTAACACCATCTCCGGATGGGTTGCCTTTGCTGCTGCTGCCATCGTATACATTATTACACTGGAGCCGACAGCCAGTTTTTGGGATTGCCCCGAGTTTATTACCGTTGCTGCCAAGCTGGAAGTAGGTCACCCTCCCGGAAGTCCGCTACACGCATTAATAGGGCATTTCTTCTCTTTGTTTGCTTCCGATAAAACGCAAATTGCTTATTGCGTGA
The DNA here is from genome assembly GCF_001618385.1 of Paludibacter jiangxiensis. NCBI lineage: Bacteria > Pseudomonadati > Bacteroidota > Bacteroidia > Bacteroidales > Paludibacteraceae > Paludibacter > Paludibacter jiangxiensis. The sequence continues at coordinate 449,738 of NZ_BDCR01000001.1, read as the reverse complement.
ACGTCGCAACTGCCATCTATAGTGCACTCACAATTTTGTTCTTGTTTTGGACGATTACCTATTTTGCCCGCAAGGTTGTTGCGGCCAAGGGGGAAGAACTGACAACAGGTCGTGCAATCGCGGTGTTAGGCGCTGGTTTTGTAGGTGCATGGGCTTTCATGTTCTCCGATTCATTCTGGTGGTCGGCCGAAGAAGCTGAGGTTTACGGTTTCTCTACCTTATGTACTGCCGTTGTTATATGGGCGATGTGTAAATGGGAAGAAGTATCTGATGAGCCATATGCTGAGCGCTGGATTATATTGCTTGCGTATGTAATGGGACTCTCTATCGGGGTGCACATTCTGAACCTGCTTGCTATTCCGGCTTTGGTGCTGATCTATTATTTCAAAAAATATCAGGTCAATAAAAAAGGTCTTGCGATCGCCATGTTAGTATCGATCGCTATTTTGGCCGGACTTTTATATGGTTTGATGCCTTCCTATTTCTGGCTTGCAGGCTACGTGGAACTCTTCTTCGTGAATACCCTTTCAATGCCATTTAATAGCGGATTATTAGCTTATATAGCTATTTCAGCCATCGCTTTGGGCTGGGCATTGTATGAAACCCGTGCTCAGAAAAACGACACCCGGGCTAAAATTGCATTCCTTGTTGCAATTGCGCTGTCTGGAGTTCCTTTTCTGGGTACTCGTCTGTGGTTGGGAATCGTTATTCTTGCAGCTACGGCATTGCTTTTCTTCTACTTTAAAAAAGCGTTGTCTAATCATGCGATGCACTTGATTGTCACGGTTGTTACGATGCTGCTTATTGGCTATTCTACATTCGCCGTTATCGTGATCCGCTCAAATGCAACTCCTCCGATGGATCAAAACGGACCTGATAACGTATTCTCTTTGATGAGTTACCTGAGTCGTGACCAGTATGGTGACCAGCCTTCTTTAGTTTATGGTCCTCTGTATACGGCCGAATATAAATGGAAGCCTGCTGAAGGAGGAACTTGTTTGCCCGAAGAAAAAATAGGAGCTCCGCGCTATGCTAAAAAGCCGAAGGCAAATCCGAACGACAAGGATCAGTATATTATTACCGGTTATAAAAAAGATATTGTTTATGATGATGCATTCTGTACATTGTTTCCACGTATGTACAGTCAGCAGCCCAGTCATGTTCAGGCTTACAAAGAGTGGGCTGGCGAACCTGAAAATACGGTCGATTATGAGCCTTGCGGCCAACAGCAATCTGCTCAGGCTCCTTCGTTTATACAAAACATTGGCTTTTTCTTTAGCTATCAGGTCAACTTTATGTATTGGCGTTATTTTATGTGGAACTTTAGCGGACGCCAGAACGACATGCAATCAATGGGTGAAGTGGATCGTGGTAACTGGATTACGGGTATAAACTTTATAGACAACCTGATGGTAGGAGATCAATCGAATCTGCCGGATGAATTGTCTCAAAATAAAGGACACAACCGGTATTTCCTACTTCCGTTGTTATTGGGCCTTTTAGGGTTGTTTTACCTTGTTTACAGAGGAAAGGAGGGTATGCATGCCTTCTGGATTATTCTTGTCCTGTTCTTTATGATGGGTATAGCAATTGTAATATATCTGAATCAAACTCCGGCACAGCCCCGTGAGAGGGATTATGCTTATCTTGGTTCGTTTTATGCATTTGCTATCTGGATTGGTCTGGGCGTACTGGCTATCTATCGTTTCCTCGAAAAGCGTTTCAATGCAAAAATCAGTGCAGTTGTAGCATCGATTCTCGGTTTGATTATTCCGGGTATCCTTTGTGCTCAAAACTGGGACGATCATGATCGTTCTGGTCGTTATACCTGTCGTGATTTCGGAAAGAACTACCTTGTTGGTCTTCCTCCGAACTCTATTATTTTTACTTGCGGTGACAACGATACATTCCCTCTTTGGTATTGCAATGAAGTAGAACAATTCCGTCCTGATGTGCGTGTTTGTAACTTGAGTTACCTGCAAACCGACTGGTATATTGACCAGATGAAACGTCAGGCATATACATCTGCTCCTCTGCCAATATCATGGGATGCTTCTCAGTACATGTCAGGCAGTCACGAAGTGGCTCGTGTATACGATACTAAAGATTCTACTAAGGTCGACCTCAAGACGGCAATGTCGTTCGTGTTGAGCAAAGACCCAAGAACAAAAGATCAGTTTGGGCAGGATATTTTTCCGACATCAACAGTGTTATTGCCAGTCGACAAACAGTCTGTCCTGAATAACAAAGTAGTGCCTGCTCATCTCGCAGATAAGGTTTTGCCAGTGATGGAGATGAAGGTCGGTTCTCAGATTACGAAGTCGGATTTGATCCTGATGGATATCTTGAAAACGAACAACTGGAAACGTCCGGTTTATATTGCGGCTACTGTAGGGAATAGCATGTATAATGTTCGTCTGAGCGATTATTTCCAACGTGAAGGTATCGTAAATCGTATAGTGCCGGTTAAGATGGAAGAAGGCACAAATACCAACACTGCGGCGATGTATGACAATCTTATGCACAAATATAAATGGGGTGGAATTCAAAATTCGAAAGTTTATCTTGACGAAAATATCGTTCGGATGGTATCTATGTTCCGCATGCAATTTGCTGGCTTGGCAGAGGCGCTGATACTTGAAAATAAAAAAGATTCTGCGCTCAAAGTGCTGGATTACGGTATGAAGGTCGTTCCGCCTACAACCTTGCCTCACGACTATTTTACGATGAATATGGGACGGTTCTATTATGAACTGGGTAAAACTGCGAAGGGTGATGAAATAATGAATGCTGTGGCAAAACAGTCAATTAAAAGCCTGACATGGTATGCCGCTCTTACTCCGAAGCAGATGCGCAGTGCCAGTGAACGTATTCAAAACAATATGGCCACTTTGAGCAATCTGCTTTACTTTGCAGATAAATACAAACGTAAACAAATTGTGGGTCAATATTCGGCTCAATTTCAGGTTTTTGCAAAGGTGTTTCACATGCAGTAAAAGCCCGGTGGAAACATAAAAAAGCAGCCATTTGTCATTTGACAGATGGCTGCTTTTTTATGGGGGCGTTTATAGCCTTGATATCAGCAGTCCAAGATATGAGCTCGTGGTGTCTTTGGTCTAAAACACAAAAACCTTCGACTGATTCAAAAGCCGAAGGTTTTTTATCGTTTGTGAACGGGAATCTTTATTGCCTGATTTGTCCATTTCCGGTGATAACCCATTTGTAAGTGGTCATCTCCTGAAGCGCCATCGGTCCACGGGCATGAAGTTTTTGTGTGCTGATACCGATTTCGGCCCCAAGTCCAAACTGAGATCCATCCGTAAAGGCAGTTGATGCGTTCGCGTAAACGCAGGCTGCGTCCACCTGCTGTTGGAAGGTCGCAATGCGCAGCTTGTTTTCACTTACGATGGCTTCGCTATGCTTTGATCCGTATTTTGCTATATGGTCAAGTGCTTCGGCAAATGTGCCGACGGTCTTGATAGCCATTTTATAATCCAGGAATTCGGTGCCGAATTCTTGCTCTGTGGCCATCTTTAACAGTCGATCGGGGTAGAAGCCTTTCAACGAATTATAGGCCTGTTCATCGGCGTATATAACCACATTGGAGTCGATCAAGGGTGCGCAAAGCATTGAAAGGTCATGAATGCGGCTTGCGTGAATTATAAGGCAATCAAGAGCATTGCATACACTTACACGACGTGTTTTGGCATTGTTTACAATGTCTGCTCCTTTCTTTAAGTCGGCAAATTCATCAAAATAGGTGTGGCAAATACCTGCCCCGGTTTCTATCACGGGTACCCGGGCATTGTCGCGCACATATTCGATGAGGCTTTGGCTGCCGCGCGGAATAATCAAATCCACCTTCCCAACTGCATTTAGCAACTCGGTGGTGGCTTCACGATCGGGAGGCAATAGCGTTACAATATCAGGATTAATCTCAAATTTCAGCAGTACTTTTTTGATCACGTCAACAATGGCAACGTTTGAATCCTGCGCGTCGCTACCTCCTTTAAGCAGGCAGACATTACCCGATTTCAGACAGAGCGAAAATACGTCAAAGCTCACATTCGGACGCGCTTCGTAAATAACTCCAATGATGCCGAACGGAACGGTGATTCTTTTAATATTTAATTCGTTAGGACGGATCATGTCCGACAATACATGTCCGAGCGGCGAAGGCAAAAGAGCAACGTTTCGCAGGTCTTTTGCAATGCCTTCAATACGTTCGGCTGTCAGTTTCAGACGGTCGTATTTCGGGTCTAACGGGTCCATGCGGCTTAAATCTTTACTGTTTTCTGCCAGAATAATGCTCGTTTGAGCGACGGCTTCGTCTGCAATGGCATTGAGAACACGATTGATCGTAGCATCTGTAATGGTGGCTAATTCTTTTTTAGCCAAGTGTGCATTTTCAAAAATAGTTGCTAATGAGTTCATTGTCGTGTGTATTTATGTGAGTGGAATTAAATTAGCTTGAAATTGGGATAAAGCTGCATGTGGGTGTCAGACTTTGGTGGCGCTTGATTACAAAACTAATACTATTTGAGTTGTTTGCAGCATCAAAATCCGAATTCTTTACAAATTATTTTGTTTTCTTGTATTTGATAACAATACGTTTAATCTGATTTTTGAATCCTTGGCTGACGAATTCGAATACCCACTTCCACTGGTTGTCTGTCCAACGCTGAGGGTGGGTGGTAATCATTATTTTGTCGTGTAATTGCCCGCTTAGAGCTGCTTCAATCATGTCGTTGGTAGAATGAAACCTGTCATATATTTTTCCTTTTACTCTATCACGAACGCTGACCGACTGACCGTCCCAGCATCTGCCGGTATCGGTGAGATACATGAAGTTATTGAAGTCTATGTCGAAATAAGGCTCGCCAATAATGTCCGATTGCCGATAATCGTAATGTTTCCAAAGGTCAATATTGCTGAAAGATGAGGTAGGACTGCCATGCATACAAATGGTTTTGATCGGGTAGAATTGACGGAAATACGCCAGATTCTTCTCAAATAAACCGATTGATTTGTTAATGTCACCTTTGGTTATGCTCATCTCTTCATAATGATATCCGATTTCGTGACCTAAAGCTGCTATTTTTTGTATTATTTCAGGGCGATTGCTGTTTCGCACTATGCGGAAATAGTAAGAGGAACGGATGCCTTCATTGTGTTCAATTTCGGCACATTGCAAGGCGTGGTAGGGTCTTGCATCAATGTCATGTCGCAGGATGACGAACCTTCCCTGGTTTTGTCCCTTGCAAAACTCTTCAAATGTTCTAAATGTGTATCCCTGATGTTTGAGAATATGTAGCAGGTCGATATATTTGTGAAAGGTAAAATCCGATGACTTGGAGAGGAAGTCGTCTTTGGTCTTTTTTGTCTGATAGGCGAGATGCTCCGGTTCTTTTCCAACTGAATACTGAATGTCTGGATTTGACCTCATCAGATTCTTGCTTTTGGGATAGTTCTCAACAAACCATGTAATAAATGGAGCTACATCTATTTTGTTAGCTAGCAATAAATTTCTCCGTTCCTGATAAAGCTCTTTCCTGTTGTTAACCGATAATATTTTCCCTGTCAGGGTCAATAATCTTTCAGGATCAGATGTGGAGATACCATAAGTTAAGTGGTAATTATGCTCCAGTTCTTCTAACACACTGATGCGACCCGAAAAATCGCTAAACCGGATACTTGGAACTCCCAGAATGGAGGCTTCAACAGACATGCTTTGACTATCAGATACTAACAGGTCAGCTCCTGCTAATACATGATGCATGTCTGAAGGATTGATTATAAGTCTGTATGGTTCAAAGTCCGGATTTAATTCACCTTCCGCACTAATAAATACCTTTCTGCCTTGCTTTTGGCAGATTTCAATCTCTTTTTTGATGAGAGGCTGAGGTAAGCCTGCAATTCCCATGTCGTGGTAGGCTGTAAGGCGTGATAAGCGAATGAGGCAATACGGTTGTTCTCCTGTGTATTTTGTGGCAATGTTGTTGTCCGGCGTGAAACGTTTGGGGTGAAGATACGATAGCTTCATGAGCCCATTATATCCGATTTTTTTATGTTTCCATCTTCCTACATTACAACATTCGGGAGTCAATATCGTGTTTGTGAAGGGGTAGGTAAGTAAAGCAAGTCGTTTTATCACATTGTAATCATCTTCAAGCGTGGTGATGCAAGGCTTTCGGAGAACGAACGCGATATGAGCAACCGAGGCGTCGGTTCCCAGTAGAATGTCAGGTTTGAATATGAGAATTTTCAAAAACAGCTTGGATGTTCTGTAAATGAAGGCTTTGGTGATGTCAAATACATTGGGCTTACGTCCATGAGGCATCACATTTTCAAATGTTACATTGTCATATTGCATCAATTGAGCCAATACGTCTTTAGTGCGGATGAATATTTTGATTTCATGTCCGTGCTCTTTCCATAACCGGATAGGATTCCTGAAAAAGAGATATTGAGCAGGATGCGATATGTATAATGCAATTCTCACTTTACTGAATGCTTTTTGTAGAGTGTGGATAATTTTCGATGAAATTGACCAAAAAAATGGTCGTGTCTATTCTGTTTTTTAGAAATTCTGCTCTTTTGGCTTGCCATTCCGCCTTGCTATTTGGGTTGTTTAATATTTTCTTGATGTCGTCAAGCATGTTTTCGAATTCTTCCGGCTTATATCCGAATGCCAGCCCGAAATTATGTTCTAGGTCTTCAATACAACTCAATTCGCCAACTAACGAATTACAACGAAAAGCAGGAGTTCCTAATATTGCTGCCTCGGAAGTCATGGTTTGGCTGTCACCTGCAAATAGTGTGGCGAATGCCAATAGATCATGGATTTTCTCGGGTGAAACTGAAAGCCGGTATGGCTCCAGTGCCGGTTCAATTTCTCTTTCAGCAGTGATCAACACTTTGCCATACCCGGCGAGTAGTTGCACTAACTTAAGTTTCTGTTCAAGAGTAAGCCCATAAACATTGCCGTCGTGGTGCGCTTTAAAGGCATTAAAACGAAGAATAAAATAACTGTCAGAGGGATTGACTCCTATCGATTCCAATGTTTTGATGTTTGGAACAAAGCGTGTTGGGTGCAGGTATGCAAGTTCGTGAGTGCCGTTATAGTATATGACATTTTTGGCTTTGCGTTTTCCTGTTAAAGCTGCCGGAGATAATATTGTATTGCAAAACGGGTGAACATGTTTAACGACTAAAGGTTCCACGTTGTCGTCATCATCATCCAGAAAGATAGACTTCATTTTACAGAACCGGGATACCTGTGCAATAGTAACCGAAGATCCTGCGCCAAGGTCAATGTGCTTGTTTACAGCTAATTTCCATATGAAAAAATTGTAGTGTAATTGCATTAACGCTTTCCCAAGCAAAGAATCACGCTTTTTGCCGGTAAGGGAAATATATTCGATGCTTTCGGACTTTAACAGCTGTTTTGCCGCGGGAATATCTTTGACTGTAACAATTACCAGGTGTCCATGTTGCTTCAGCGTTCGGATGGTGTGCTTGAATAGATGAACGTGAGCCGGATGATTTATGTCGAAAAGTATATTCATTTGTGTTGTCGTTTAGTGAATAAATTGCCATGCTTTGAAGGCTATGCGCATAATAAAGAACGTAACCCGGTTGTCCGGTAGTTCGTACCGACCGTAATTGACAAGTTCTCCTCCGAACTGAATCTTATAATTTCTAACACCATAAGGCACATCAGGTTTTCCAGCTCCGCCGAAATCAAATAACTGAATCTTTTCTGTCTGTGCTATTTTGAATATTTCCCAGGGAAGAATGTCGTTCGGGTTAAACTGGTAATATTGCTTCAAACTGCCCGCATACCAGTCGTAGAAGCGTCCGTTGTATGAGAAAATATACATTATGCCTGCAAGTTCATCCTGAAAAAAGGTTCCGTATATTCTTAACATTCCGTTGGAATACATTTGATTAAATGCATTCATAAATAACGATTTGTCCGCTAATGGCAGCTTCGCTCTTTTGTAGACTTCTTGCAGAATCGGATATGCTGCTTCTGCTTCCTTATCTGTTGTCAATCTTCTGACTAAAAGTCCCTTGCGCTGTGCTTGTCGGATATTATTGCGTTTACGGCTTTTTACTCCTTTCCATAAGTCATCTTCGCTTTTTCTCAGGTCAATCAAAATATTCAAATGGTCTTCATACTTTGCTCCAATTGCTTCAAACGCTTTTTTTATCCCGCCCAACTCAAAAAGGTTGCGGAATTGAGAATATATTACTCTGACCTTTTTGTCCGTGAGATATTCCTTTAGAATGAAACGAACAAGCTCAGCATCATTATCTTTGACTAATGGGCCACCTGCAATTATAGCCCGAGCAGTAAAACGACCTATCAAACCGCTGTAAACCTGATGGATAATAATAACCATTACACCTGTTATCTGCTTTGAATTGTCGCAGATAGCTAATGCATATGGTTGAAATCCAGGTACATTGTTGTGAATTTCATAATATTCAGGTGTTTGAAAGATTGTGCCATTGGGATGTCCTTCAACAAAAGAGGCCCATTGCTTTCGGTCTATGTTTTCATATCCCCTGATTGTGTGCTGTTTATTGTCGATTTCTGGATTCATTCCGAACGCAATGTTTATATATTTCAATCAATTTGGTTGCGATTTGCTTGTCAGTCAGTCCTGCCGCTTCTAATCTTGATCTACCGTTTGTTCTGCCTTCTTTTGCTGCAAAATTGAGCGCTTTTTGCAGATTCTCAATAACTGAATCGCTTTCGAAAGTTGTTATATAGCAGCCATTTGTGTCTTCTATTAGCTCTTTCACGTCACCTACATCGGTTGAAACAATCGGACAATTACAAGCCATTGCTTCTTTGATAAATTGCGGAGATCCTTCGGAAAACGAAGTCATAAGTGCTACGTCTGCCGCGTTTAGCGCCAGATTTACTTCGTCTCGGTTGTAGCCTTTTAGTTCAACGAGTTTAGCTTTTGGACTTAAATCAACCGCTTTTTTAGCCAAAGGGTAATTCTTGACAACATTATCTTGAGCTCCGGCGAAAAGTATGTAGGTGGCCATGGCATCCCATCCTAATTTCTGGCGTGCTTCCCTTTTTCCCTTTGGGCAGAAAGAATCTGTATCAATTCCGCAGGGCAAAAGAGAATATTGCTTTTGAACGTTAGCTATATCAATTATCTTCTGAGATACAAAAATGGAATGAGCAGATAATCTGATTGCCCATTTAGACCATCTGAGTACTTTGGGGTCATTAATATCGCTGCCATGAAATGTTGTTACTACGGGAATCTTCTGTTGAAGATTTGCTAAAAGGCCTGAAAGACCATAATGAGCATGTATTATGTCAGGTTTGAAATCGCTTATTTTTGCTTTTAGTCTGGGCAAAGCTTTTAAATAACCCATTATTCCTTTTTGCCTGATAAGAAAAAAATCGACCATTTCACCGATTTTTTTCAGACTGTCGGCCTGCTCCAGAACGAAAGGTGCAATTTGTTGATTTGTGGCGCTGCAAACAATCAGGACTCTCATAAAAAGATAGTAGTAAGGGTAATGATTTTACAAAAATAATAAAATTAAACCAATTTGTTACTCTCCGAATCTCATAGCATAATCTCTTTTTTGAAAAGACGAAACCTGCTGTATAACATGTTTTGTCTCCTGACAGGCGAAAATAAATCCGTAAATTTGTACCACTTCATTCACAACACATTTATACCAATAAACTATTGATTATGAAAATAGAAGAATTAAAGCAGGCATTTGTGGAAGCTTATGGTGTAGCTCCGGATGCTGTCTACTTTTCGCCGGGTCGGGTTAATTTAATTGGCGAACATACAGATTATAACGGTGGTTCTGTATTCCCATGTGCATTAAGTTTCGGAACTTATTTGTTGCTGCGGAAAAATGGTGGAAAAACGGTTAAATTCAAATCTCTGAATCAGCCGGAGATTACCGAATTATCCATTGATCAGTTAACCACTCCTCTTGATAAAGTTTGGGTGAATTATCCTCTTGGAGTTTTTGCTCAGTTTATTAAACGCGGTGTTGAAATATCCGAGGGGTTTGATATCCTTATCTGGGGTAATGTTCCAAATGGTGCGGGTTTGTCATCGTCGGCAGCACTGGAAGTTGTTACTGCTTACGCCCTGAACGATCAGTTGGGAACTGGATTTAATCGTACCGTACTCGCTCAGATTGGTCAAAAAGCAGAACATGAATTTGCATTTGTGAATTGTGGCATTATGGATCAGTTTGCTTCGGCAAATGGAGCTAAAGACCATGCTATTCACTTAAATTGCGATACACTTGAGTTTGAACTTGTGCCGGTAAAACTGGAAGGAGTAAAAATATTGATTTCGAACACTCACAGTCCTCACAAGCTTGATTCAGGCGCATACAATCAACGCGTTGCAGAATGTAAAAAAGCGGTAGAGTTGATTTCAAAAGTGCGTCCGATTAAAAATTTGGCGGAATTGACGGAAGACGAATTCAAAAAGGTAGAATCTGCTCTTGAAAGCGATCCTGTGGCTCACAAACGCGCTCGTCACGTAGTTACTGAAGTTCAGCGCACATCCGATGCTGTAAAGGCTCTAAAGGCCGGTGAAATCGATAAATTTGGTCAGATGATGAATGCTTCTCACGTTTCGTTGCGTGATGATTATGAAGTTACCGGACTTGAGCTTGATACAATGGCAGAAGAAGCCTGGAAAATTCCCGGCGTGATTGGTTCTCGTATGACTGGAGGTGGTTTTGGTGGCTGCACCGTAAGTTTGGTGAAAGAAGAAGCTATTGATATCTTTATTGAAAAAGTGGGTGCGGCTTATAAGGCAAAAACAGGCATCACACCGGACTTTTATGTCGCCGAAATTGGTGATGGAGCTTGTAAGATAGGATAAAACGTAGAACTATGCAGGAAAAATTCAATAAAATAGTTGATGGCAAACAGGTTGGCTTGTTTGTCTTAAAAGGCGGTAAACTGGAAGTGGCAATCACCAACTACGGTGCTAAAATTGTCACACTAAAAGCGCCTGATAAAAATGGAAAAATTGACGACGTAGTGCTTGGCTTTGATAATCTGGATGATTATTTGACGAAAGAACCATTTTTCGGCGCGGTTTGTGGTCGTTTTGCTAACCGTATTAAAAAAGGTCATTTTGAACTTGAAGGAAAAGCATACGATTTGGTGGTTAATAACGGCGCTAATCATCTTCACGGCGGAATAAAAGGATTTAATGCAGTCGTTTGGGATGTGGAATCATTCTCTGACAATAAACTGGTGTTGTTCTATCTTGCCAAAGATGATGAAGAAGGTTATCCTGGCAATCTTAAAACTACAGTCACTTATCAGGTGACGGATGATAATGAATTGAAAGTTCATTATCAGGCTATTACGGATAAAACTACCATCCTTAATTTTTGCCAGCATTCGTTCTTTAACTTGAAAGGCGCTGGAAATGGTAGTATTGAAGATCATTATCTTACGATTAATGCCGATTTTTATACACCACTTGACGAAACTCAGGCTCCTGTAGGAGAAGTACGATTTGTTGATGGCACATTAATGGATTTCAGAAGCCCGGTGCTTATATCAGATCGTATCAATGCAGAATTCAATCAATTTACTTTTGGTAGAGGGATTGATAATAACTGGGTCGTGAAAAAAGGACAGGCACATGACATGGCTTATGCAGCAGAACTTTATGAGCCAGTTAGCGGCCGTACTCTGGAGGTCTTTACAACCCAACCAGGTATACAGGTTTATTCAGGCAATTGGGTTGAAAATTTTACCGGTAAATATGGGAAAAAATATGATGTGAGATATGCTATCTGCCTCGAGGCACAGGGATTTCCCTGTTCTCCAAATTATCCGCAATTTCCATCTCCGGTTCTTCGTCCGGGAGAAAATTACGATGAGATTTGCGTATATAAACTCGGTGTAAGATAAACTAAATAAACACCCTATACAAAATAAGCCCCGAGAAAGAGCATTCTTTCCGGGGCTTATTTTTGTATTATAAATACAAATATATTTTGAAGCATTCAAATGTTTGATTATCTCATAAACTTTATTCGTAGATTTAGATTTTGAAACCAGAAGCAGAGCGACATCACGTCGCTCTGTTTCTAAACCAAAATCTAAAGAGAAAAATAATCAAATATTTTAAGCCTTATGGGCTTTATGCTGTTGTTTACCTAGGGTATCATGATTATTGTATCGTATAAAACAGAACCTTTGCTGTTTGTTTCAGTTACAATATATGTTCCGCTTTCCCATCCTGTTGTGTCAATAAACAGATTTGTACCGGTGCTTGATGTTACATTTGTTGTATATACTTCATTTCCGGATTGATCTTCAACTGTTATATATACTGTCGATTTTGATGCCGGTACATAAATCGAATATTCATTCATTGATGTGCTTAGTGTTGTACTTGATTCTGCAACAGACATCGATTCAATATGAACTGGTGGTAAGGTTCCTCCACTATAAACTGCCTTTACACTAGTAGAAGAAAGTCCTACAAATACTAAAACTAAACTTATGCTTAAAGCATTAAACGGATTTGATTTCAAATTTTTCATCTTTGAGAATTTTTGTGTTGGTTAGCATTACAAAGAAACATACAAAAATCTCCATTTGTGTCATTTTTGTTCAAAAAATTATATTAACATCACTGGTGACTATATATAATAAAAATTTGAAAATCTATTGTTTACAGATGGTTTAAATCTGGGGAATATTAACAATACTGGAAAATGCAAAAAAACGAATAAATAAGCAGCTAAAATTTGGAGCTAAAATCAAGTAATCTTGTCAAATTTATTTATTCGAGGAAAAAACTTCTTTGTTTCTTTATTGATCAGAATTGAATATTAAGGGCCAGATGATTTGTCATATATTGACTTTGAAAACCAGAAGCAGAGCGACATCTCGTCGCCCTGTTTCTAAACCAAAATCTAAAGAGAAAAATAATCAAATATTTTTGATGTATTCATGTCGTTTGTTTGTCAACCGAATGAGATAGATTTCCATTTTAGTAATAGTTGCTGGATTATCTCTTTCAAACGTATCCTGAATAGTTTGCTGTTTTGTGTTGGTTAACATTACAAAGAAACAAACAAAATCATTCTATTGTACACTTTTTGCTCAAAAAATTATATTAACATAGGAGAGATACCTCTGGTGTAATGATTAGATAATCAGATTTGTGAGTTAATTATAATTTGGATGCATATTAACAAGACAATCTGATGGAGTAAATGAGGTGAAAATGGAGTCAAAAATCAGCAAGAAAATCCGAAAAATTCATACCGTGTTCAATTTCCAGTTTCTTGCGTAATCTGGCTCTGCGAACATTGAATGAATCGGTCTGTGTGTCCAATACGGAGGCAATCATCCCGGATTCAAACCCAGCCCGCAGGAGACAACAGATTAGAATGTCAGTGGTGGTTAGTAGGGGATATTTATTCTTCAGTCGTTTCGAAAAGCCATTATACAAGCCATCGATGCTCGAAATTAATTCATCATAAAGCGCCATGGAGTCAACAGATCCTTCTTCTGACGTAGAATAGGAGCTGGTGTTCGGAACTAATCTTTTAATAGCTGTTTTTTTATGATGTTCTACATTTTTAATCAATGCATTTTGCATATTAATCTGTTGCTGCAATAGCTGGTTATTCTCTTTTTCTTTCTCAACCAGTAGTTGATGCTGCTTCAATTGTACTTGTTTGTGCCTGTATCTCCATAACAAAACAATTACTATGATTCCACTTAAGCCAAGCAAAAGGAACAGTACGGCAATTTTATTTCGCTGGTTTGCTATAATAAGTGTTTTGTTTTCAGTGGCAATGCGTTCATAGTTGTATTTTTTTTCCATACCCGCAAAGCTGGTGAGCAAAGCTGCCTTATTTGTTGAATCTTTAGCATTGATCGTGAGTTTGGCATATTTAATTGCTTCTTGGAAGTTTCGTTCTTGTTCAAAAATGTCTTCGAACAATTCATAGCAGTCAGGGGCTTTATATCCATGGCTAATGCACTTTGAAAGATAGATTTTTGCAGAATCCAATTTGTTCTGCTTTGCAAAAATAGCAGCTAAATTAAACCAGTTTGAGGGATCTTTTTGTTTTTCTATTGCGATACCTTGTTTTGCGTAAAGCGATGATTTTGTGTAGTCTTTGAGGTAGAATAAAGCTAAGCTGGAAAATTTGTAAATTGGAGCGAGTAACGTGCTGTCTTTACTGTCTTGCGCTTCATGTTCAGCTTGGTAATAGTATTTCAGGGCAGTAGAAAATTGTTGTAGTTGGTAATATCCGTAGCCAATGCCGATAAGAGAGACAATGCAGTTTCTTTGATCTTTTGCTCTCTTTAGGGAGTTGTATGATAGTTTGTTATAGTGAATCATGCTGTCAATTTGGTTTTGCTCTCTATAAATCGAAGCTTTTTCGCTGTATATAAAACCAAGTAATTTGTAATTGTTGCTTTTTATTGCGTATGGGATCGCCTTTAGAAGAGATTCAGCTTGACCTTTCGGATTCCCTTGGTTACGTTCACATCTTGAGAGATAAAAATATGAATATCCAGCGCGCATTGGATCCTTTCCATCAGCATAATATGTAACAGCATTTTTTATAAGAGAGTCAGATTGGACAATAATCAATGCTTTATCTAAAGCTTGAGTCATTGCAAAAGAGTATAAGGCATAATCCTTAGATGAAAGTTGGCGGGGGGTCTTGATACCATTCAGAAGTTTTAATGCGCTGTCTGGATAGATTTCCATTATTCGGTCGGCATTATATAATAAGGCTTGATCCTTTGGAGAAGAATGATGACACGCTGTTATTAGCAGAATGAAGGAAAATATGAAGATGATCCGGCCCATGAATGTAAAATTTGATAGCAAAGATACGCAATAAAATAAATCTCAAGATAGGCTCCCGGACATATTGGCGAAATGAAAAAGGGAACGACTTCGCGTCGTTCCCTTTCTAACTAACCAAAATCTAATAGGGAATAAATGGATTGGTAATTATTCGTACAATTCCACTCTATTTTCCACTAAAAACCTTCAAAATCTTAAGACAAGATCAGAAAGCTGTTCAATTCTGTAAAATTACGGAAAACAGAAATATGGATTCTGATTTTGGGAAGAAAAATTATATGTATAGTGTGTATTTGAGGTGTTTGTAACATACTTATGGTCAGTGATATATTATTCTATTGGAAGGTGGTTAGTATGTATAAGGAGATATTGATCCGAAAATGTTGGTTTTTCTTTAAGGTATTGCGGAAAGAATTTGTTCGATCTTGGTATTTTCGTGTGGACAGATCTTTTTTCTAATATTTGATCTGTATTTATAATAGGTGTCGTTTTTGATATTGAGAGAAGCGAGAATTAATTCAAGATTGAACCCGACTCTAATATAATAACAGATCTGTAGTTCTTTTTCCGTAAGAGAAGGGAATCTGCGTTTAAGTTCAAGCGAGAAAGATTCAAAAGATGGACCTGTATTCGGGCTTATTACTTCCTGTTCGGAGATTAACTTGTTATGTTCTTCGTTGAATATTTTAAGGTATTGAGCTCCGATTTGTGATAAGTTGGTTTTGGGAATTAGTTGAAGTTGAATTAATTTTTGGATGATTGCAATTTTGGAAATCTGTTCTGATTGTAACTGGATTTTCTGGAGGTTAATGATGTTTCTTGCGGATACAATCTTTATTTTTTGTTTCTTTTTCTTGTTTCTTTCAATAAGTACAATTGTGGTAATTATGAAGATTAAAAGAGAACTTATTGCAATCAGCATAATGTATTGTTGATTCCTTATTATTAATTTCTGATTTTGTTTAGATACTTCTTCGTAATTAATCTTTCTCTCTAATCCGGAAAAGCTTGATGTGAGAGTTTGTCTGTAACTTGAGTCTTTAGCTGCAAGATATTGTTTTGAATATAGCAAGGCATCTTTGTACATATGCTTGTTCATATATATTTCTTGCAGTAACATATAACAGTCTGGAAGTGCCATCTTTGTTTGAATCGCTTTCTTGAGATAAAATTCCGCAGAGTCTAATTTGCCGGTCTTTATTAGAATGGCTCCCAAATTCATCCATTGCGCATAATCATATTGGGTGTTATATGCTAAAGCTAATCTTATTGCATTTAATGCCCGGTTATATTGCTTTAGATAATAGTAAATGAGAGAGCTGTTCCCGTAGCAGGATGATATTAATAGAGAATCCTTTACCTTGTAAGAATCCTGTAATGCCTTATGCATGTATGATAATGCTAATGAATACTGTTCTTTCTGGTAATAATCAGAACCTAATCCTAAATACGAAAGAGCAATATTCCTTCGATCCTTGGCCATTGATAAGTATTGTAGAGACTTTTTGTCGTATTTTATTACACTGTCAAGCATTCGTTGTTCTCTGAAAATGTCTGCTTTTTCGGCATTTAAAAAGCCTATTAATTGGTAATCTTTGCTTTGGACGGCGTAGGGGAATGCCTGGATTAATCTATTAGCTCTCAATTGTTGGTCATGTCTGTTTTTTGCACATCTTGAAAAGTAAAAGTATGCATAAGCAGCTTTAGGAGCATTGTTAGTTTTTGAATAAAACGATACGGCGGTATTTATTATAGAATCTGATTCAATATAAATGTCACATTTGTCAAAAGCCTGACTTAATAATAAGGAATAAGCAGCATGGTCTTCTTCGTTTAGTTTGTTCGGAAGCCGAATGGATTTTAAAAGCTTGATTGCGCTGTCAGGGCGTGTTTTCATTAAGGAGTCTGCTCTGGTTAAGAGTCTGCGATCGTGAGAGGATGTCCGTTTGCAAGCAAAAAACAGAAAGCTACAGCTACATAATAGTATAGATAGCTGTATTATTTTGTGCTTTATGAATGAAAATTGATCCATTTCAACGATGAATTTCTAGTTTCTACAGCTTATATTGCAGATAATATTTGTTCGACTTTATCATCTTGTCCGGCGTTCATCTTCTTTCTGATGTTTGAACGATAATGATAGTATGTTTCGCTTTTTACACTAAGCATTGATAGTATTGATTCTTGATTGATTCCGGCTCTTAAACAACAGCACACCAATATTTCTCTTTGGGTTAGAGACGGAAATCGGTCTAATAGCTTCTGGGAAAAACCATCAAAAACAACGTCAATATTCTTAATTATATCTTCGGTGTGTTGTGTTAGTGAGTAATTTGTCTCTCCAAATAGTTTAAGATATTGAGCTCCTATTTGGGATAAATTACGTTCAGGAATAAGTTTAAGCTGGATCAGGTTTTGTAGAATAGTAATCTTTGATATCCGTTCAGTTTGTAGTTTGATTTTTTGCTGGTTAATAAGTTTGATGTCAGCTTCATTCTTTAAGGCCAATTTATTTTTTTTGATTTGTTCTATCAGGATTATAACTGCAATAATAAAACAGAGGATTGTAACCAGAGCAATGATAATTGTAAAGCGTTGGTTTTTGATTGTTAATTTTTGGTTTTCAGCTTCAACTTTTTCAAAGTTCAGCTTTTTTTCCAGCCCGTTGAGACTGGTGTTTAAATAGTGCTTATATTCTGCGTTTTTTGCATTTAGATACATTCGGGAATATTTTAATGCATCCGATAAATTACCTTTTTTCAAAGTCAATTCACTACAGATGTCATAATATTCCGGAATATCTTGCTTCGTTTGTAAATATTTTTTGAGATAAAAATGAGTTGAATCAATCTCTCCTGTTTTTAGAAATACTTGTGAAAGTAGAATGTATTTATGGTAATCGTATGAATCTGATGTTTTTATTGATGATCTTAGGTATTGGAGAGCAGACGGATAATTTTGAAATTTCAGATATGCTACCCCAATTAGCCGATCCAATGAGGTCTTTATTATCTTGTCTTCGAATCTGACCAATTCTTGTTCAGCCTTCTTGTAGTAATAAAGAGCACTATCAAGATCGCCTTTTTGAAAATATCCATATCCAATTTCTAATAAAGCAATATTTCGATTTCTTTTGTCATTGGCGATAGTTAATGATCTTAAAGACTTTTTGTAATAGAACATCATGCTGTCAATCAGACCCTGGTTTTGATAAATTGCGGCTTTGTCGGCATATATAAACCCTAATAAGTTATTGTCTTTAGAATTAACGGCGTAAGGGATTGCTTTGATCAAAGCTTCGGAGCGTTTTTGATCATTTTCTTGATTTCTGTAAATACGGGATAAATATAAATAGACATACCCAGTTCTGAATGAATCTTGATTTCTATCGTAATAGTTCAATGCTTCTTTTATTAAACTGTCAGATTTAATGTCTATTCCGCATTTATCCATGCCCTGACACATTAATAGAGCATATAGTGCATAATCTTTTTGCTTTAGTTGCTTTGGATGAGGAATCTTTTTCAATAATGCTATAGAGCTATCCGGCTGGTTTGCCATTAAGCTATCTGCACGCGTTAATATTGTGAGGTCTTTCGATGATGTGTGCCTGCATCCTGATAGTATGCAACAGTAGCAACAGAGAGCGGATATTTGAAGAATCTGCCGGAAGGAAATATTGGAATTTGTGCCCATTTCATCGAAAAAATTAGACCGTTGTTATATCTCAGATAGAATCTGCTCAATTTTGTCATCCTGACCTGCATTCATCTTCTTTCTGATATTAGAACGATAACGATAGTATGTCTCACTTTTTATGTCAAAAATAGTGAGTATTGCGCCATGATCAAATCCGGCTCTAAGGCAACAACATACCTGAACTTCTCGTGGGGTGAAATGGGGATACAGTTCTTTGATTCGTTTCGATAGCCCATTAAATGCATTGTCAATTACCTCGGTCATGGCATCAATGTCAGCAGGAATCAAATTGCTGTCTTCGCCAAATAACTTGAGATACTGAGCCCCGATTTGTGTCAGATTACTTTCCGGGATATGTTTGAGTTGAATCATTTTTTGCAGTATCTCAATTTTTTTGATCTGTTCCGATTGCAATTGAAGCTGTTGTTGGTAAATGACATTCTGAGCTGCTTCGTTTTGCAACTCTAACTTCCTTTTTCGGTTTTTTTCTATTAAAACGAATGTCGAAATCACAAAGCACAGGAGAATAGATAAAATTGATAGAATTGTAAATTGCTGATTGTGAATTAAAAGCCGTTTGTTTTCGACCTGCGCTTTTTCTGAATTGTATTTTTTTTTCATTAAAATAGAACTGGACACCAACGATCTTTGATAGTCTGAATCTTTGGCAGCTTCGATAAATGAGGAATATTGGATAGCTGCTTTTATGTTTCCTTGCTTTTCTTCAGCCTCTTGTAATAGCAGGTAGCAATCCGATAAAAGATTTTTTGCGTGCAAACATTGACGTAGATAATATTTGGCAGAATCTATCACGCCTTTCTTTACAAAAATAGTTCCGAGGTTCAGGTGTTTTTCCGCTTCAAACGTATCTTTGGTTTTGAGAGATAGTCTGCCATATAAAAGAGCAGAATCGTATTGGTGTAAGCAATAATATGAGCGGCTAATAAGATGATAAGCTGTCGTTTGAAGATTGACTCCTTTTGTTTTTAATGATTCGTGTTCAGCCATCTTGTAATAATGCAATGCCTCCTGGAAATTATTTTTTTTATAAAAACCATCTCCTGTTGCCAAAAGAGAATTGCAAATACTGCGGGGGTCGCCTCCTTTTTGTAGTGTTCTGAAAGCTAAAATTCCATAGTGAATGACACTGTCAGGAAGTTGTTGATCTTTGTAAAGTGCCGCTTTTTCGTAATAGAGGATGCCGGTCAGCTTGTTGTTCTGGCTTGCCAACCCAAACTTAATGGCTTTATTGAGATTTTCTGCTCTGGCAGATATATCTTCCCTGTTGCGGGCGCACCTTGATTGATATAGAAAAGAGCATGCTGATTTTTCGTAGTCATTGACATGAGGAAAGTACGACGAGGCAATTTTGATAAGAGAATCAGATTCTCCCAATTGTCCGCATTTATCAAGAGCTTTGCACGTTAAAAGGGCGTATAATGCATTGTCATACGGAGATAAGTGTGTGGGAGATAACCGTTTTAGCTTTTGGAGAGCGCTTCCCGGGTAGATTTCTACCAGGCTGCCAGCTGCAGCAAGCAATTTTTTGTCGTATGTGGGTGTTTGCTTGCAGCTGGCAAATACTATTAATGTTAATATAAACAATAGGTATTTACGCATGATTTTAGTTGGTGTATGGCAAAGATAGTAAAATGTTGTTAAACGCCGAACTTTTACGCTAAGTGGGTCATTTCTTGTGGAAAAGTGTAATATTATTGATTCCAATTCGTTTACAAGAGGAATCAACCCTAGTTTTGTCAACATGTAAATTAAATAGTAATTTTGCAATTTATAATTGCCTTTTTGTCAATTTGCTTTTTCTGTCAGATAAAGTTTGAATGAGTGATTTAAGCCGATTTTTACTTAATAGCGACGTATGATAAAAAAGATTGCCCTTAGTATACTTCTGAGTTTTATCACAACAAGTGGTTTTGCTCAGTTCATTTCATCCGGTTCGGGTCGTTCAATCCAGCTGACTGGTAGTGCTGTGAAAAATATCGATGCAGTGTTCCTGTTCAACGGGATTACGGCTGATAATCAGATTCAGTTTGCAGGATCAGCTTCGAGCTATCTTTGGAAAAAATATGACGGCTCTTTTGTGAGCAACTTGTCGGCTATTTCAGTAGAGGATGGAACGGGTTATGTGTTGACTGCTAATGGAGTCCAATATTATATCTGGGTGATTGACTATCAAAAATATTTGCCTTCGTTAAATGCTCTTGCTGTTTCAGAAGGTATTGATAAATGCAGCAATATATCATTGAACTTATCAGGAAAGATACCCGATTTGGTGTATTACGACAAAAACAGCACAAAGCAGCTTCTCAGCCGTCAGTTTACAGTATCTTATCCCGATCAGAAATACGCTTCGGGTCAGTGGTCCGCAATTACCAGAAGCCTGACCGAGACTTATCCGTTCACAACCATTGTGTTGAATGCCCCGTATAAGGATACATCTTTTACCCTTTCCGGAGATCAGTATGCAACGTTATTTGGGATAGCAGCCACAGTAACTTCTGATATGTACAAAGCAATTCGCGTGGAGTGTCATCCAACGGGCAGTATTGTTGAAAGAGATGCTGCCAACGAATCGGGACGAAAAATTGGGACGCTCGAAGGGTCGGGGCCGTTAAATGTTTCGTTCAAGAGTAATGCCAACCTTCCGGTTACGCAATTTTATGAATGGAGAATTTACAATCTTGCTAATACGAGCAATTATTTGAGGTACACAGATGCAGATCTTCGTTATGTTTTCAATGAAACGGGAGACTATAAGGTGACTCTGACAGTAACCAACAGTACCGGTTCTTGTTCTCACTCTGATTCGTTGACCGTAAAAGTTAGTTCTTCATTTATTAACGTGCCCAATGTGTTTACACCCAATGGGGACGGGCAAAATGATCAATTCCGGGTATCTTACCGATCGATTGCTGACTATAAAATATTGCTTTACTCATCCTGGGCTGGCCGAGTTTACACCTCAACAGATCCCGCTCAGGGCTGGGATGGCAGAGTAGGAGGGAAGCTGGCTCCTCCGGGAGTTTATTACTATCTTATTTCAGCTACAGGTACGGATGGTAAAAAGTTTAAACTGAAGGGAAATGTGAATCTCCTCAGAGGTAAAAATGTGAAATAATAATCTTTGATGTATAATAGTTTTACAACCATTGGCTTGCTTGTTTTTGCCAATGTATTTATGACGATTGCATGGTATGGCCATCTTCGTTTGCGCGATTTTTCCTGGTTTAGTTCCCTGCCTTTATTTGCAGTTATTCTGATTAGTTGGGGCATTGCTTTCTTTGAATATTGTTTACAGGTGCCTGCCAATCGGATTGGTTTTCAGGGTAACGGTGGTGCATTTTCGCTGATGCAGTTGAAAGTTATTCAGGAAGTCATTACTCTCTCTGTTTTTATAGTATTCTCAATTATCGTATTTAAAATTGATGTGCGCTGGAATCATATACTCGCTATGTTGCTAATGATTGCGGCCGTGTATCTTGTCTTCAAAAAATAATACTAATTCATAATGAACGGTCACGAATTTATCTTTTTCGGAGGATTCCTTTCTCTTATATTTGTCGTTTTAGCAATTGATTTGGGCTTGTTTAACCGACACAGTCATGAGGTGTCTTTTAAGGAGGCAACTATTTGGACAATTGTCTGGACACTGCTGTCGTTCTGCATTTACCTTTTTATTGGGGCGTACGGGGACATGATTCACAGTGTCGATTCGTTTGCCAGACTTCAGGAACTGAATCAGCTTCATGGTCACGGACTTAATTTGAATCCGGCATTGGATTTGGATACTAATCTGGGAATCTACCGCAAAGCGCTTTCACTGGAATTTCTGACAGGTTATCTTATTGAGTATGCCCTTTCTGTCGATAATATCTTCGTGATTATCATGATATTTATGAGCTTTAGTGTGCCAAAGGCATATTATCACAGAGTTTTGTTTTGGGGCATCTTGGGAGCAATTGTTATGAGATTTATCTTTATATTCCTGAGTGCGGCTCTTATTCAACGTTTCGAGTGGGTGATGTGGATTTTTGGAGCGCTGTTGGTGTTTACGGGAATTAAGATGTATGTCGATAAAGACAAAGAGGAGAAGATCAACGTGTCAAAACATCCGATTGTACGGTTCGCCTCTAAATACTTTGCCGTACACCCTCATTTTGTAAAGGATAATTTCTTTACTAAGATTGACGGGAAACGCATGATTACACCGTTGCTTTTAGTCGTTTTTGTTGTCGAATTTTCGGATGTTTTGTTTGCTGTTGATTCGGTTCCCGCAATTTTCTCAATCACCAAAGATCCATACATTGTGTTTGCATCTAATATTTGTGCGATTCTTGGTCTGAGATCGTTATTCTTTCTCATCTCTAATGTTATGAATCTCTTCCACTATCTGAAAATCGGGTTGGCTGTCCTGCTTACATTTATTGGCGTAAAGATGTTGTTGGGAAGTATTTTCCATGTTCACATAGAAACGGTTCCCTCTCTCTTTGCTGTGGTAGGTATTCTGGGTATAAGTATACTGGCTTCTGTTATTTTCCCTCAGAAAGAAAACAATGCATAAATAACAAATGAGGATGTCCCTTGTTCATTCGGGACATCCTCATTTACTTTTAGAAGCGATTTAGGGCTGTTTTCCTAATGCTTTAATATACCCGTCGTTCTTCAAACAGTTTTCGAACTTAATATTTTCAAGTAGCTGTTTCAGAATTGCCCTTGTTTCTGTTACTGACGGTTTTACTTCTCTAATCTTCTCAAAACTACTCCGGTCTTTCTTTGTAAACTCTACAATTTTATCCCATCCCACCGGAGGTTTTACAGATACCATACAGCTTGTTTTTTCAAGCTTTTTGTATGGCCAGAAGTGCCATCCAATATTGTTCGTTTCGAGTAATTTGCGATAAGCATTAACCCATATGTCGGTGTTTTCCCCGGTTTCTCCCATGTAAATCGGGCGATTGGTTTTATTCCGAAAGTCCACGAAATCCTGAACATTTGCCTGTAACGTATCACACCAGTAACGATGGCAGGTGTACATCATTTGATCATCAAATTTCCAATCGTTGAACACCGTAAAATTCCCATCCCATTGAGCGCCACCTAAAATAACAATGTGGTTTTTGTCAACTTCACGAATCGAAGCAGTGGCCATCTTGTAAATCGGTTCTAAAAGCTTGTTCAGTTCGTCTTTATTGGAAAAGTAATGAGCTATTGGTTCGTTCAGCAGGTCATATCCAATTATCGCTGTTTCGTTGGCATAGTTTTTCGCAATTCGTTTCCAAATAGAACAAAACAGTGCCTGATCATTTTTGTTTTCAAACAAATAGGGATAGCCATAGCTATCGTCGATATTGTCGCCGGTTTGCCCGCCTGGAGCATCGTGCATATCCAGGATAACCGATAGACCTTCAGCTTTACACCACCCGATGACACGGTCAATCAGTTCAAAGCCACGGTTTTCATTGTTGGCTCCCATGTAATCTTCTCTGGTGAAGAGTTTGTAGTGAAACGGCAGCCGGATGGAATTCATGCCCGTCTGACGGATGTAATGAATGTCCGCTTTTGTGATATAGCTGTCCTGAAACTGTTGCCAGAAACGGTTCGTCTCATCGGCACCTACCAGTTCTTTAAGCGCCTGATCAATCAGACGAAAAGAGCTTACGTTATTAAAGAGAAACATATACCCTTCAGGATTCACCCAGTTGCCAAGATTGATACCCTGAATAAGGAACGGTTTACCGTTGGGAGCCTTCAATTGCTGTCCGTCGACTCTGAAAAATTTGGAACTGCTCTGCTTTGGAGGTGTTGCCATAATTACAATGCTGCCAGAAAACAGGGCAAATAATAGAACGAAACGGAATAAAAAATGTTTGGACATGATTCCTGAAATTTTATGAAGTTGAAGAAAATTTATTTGTTACGTGATAAATTATAAAGGCACAAAACGAACTGTACAAGCCGGTACAACTGTCTTGCATAGATCTTTTGCCGAATGCCCGGCTCCTGAATGGAGGCCGGACACTACAGCAAAAACGTTTGAAAAATGATAGGAATATTCTCTTTAGATGAGTCTCTATTTTTGAGGCTTTAGTTCATTGAAAGTACGCGATGGCGCCAACGCTTTGTGGGCTTTTTCTACTACTATTTCCGTTGGCAGGGAAAATGTAGCTGTTTGACGGAAGTCTCTGGAAGAAGCTCCGATTTTGACAGTGTAAGTTCCGGCATCAGCTATCCAAGAAGAAGCCGCCGTATTGAACGAGGCAAGATCGCGTGGAGAAATCGTAAACGTAATTTGTTGAGACTCGCCAGGTTTTAGCATAGATGTTTTGGTAAAATCCTTCAGCTCTTCATTTGGTTTGTCGAGTGATGAGGCCGGAGCACTTAAATAGAATTGTATTACTTCGCGACCAGCGACATTACCGGTGTTTTTGATTGTGACGGTGGCTGTAATAGCATTGCTGAATGTATTGCTGCTAAGCGAGAGGTTACTGTAAGTAAATGTAGTATATGATAATCCGTAACCGAATTCGTAGGCTACAGGTACTTTGAAGGTGTTATAATAGCGATATCCTACGTAAATGCCGTCATCATATGTAGATTCTGCCGGTTTTGCCGAAAGAAAATCACTTACGGCAGCCTTCGGATGCGGGTTGGGTAATTCTATGCCCGGAAAACTTTTCGAAGAGGGAACATCTTTGTATGACATTGGAAAGGTCGATGTCAGTTTTCCCGACGGGTTTACTTTTCCACTCAATACATCAGCAATAGAGTTACCGGCTTCCTGACCCGGTTGCCATGCCAATAAGATTGCATCTGCTAAGTTTCTCCAACTGGCAACTTCAATAACCCCGCCAATATTGAGAACAACAATCACCTTTTTGCCTTTGGCATGGAATGCTGCCGATATTTCGGTCAAAAGGCTCATTTCTTTCTTTGTCAGGTTGAAATCACCGTCAACTTTCCGGTCGATACCTTCGCCCGAGTTGCGACCGATGGTTATCAGGGCAATGTCGTTTTCTGCAGCTAAAATTGCTGCTTTAGCCTGGTTAACGGGCATTTCACCAATGTGTGTTATGTGCCCGAACATCATATCATTGGCACTCAATTTGGGTAACTTTGCTTTTTCGGCTTTGAGGAAGTTCAAATAACTCTCTTTTAACGACGGGCTAATTTTGTAACCAGCGTTATCAAGACCCTGCAACAGATCGATACTATAAGCTGCATTTACATTTCCACTGCCTGTTCCGCCTTTGATAATGGCGTAAGAAGTGTTTCCTAATAGGGCTATTTTTTTTACAGAACCGGCAATTGGTAATGTCGCTTTCTCATTCTTGAGCAATACCATGCCGTCGGTTGCTGCTTGACGTGTTACCAATGCGTGAGCGTTCAGATCCGGATGGTTTGAGAACTTGTAATTTTGGAAATGCGGAGATAGTAGCATGATATTCAGTATGCGTTCGCAATTTCTGTCCAGTTCCTGCATCGATAATTTGCCTGATTTTACAGCCTCGATAATTGCAGTAGATTGTTTCGGCATACCGGGCATAATCATGTCATTGCCGGCTTTCATCTGAGCCACAGGGTCTAAGCCTCCAAACCAGTCTGTCATTACAAACCCCTTGAATCCCCATTCGTCACGAAGAATAGTAGTGAGCAGGTCGTAACTTTCAGAGGTGTAAGTCCCGTTTATTAAATTGTAGGAAGACATGACTGTCCATGGTTGCGATTTTTGAACCGCAATTCTGAATCCTTCAAGGTAGATTTCCCGTATTGCACGTTCACTCATGAGGTTATTCACCGTGTTGCGGTTGGTTTCCTGATTGTTGGCGGCAAAGTGTTTGATGGAGGTGCCCACGCCTTGTGACTGAACACCATTGACCATTGCAGCGGCAATATTTCCAGCCACAACCGGATCTTCGGAATAATATTCAAAATTGCGTCCGCAAAGTGGATTGCGGTGTATGTTGAGTGCCGGAGCTAACAAAATATCCGCACCGTACTCGTGCACTTCGTTGCCCATAGCCATGCCCACACGTTTTACCAAATCAATGTCCCACGAAGAGGCCAGAACGGTAGCCACCGGAAATGCTGTGCAGTAATAAGTGGCTTTGTCATTTTTACGTTTAGGTTCAATGCGCAACCCGGCAGGCCCGTCAGCCAGTACCATCGGGGTGATGCCATATTTAGGGAATGAAGCCGAGATTCCGGCAGCCCCGGGTACTAATTGATCGGTATGGCCGACAACAGGTGCGGTTTGCTTCACAGAGGGATCCATTTGCATCCCTTTGCCTACAACCAGAGAGGCTTTTTCTTCTAAGGTCATAGAAGATACTACCTTTTTTACGTCAAAACTCTGCTGAGCTTTGGTTAAGGGGGCTATGCCAACAGATAGCACGGCAACAGATGTTGCAATAAGCGCATTTTTTAAGGTCTTCATGTCGTTATTTTTTGGTCGTTAGATTCATTAAGCAGTCGTCGTGGTGGTTTTTTACCACACATTTGTTATCGAAATACATTAAAGCACCGTTTTCAACGGAATAAACCGGCCATTCGGGCAACCCTTTGTGGTTGGGATTTCCTGTTCGTGCAAAATTGATCCATGCCTGACTGATTTTATCTGCAAGCTCATAAGCGGCTTTCCCTCCTCCTGTCATTTCTTCGCAACGACCGATATTGTTGAATACAAATGGAAGTTCGAAGCAGTGCATGGCTTTATAATCACCATCCATCACAGGCGATTGCCATCCGAACAGATACATGTAAACCGGTGCTGAGCCTGTCGTTGATTTTAATTTGGCTTCAGATAATACTCCAGCTCTGAAGCGGAGGTCAATGTCAATAAGGTCGGATGGACGATTGTCTCCGGGGTAAGCTTGCTTTACGGCGTCAATGTAGGCTTCGGCTTTGTCTTTATAGATGTTGTTGATGTATGATGTAATATCAGCAATGGTGCCGTGTCGTAATTTTGGGTTACTTAACGAGGGAATAAACTCGTTTTTCGTCGATCCTATAAGTAGCGGGATCTCCTTCGAGATAGCGGTTGCCTTCGCATCGGAAGGCTGGTAGTGGAGGAAGAAGCCATCGAGCACGGGACTCCATCCAATATTGACGTCACCGCTGATTTTTCCTTCAGATGCCAACTTCTGCTGAACTTTCGCAATTGCTTTTTTCGACGCGGCAATGAGTATATTATACGGTATTTTCTGCAGAGAATCGACCTGAGAAGGGTTTAGTTTAAGCTCGGTTAGTACTTCTGCGCTAATTTGTTTTGTGATGGCAGGTTCTCTGAAATTGGATACAACTCCACTTTGAGAAATGGCTTTATGAAACAATCCCTTTGCTGATGGAGCATTCATCAGAGTAATCACTTTGCCGCCACCGCCCGATTGTCCGAAAATAGTAACGTTGTCCGGGTCGCCTCCGAATTGCGCAATATTGTTTTTAATCCATTGCAACGCTGCTACAATATCCATCATGCCAACATTGGCAGATTGATGATATTTTTCTCCGTACGCCGAAAGGTCAAGAAATCCGAGAACATTCAGTCTGTGATTGATGGATACGAGCACAATGTCACCTTTTTTACTCAGGTTTTCGCCATCATAAGAAGGCAATTCCTGCGATGATCCCGCACTGTATCCTCCTCCGTGAAGCCATACCATCACCGGACGTTTGTTAGTGTCATTTATTCCCTGAGCCCATATATTCAAGCGCAGACAATCTTCGTTTTGATAACCCCAGTCATGATGAAAAATAAATTCGCTTTCATCGTTTACACTGTTCATCGGTTCAAGCGGACAAACCGGCCCGTATGTCATTGAACTGCGTATTCCATCCCAGTTTTTAACCCTGACAGGAGGCATAAAACGCTCGGCTTCGGCGTAAGGTATGCCTTTGAATATAAAGGTGCCTTTGTGTATGAAACCCCTCACCTTCCCACAGTCGGTCTGAACTACTGCTTTGCTGTTGCCTGAAACTATTGCTGTTTCATTATTTCCGGTTTGAGAAAACACCGGAGATAGGCCTGCAAGCAAAATAGTGGTTAACAGCAGAGAGCGTTTCATGGGAATAGTATTAGAGATATTGTTGAAAATGAACTGATTCCTCAGTTTAATTCATAAGCTCCATTTATTTGTAATTATAAACCCTCACATAGTCAACCTGCATCGAACAAGGGAAAATGGAGTCGTCCACTCCTTGTGCGCCGCCCCAATCACCTCCGATGGCAAGGTTAAGAATGAAGAAACAGGGTTTGTTGAAAGGCCAGTTGGAGGCATTTTTTACCGCCGGACTGTATGTATAGAAAGGATGATCGGGATCGTCAACGTAATATTCAATTTTTGAAGGAGTCCAGGTCATTCCGTAAGTGTGAAAAGCCGACTCGCAATCGGTCAGTTTGTAATCGGCATTATTCACTGTATTGCCATAACTGGATGGAGTATGGATTGATCCTTTCACCCACAGTGGATTGTAACCTACATGTTCCATGATATCGAGCTCGCCGCAGCCAGGCCAACCTGCAGTGGCTATATTTGCACCTAGCATCCAGGTAGCAGGCCAGGTTCCTCTTCCGGCGGGTAGTTTTGCTTTGATTTCCATCCGTCCGTACAGGAATGTTCTTAAGCCGTTCGAATTAATGCGTCCTGAAGTGTAATCTCCCTTCTTTTGTCCGGTTCCTACCTTTTTTGCTGTTATGGTAAGGATGCCGTCTTTTATTGTCAGGTTATCTCCGTTGGTGTATTTCTGCCACTCGTTGTTGACGTCGATATTGGTTTCATTGACCCAGTTCGATGTGTTGAGGGTTGTACCGTCAAATTCGTCGCTCCAAATCAATTTGTGGGGAACATAGGCCGGATCGTCGGCAGTTATTGCAATGTCTTTAGTTGCCGAAGCTGTTGTGCCGAGAAAATCGGTCACTGTCAGTTTGATGGAATAGGTGCCTTTTTTAGGAAAGTAATGCTTTATGATAGAATCTCCTGATTGTGATTCCCCGTCCCCGAAATCCCATGCTATAGAGGTGCTGGTCCCTTGCGTTTTTGCCTTTAAAACAATATAGTTAACGCTGTCGGTCTTGTTAACCGTTGTGTATGTAATGTCGGTACTCAAAACATAAGTTGAGTTCTGAATCGTTGGTTCTGATTTGCTGCACGATACAAATAAAAATGCGGCAAAGAAGGTTAAAATGAATGACTTCATAAAATAGCGTATTTTATAGTCCGGGGATGTGTCCAAGGTCATTTTGATAAGCAAATATAGAAATTTAAAAATTAAAACTATTGATGAAAGTTGGCTAGCCAGCAAAACACTTACAAAACGCTGGCTATGCCAACTTAGAGTTGATGCAACACAATCATTAATTGCCCAAATAACCTATTAGCATCATTCTATAATTAATGTGGAAATTGAGTGAGGCAAGCATTTTACCGGCGCTGTAACACCTTCAATAAAGAGGTTGTAATCCATCGGATTGTCGGTTGGATTCATTGCGATTACAACAATTTTTCCGTCTTTGTTGAGGAATGCAGTTGCGAGCAGTTGATCCCGTGTTGTCGAACAGGCAATTCGTTTGGCTCCGGGTTTTACAAACTTTGAAAAATGACCCTGATAATAAAAAATATTGGTGTATGTTAGTTTTCCTGTGTTTGTATCTGCATGCACAGGTGCA
Organism: Paludibacter jiangxiensis; assembly: GCF_001618385.1. Taxonomy (NCBI): domain Bacteria; kingdom Pseudomonadati; phylum Bacteroidota; class Bacteroidia; order Bacteroidales; family Paludibacteraceae; genus Paludibacter; species Paludibacter jiangxiensis. Next base: position 419,474 of record NZ_BDCR01000001.1, on the reverse strand, counting down.
TAACAGAAGTTACCAACATGGTTGGGCCCTCCGTTTTGATCGAGGAGAATATTCCAGTCCACCCATCCGCTATTCCCGTTGTTGAAATCGTTTATCATGGCCTTTCCGTACCGTTCACCCAACCACCATTCTTTTGTTTTTGAAGCATCATATTTTTCAATGCAGCCCTCTGAGAATAGTAAATTCTTCGATGGAAATGCTTCTTTTACTCTTTTTAGGTTCTCGAATTGCATGCCGCTACCACTCCAGGTTTCGTACCAGTGATAACCGAACCCCCAAATGTATTTGGCTGCTTGCGGATCAGCCATGATGGTGCTTGCACGATGATAAAGCAGATCTCGGTTGTGATCCCAGGCTAATAGTTTGATATTTTTCATGCCCGATTTCTCCAAAGTCGGGCCAATGAAATTCTTTATAAAATCACGCTCTTCGTCGGCGGTGAAAATGCAGGATTCCCAGGTTTGTACTGCCATCGGTTCGTTTTGTACAGATACCCCCCAGACCGGCATTCCCTTTTGCTCGTATGTTTTAATGAATTTGATAAGGTAGTTTGCCCATAATTGGCGGTATTTTGGCAGCAATTTCCCTCCATGAAGTAAGTCATTATTATCTTTCATCCATGCAGGAGGAGACCATGGGCTGACAAATAGAGGTAGCTTACCGCCGGCGGTAGCAATTGCTTTTTTGAGGAGCGGAATTTTGTACTTTTCATCGTGAGAAACACTGAATGTCTTGAGTTGTTCGTCGTTGTTGGCAACATAAGAATAACTATCACTCGAAAAATCACAACTGCCTATATTGGTTCGTACTATAGAATAACCAAGCCCGTTTTTAGGGTCGTAAAAAGCAGTTAATAACTCTTTTTGAGCGGATTCCGGCAGCTTTGCAAATGTTTCGGCGGCCGCATCGGTTATGGCGCCTCCAATGCCCACTATTGATTGAAATTTTTGAGCCGGATCTATGAATATCCAAATTTCTTTCTCGAGAGGCTGTTTGGCTTGATTAAATTGCAATGTTCCGGTCTGTGTGATTTTCAGCGGAGTATTCTCCGCAGTAGTGTACACCGTTGATTTCGATATTTTTTTAGTAACGCCAGAGGCTGAAAAACCGAAAGAAGGGAACAAACACATGGCTGCAATTGAGCAAATACCTAATAAGTTAGCTTTCATACTTCAATGTTCTTTTTGGTTGTAGTATTATGGAACTCCAGGTTGCTGAAACTATTAGAATACCCACTGATGTTGTGGAGCAACATGTTCGTTTCATAGTAATAGGTTAGATGATAGTTATGTTTTTTACAGTCTATTTCCAGACAAAAGTTCCGGCGGAACCGGCGGCGAGCGTTACGAGGCCTGTCTTGTTGTTGAACCCTATATTGAATGTTACAGGACTTTTACCGGTGTTGAGGACGATCAGTATTTTTTGTCCGTCCGGATTTTTGAATGCTACGTTTTGTAAATCACCGACAATGTTACTGCCTATGCGTACTGCGCCCGATCGTACAAACTTTGAGGCATGAGCAATGATGTAATAACTCACATTCCGGTAGGCATCAGCACTGATTGTGAGGGCTCCCAGACACGAATTACAACCTCCCGGGGTGTGCATGCTTAAAGTCGGATCAGATGCGAGGTTCCACTCTATGACATTGCGACTGTTATTACGGGTTGCACCAATGATTAGATTTTTAACGTGCCACGCGAAATCTTCTGCAAATGAACCATTTCCGGCGGTGTACTGTTCGGTGAAGTAGAGATTTTTTTCGGGGTGTGCCGATTTTACTTTAGACATTGTTTCGATAGTGCCGGCATACAGATGAAACGCTGAACCATCGATATATTTGGCTGCTTCCGGATCATTCAATATGTCGATGGCATATTCCGGATGATCGAGATTGTGATCGTATATGATTATTTTGGTTTTCAAATGGTTGTCCAGAAACTGAGGACCTAAATAGTTTTTGATAAAATTAGCCTGTTCTGTAGCCGACATTAGCATTGCCGGATTGTTATATGCATTCAATGGCTCGTTTTGAGGGGTAATGGCATCAATTGTAATGCCCGCTTCCTGCATCGATTGAATATATTTCACAAAATAACGTGCATATACATCGTAACAATCGGGGCGTAAACTACCGCCAGAGTAGCTGTGGTTGGTTTTCATCCAGGTCGGTGCCGTCCACGGTGTTGCAAGTATTTTGATTGATGGATTAAGTTTGATGATTTCTTTCAGTACCGGAATCAGGTTGGCATTGTCTTTTGCTAACGAGAAATACTGAAGGCTGTCATCTCTTTTTCCGTCTGTAGTTTCATTGTACGTAAATACTTCCGGACTTAAGTCGGAAGCTCCTATACTTATTCGGAGATAACTGAGGCCGATGCCTGTGGAATCAGTCAAAAAAAGATTTTTAAGTAAAGCCTCTTTTTTTTCGCTGTGTAGATTATTGATGAGCAGAGCACTGCTTCCGGTCAGGGCAAAACCAAATCCGTCAATTGTCTGATGGGTTTCAGTAGAATCGACAATAATTGTAGGGTAGTTGTTGGTTGATCCGCTAAAATTGATTGGGAAGTTTTGCCTTTGGAATAAAATTGATTGCGTGGGGTTTGTAAGCCAGAGCATAATATCTGTTTTTGCAGGGTTTTGCTCTTTCATTTGGTCGCCGGTAACGCTTCCTTCTACAATAGCGCTTTTGCATCCTGTTACAGATAACAGGGAAAACACAAGCACAAGGAACATCTTATATGTTATTTTCAAGCTGTGCATTACCAGTGGTTTGATGGTTAGGTAGGCGTCAGTGCGGCGAAATTACATCTGTATTTAGAAACTAACATCCGGCTTTCAAGCCGGATGTTAGTTTTATAGAGTAGCTTAATCTATTTGAATATAGATCAATCCTTTTCTTTCCGGGTTAATAACCAGGGTTCTGTTTCACATTCGGGTTAGACGACATTTCGTTGAATGGAATAGGGAACATATTGTTCTTCGGAGCAACAAAACCAGCATTTGATTTTGTGGCAAATTGCAACTGTCCACCAACTACTTTTCCTGTTGGAACTTGTTTGCCCTGATCTTTCAGTACGGTTGCAGCATCGCCCCAGCGTACCAGGTCCTGATAACGAGGGCCTTCGAATGCAAGCTCAAGTCTTCTTTCGAGTTTGATATTATCCAGAGTAACTGAAGTCAGTGCCGGCAAATTCACACGAGTACGAACCTGGTTAATCAAAGGAAGGGCAAGATTAGCTTTGCTTGATTGCAAATAGGCTTCAGCAGCCATCAGCAGTACATCGGCATAACGCATAATTCGCAGGTTTGTTCCATAGCAAAGATCAGGAACGGCACCTGATGCTGATGATGTTTCATCGGCCCATGTTGTGTATTTCAGACGTACAAGCCCCGGACAACCATACATATAGTTACCATCCTTACCCATTGTGCCTCCGGCAGCTACCACGCGAGAAGCTGTCAGGATAGTGCCTTGCAAGCGAACGGAATCACCGGCAGCTTTAAAGGCGTTCCATAAGCTAAGAGTCGGATAACCGAATCCCCAACCACCATTGATATTCAGAGAGCCTCCACTGAATCCCTGGTCGCCACGCGGACCGCAAAGCTGCCAAACTAGGTTTGCAGGATTAGTTCTTGAAGGATCATTCCAAAGGTCACCAAAGGCGTTACCCCAGTCGTTTTTACGATCACTGGTGTAGCTTATTTCAAAAATAGATTCTTTTCCGAATTCAGTACTCTTTCTGAACAATTGAGTATAGTCGTTGTTGATTTCAGAGAGCTGATACAGGTCATATTCGTGTGAATCTATCAATGCCTGAAATGTAGTAGCTGCTTCTGCATACTTTTTCTCGAATAGCTGAGCTTTTCCCAGGAATGCCATAGCAGTTCCCTTGCTGAAACGAGCAGGATCGGATCCGGCAGCAGTAAGCTGGCTTTTTTTAGGAAGATCAACAATGGCTTCGTTAAGGTCTTTTTCAATCTGAGCATAAAGTGTTTCCATGGTTGAATTACCCTGAGCATATTCTGTGGGTTGAAGTTCATGCAGTACCAATGGAACAGGACCATACAATGTACCCAATTCAAAATAGACATACGCGCGCATTGCTTTGGCTTCGGCAATCACCAGTTTCTGATAAGGTGTCGGATTCTTGATGTTGTCGATAATCAGATTGGCACGGTAAATAACCATGTACGAATAACGATAGATGTTCGTAATCGGACTGTTTGTCGGACCAAAAGTGAATGTATTCAACTCCTGATATTCAGGACGGTCGCCCGAGTTTTCGCCACCGCAATAGATATCGTCGGCCAACGATTCCTTGGTCATCCAGAAACTGGTCCATACACTGGCATTCATGGCCCGTAACATGTTGTAGCAAGATGCAATAGCACTGGTTGCGTCTGCATCCGTTTTGTAAAAAGTAGCAATGGTTCTTACACCTTTTTGATCCACATCGAGGAAATCTTTAGCACATCCGGTAAACAGAATGGCAACTAAAGCAAGAGGAAGAATCTTTTTTATTATTGTTTTCATATGATAATAATTTTCTTGTTTAAGGTCATATGGAACGACATGTTTCAACAATTATGATGTTCTTGAACGCACGATCGTTTCATCGCTTAATTTGATGATTTGGTTAAAAAGTTATGGATGCTCCAAGCATAATATCCTTAGCCATCGGGTAAGTACCGCGGTCGATACCAATATTGTTTGCACTATTGTTCTGAATAGTAGGTTGAGGATCCAAACCCGGATAAGATGTAATTGTAAAGAAATTATCCAGAGAAACGTATAGTCTCAAATTGTTTATGTTCAATTGTTTGAGGATTGGTTTAGGTACGTTGTATCCAAACTGAATCGTTTGAATTCTCAGGAATGAACCATCAAATACATACTGATCGCTCTGATATGTTTTAGCGTCCGGATTAGCTCCCGGTTTAGAGACTTTGTCTCCCGGTTTTGTCCAACGACCATCGTAAAAATAAGTTACACGATTGGAGGCCAACTTGTCAGTTCTGATCCAGCCCATTACTACTTTATTGCCTGATGCTCCAGCAAAGTTCAATGCAAAATCAAAATCTTTATACGAAAGATTAATATTGCCACCATAGGTGAGCTTAGGAACGGCACTGCCTAAATCCTGCTTGTCAGCATCGGTAATATCGCCGATTTTGGTGTCCTGGCCTTTGGCATTTACAAAAATAGGATTGCCGGTTGCCGGGTCGATGCCATGGGTTTTATATCCATAGAAATGCCATACAGAGTAACCAGGTTCAAACATTGTTACGTTTGGCCAACCTGTGCCGATGCTTGCACCGCCAACTCTTTTACCAAAAACAGGATCCAATTCGGTAACTTTGTTGGAAAGAGGAGAACAGTTAACGTTTACAGAGTAGTTTAAGTCTCCAAGCTTGTTTTTGTATGATAAATCGAATTCAAATCCTTTGTTTTCAATTTTGCCACCATTAGCCTGAGGAGCAAAGTTTCCACTTGAATAAGAAGGTATTCCGGTGAAAATCATGCCTTTAGTTGTTTTGACAAAGTAGTCAGCGGTAAAGCGTAATTTATCATTGAAAAAGCCCAAATCAAGTCCTAAATCAAGCTGTTGGCTGGTTTCCCATGTAAGTTTATCATTAGATAATACATTAGGTTCGTAGGCCTGCATCGTAGTTCCGTTTGACAAAGTATAAGTAATAGGCTGACTTCCACTATAACCAGTGATCACCGCATTATATCTGAACAATTGACTTTCGTCCAGAGATGCAAGATTACCATTTTGCCCCCAACTGCCTCTCAGTTTGGCATATGAAACCACATCACTTTTAAAGAAATCTTCATTAGACATTACCCAACCTGCCGAAACAGAGGGAAATACTCCCCAGCGTCCTTGTTTAGGTACCTGAGAAAGACCTGCTCCATCTCTACGAACAGAAGCTTCTAACAGGTATCTGTTCATGTAGTCATAAGATACACGGCCAAATAGCGACTCTTTTTTCAACTCTTTGGGTGATCCGGTTACATTGTCCTGAGTGTGAGAGGTGTAGTCCAGTTCAGCATTGTTGTCTGAAGGAAAATCCATTGGGCTACCCTGGCCATTGATGTTTTTGTGTAAATAATCTTCAGAAGAGAACCCGGCTAATAATGTGAAGTTATGTCCGCCAACTTTGTAATTGTAAGTGGCAAAATTTTCCCAAGTCCATTTTCTGTAATAATCATTATTGTCATGGGTGATTGCAGCCAGGTTTTTATTGGTTGCATCATAGTAGAATATTGGAGTCCAGTAATGATTGTTATTAAAGGCAAGTTCGTATCCAAAACGGGAAGTAAAGGTGAAGCCTTTGAAAAGATTCATATCGGCATACATACTAGCCATTAATTTATCTCCGGTAAATTTACCGGTATTATTGGCTTGAGATACGAATGGATTGATGATTTCACCAGCTACGTATTGAGAAATACCATAATAGTTTCCACTGGGAGCTTTGGTAATCAAATTTCTGTTTGCGGCAATTTCACCCTGAATAAATGTCGGGATTTTAGAAGGATCTGTATATTCGATTGGGGTGGTTGGATCCAACTGCAATGCGCTACCAATCATACCTCCAAATTCACCACCATTTTCATTGATGCCTCTCGAAGCTACGTGAGAATAATCAAAAGTATTACCTACTTTCAACCATTTTGTCATGTGATGATCCGAGTTGAATGATGCCGAATAACGTTCAAATAAATCTTTATTTCCAACAATAATACCATTGTTTTTAAAGTAGCCAACGCTCAGGTTGTATGTGGATTTTTCATTTCCACCCGAAAAAGCAAGGTGATGCTTAGTGGTATAGCCTGTAGAAAAAATGGCATCCAACCAGTCAGTGTTGTAATTCTGATCAATAGGTGCGTTTAAAATTGAATTGCCATCTGCATTTTTCTCTGTCATAAACTGAGCATACTGGCTGGTATTCATTAGTTTAGGTAGGCGAGCTGCACTTTTGAATGATTGTTGAAAATCATAAGTAATGCTCATTTTTCCGGCTTGGCCTCTTTTTGTAGTAATGATCACAACGCCGTTGCCACCTTCAGCTCCGTAAATGGCGCAGGAAGCAGCATCTTTCAATACTTCCATATTGGCAATATTTGCAGGGTCGAGATAGTTAATGTCGCCGGTTTTAATTCCGTCTACAATGTACAGAGGGTTACTACCGCCATTGGAACCATAACCACGAACACGAATGTTCATGCCGGCTCCCGGAGCTCCTGAAACAGGAACTACCTGCACACCGGAGGTTCTTCCTTGCAAACCTTCTTCAGCTCTGGAGATATTGGTTTTACTAATGTCATCTGCCGATACACTGGAGATGGCACCTGTTACCAAACTCTTTTTCTTTACACCATAACCAACTACCACTACTTCGTTGATTGATTTGCTCGTCTCTTTCATGGTAATTTTAATGTTGCCAGCATTACTACCAATGACTTGCTCAACTGTTTCAAAGCCGATGTAGCTAAATACAATTGTTTTATTCGCAGGATCCTGAACATTGGGTATTGTAAACTTACCGTTCAGGTCGGTAGTTGTCCCTTTGGTTGTCCCTTTAACGACAACCGCTACACCGGGAAGTGGTTCACTGCTTGCATCAAGAACCACACCCGAAATGTTTTGTGCCATTACTTTGCCCATACAGAACAAAATAAGCAAAACCAAAATCACTCGTTTCTTCATAGGTTTAGAATTACGCTTCGTCCATAAAAACGGACTAGGCAGGTTGAACTTAGAATTAAAAAATATATAGTTGATAAATGAATGAGTTTCGTTACTCGTAATTGCCGGTTCAATGACTATTCCGTCTGGTTGCCTGCGCATGATTTGAGTCGTAAATGTATTTGTCGGGAGTCGAAAAAGAGAAGTACAGGAACATATTGCATTTTTGCGAGAGGAATTAAGAAAATAAAAATACAATAAGCCCCTTTTGTGTTCTCATGTTTTCAAATAGACGACATTCCAATTCACGGCAAACTCTTTTGCTTTGGCTAATGTGTCGTTGAATCGATTTAAGATTAAATAATTTTTATGCAAATGTATATCCGGTAATGTATTTATATCAATTTTCATACCTCTACAAAAACTATATGTAGTTCAAAAAATGCCTCTATTATAACTCTACATTGATATGGTCAAATGTTTAAAAATCAATATCAAAAAAATAAAAAAATCTATATTTATCAATGTGTAAAATAATATTCTATCTTTGTCATTTGTAATAATGCTCAAATATGTCAATTTAACCTTATTAATAAAATACTTCATGAAAGCATGTATTTATGTTACAGTATTTTGCTTATTTTCATTTTTGTCGGAGAGCGTTTTTGCCGGTGTCGAAAAAATTGAGAATGTTTGTGTTCCTAAAATCACCTATTTTGACAAGAATGTATACAATGCTGCGAATCAAACCTGGGCGATTGCACAAAACAAGAAAGGGTACATGTATTTTGCAAATTCGGCCGGTTTGCTGGAGTATGACGGGAGCCAATGGACGCTCTATCCTTTGCCGAAATTTGCGCCCAACGTACGCAGTATAGCGATTACTGATGACCAGAAAATTTATACCGGAGTCCGGAATGAATTTGGATATTGGACAGAAGATATTTCTACCCGTAAACTTAAGTATACCTCGCTCACCCAAGCATCAAATCTCCATTTTGCCGATGAAGAAATCTGGAAAATAGTTCCCTTTCATAATTCGGTCTATTTCCATAGTTTCAAGAATATTTATAAATACAACACTGAAACTAAATCAATTTCAATAATACCGGCGCCCAATCGTTTTCAGTTTCTTTTTCGGGTAAACGATCGCTTGTTTGCGCAGGAAAAGGTACTTGGACTGATGGAGCTGAAAGATGACAGGCTTGTAGGTGTTCCCGGTGGCGAAATTTTTACCGGAGATTGTGTATATGGAATGGAGACTTATTCTGCTAATGCCATTTTAATTGCAACGATTGACAGAGGGCTTTATATGATGGAAAACGGACGTATTTCAAAATGTAATTTCCCGTGTAATGATTTCCTTATAAAGAACCAAATATTCAGCATGGTTTCTCTCCCCGGAGGAAAGTTTGCCTTTGGAACCATTCTGAATGGTCTGCTTATTACTGACCACAATGGGAATATACAGTCAACCATCAACAAGCCTAAAGGAATGCCAAATAATACTGTGTTGAGCATCTTTTCCGATCAGACAAACAACCTGTGGCTGGGATTGGACCGAGGAATTGCACACATCCAGCTAAACAGCCCCATCCGTACATTTCCTGATCCGAAAGGGGTGCTTGGTTCGGTTTATCAGGTGAAGGAATTTAATGGCAGACTTTACTTTGCTACTAATCAGGGCTTGTTTAGTTGTGCGATTGCCGATCTGTCTTATCCTGAACGAGAATTACCCTTAACTCTTATGCCGAAGTCTCAGGGACAGGTTTGGGCATTGCAGGTAGTGGGAAATAAATTGCTGTGTGCTCATAATAAGGGGATTTATGCCGTAGAAGGATCAAAGGGTGATTTTATTTATACCAAGAGCGGAACTTCTCATTGGTTGAAAATTGATGACAATACCGTTTTGTTTCTTACCTATGACGGGCTTTGTGTGATGCATATCAAGGGGAGTCAATATACAATCAAAGCGCAGGCCGTTTTTCCCTACGATGGATCATCCTTGGCGAAGGACAGAGATAATAATATTTATGTTGGAAGTCTTTCGGCCGGCTTTTGTAAAGTAAAGTTTGATTCAAACTTTGAGAATGTTGTATCCAGTAGCAGCCAGTTGGAAGATATTGGCATTAATCATGTTACTACCAGAGGAATTTATTCTTATAATGGGAACGTATTTGCGCTTGATGGGGTAAAAGGTATTCTTAAGTTCGACTATGCGTTGAACAGATTTATTCCAGATCCGCTTATCAATCGTTTGATGCCGAAAAAAGCTAATATTCATCGTTTGCAATTGGATGCCGACAGGATGTGGTGCTATGCGGCCGATCAGTTTTTCTGTATCAAGGCTTACCTTACGCAAAAACCTACTATAGAGAGCCGGAACATGGAATCGCTCTACAAACAACTCATCAAAACATATGAAGATGTAGAGAAGATATCCGATGGATCTTACATGGTTTGTACGTCGAATAGTTTTGCCGTGATGAATGCAAACTATTCTCCCAAAACAAAGCAGAATATGGTTTATCTCCGCGATATCGGAACATTCACCAATGTCTTGAAACCTTTGTCTTTACCTAATTCTCTCGATTATTACGCAACCCATGCTATTAAGTTTCCGTACAAGCATAATACAATTTTTATACGGTTTACTCTGCCTGATTATGAAAACGAAGGAAACATACGGTATAGTTATCGCCTGAAGGGAAACTCGGAAAACTTCTCTATCGCATCATCAAGTAACATTGCAACGTTTACTAATTTGCCAGCGGGTGATTACGTTTTTCAGGTCAAGGCAACCATTGTTGGTACAAATGAAGTTTATTATTCACAGGAACTCCGGATTACTATTTTGCCGCCCTGGTACATGGGCTGGATTGGTTTTTGTTTGTTTCTTCTGCTGGTTGCAGGTCTTGCTCTGCTCTATTATAAATATTTACAAAGTCGATGGCTGAAAGAGCAAAAACGTATTGAAAACGAGCATGAGAAAGAGATGGCAAAGATGGAAAATCGGGTGCTGCAGGAACAGGTAAAATCTCAAATCGATGAGCTTTCGCGTGTGACAAAATCAATGTTGCACAAGAATAAACTGATGAGCAAACTGGACGCTGAAATTGCAAAACTTGTTTTGAATAGAACAATTCCATCTTCGGAGCTGAGGGGGCTGAAACACATCGTTGAAAAGAATAAGAACCCGGATGAAGAATGGAAAGTCTTTGAAATGAGTTTCAATAAGACACACGATAACTATCTCGTTAAGTTGAGTACTCAGTTCCCGGGGCTTACAACATCAGATCTGAAACTGGCGGCATACATACGGATGAATATCAGTTCAAAAGAAATTGCCGGCCTGATGAATATATCTTCCAAAAGTATTGAAATGGCAAGGTACAGGCTAAGGAAAAAACTGAATCTTCCTCACGAACAAAACCTGACGGAATTTCTGATGGGATTGTAAAACAAAAGCCGACCCTCATGAGGATCGGTTTTTATTTATTTCGCTCTTTTCAGTATCTCATCGGCTATTCGGGCAGCCGAATCTTTTTCTGCAAGTTTCAGACAGTTGGTGGCCAGCTGTGATAACTGTAGGTTGTCTTCTATTAGTTTCAATGCAGCAGGAACTAACTGCTCTTTTGCGTCCACATCTTTAATCATCACGGCTGCATCTTTGTGCACAAGAGCCATCGCGTTATGTGTCTGGTGGTCTTCAGCCACGTTGGGAGAAGGAACCAGAATGGACGGTTTCCCTAACAAACATAGTTCGGAAATGGAGCTTGCTCCGGCGCGCGAGATAACCAGATCGGCGATGGCATATGCGTAGTCCATGCGGGCAACGAAGTCCGTCAGGATAATGTCTTTGGTAATTGACGAGGCGCTCTCTTTTCGCAGATTTTCAATGTAGATCTTTCCGGCTTGCCATATCACTTGTATTCCTGATTGTGCCAATGTTTCAAGATGCCCCAACAGGCTTTGGTTGAGGGTGCGTGCTCCGAGGCTGCCTCCGATTACCAAAAGTGTCTTTTTGGCCGGATCAAGATTGAAGAACTTATATGCCTCTTCTTTTCTTTTCGGATCGAGTTGAAGATCCTGCCGGATGGGGTTGCCGGTAAGTATAATCTTTTCTTTGGGGAAGAAACGTTCCATTCCTTCATAAGCAACGCAAAAACAGGCTGCTTTATCGGACAAAAGCTTGTTGGTGACCCCTGCAAAAGAATTTTGTTCCTGTACGATAACGGGAATGCCAAGTTGAGAAGCGACCTTTAGTGTAGGACCGCTGGCATATCCGCCTACTCCAATGACAGCGTTGGGAGCAAAGTCTTTCACGATTTTCTTTGCTTTATACATGGATTTTGCAAGCAGCATCAATGTTTTTACATTGCGCAGCATGTTTTTCCTATCGAATCCACGGATAGGTAACCCGATGATTTTGTAGCCTGCTGCGGGAACTTTTTCCATCTCCATGCGGCCTTCTGCTCCAATAAAGAGGAACTCGGCATTCTCGACTTTTGCCTTTAAGGCATTAGCGATAGCAATAGCCGGAAAGATGTGGCCTCCGGTTCCTCCTCCGCTTATGATGAATTTATTCGGTTGGTTCATTTGCTGTAGTATTTGTTTCGGGAGATTCCGTTTTTTGTTTGCCTTTCTTGAAATAACGGGTTACGCTAAGAATAATGCCAAAATAGACACTGGTTACCAGAATAGATGTTCCTCCGCGGCTAATGATGGGCAAAGGTTGCCCTGTAACCGGACCTAAATGCACAGTTACACCCATGCTTACCATGGCCTGGATGACAATCATGAGCGTAAGGCCAATGACCAGCAATGATGGATAAGGCTCGTTGCATCGCCACGCTATTTGTCCCGCTCGGAACAGAAGGAAAAGATAGAGTGCCATGACGAATATACCTCCAAGAAGGCCGGTCTCTTCCACCACAATAGCATAAATATAGTCGGCGTAAGCCTGTGGCAGATAGTTGCGTTCCAAACTATTGCCGGGAAATACGCCAATTACACCACCACGGGCGATGGCAATCTGGCCATGCATCACCTGATAGTTTTCGTCGGTGATTACGTATTTATCTTTGTCGTCTTTGTTGTGCTTCATAAACCTGGCAATACGGTTCTCCCAGGTGTAATAACGGTTGAATGCTTTGGGACGGTGGTTTTCAGGGACAATATGCATACATGCAATCAGAAGCAAAATAGCGACAGCTATACCACCCAGCAACATGCCTAATTTCTTAAATGGAATTCGTCCGATGATCATCATCAGAAAAACAACCCCGAACAGAATACACGCTGTCGATAAGTTTTCCAGACAGATTAAGCCGCAAATAACCAGCGTTACTCCGACTATTTTTAAAAATGATTTGTTGAGCTCTTCCGCATTCTTTGCTTTTGAAATCAGATCTGCGACCACAACCAGCAGCGAGATTTTGGCAAATTCCGATGGCTGGAACTGAATTCCGGCGACTCCAATCCAGCGTTTCGCATCATTGGCGTTAACCCCTCTCAATAGAGCATATATCAGGGCCAGTACCGATATGACCAGCAGGATGTATGCAAATTTGTTGATGCTCTTGTAGTTGATCATGTGTACGCCGGCTACAATGGCAGCTCCCAACGCCAGAAACATGGCATGGCGGAGCATCGGGGCAGCATGGTTGGAGGCTCTGAATGCCAGAGAACTACTGGCACTGTAAAGCTCCACGATTGAGATCATACAGAGCAGAAAAAATACTGTCCATATAACCGAATCGCCCTGAAAATATTTTTTGAAAAAATCGCGCATACCTGATATTTTATGAGTCGTTTGTGTTTATTTCTTTTTTTGAGACTTAAGCCAGTGCTCGTATTTTTCTTCGTTTTCGTACCAGGCCATCCATCCGATAACCGTGCCGCCGAGTGCTATGGCAAGCGTGGCTCCAATCATTCGTGCAACGGACAAGTAGCTGCCTGAAATGATAAAAAGAGTGAGGAACAAGGCATAAATGACCAATCCAATGCTTAATCCTACGGTTATGCAGAATGGCCACTTGCCCTTTTTGTGCCAGAATCCCCATTTGGAAATTCTTTTATTTGAATAAAACATTAACATGAACGTCGGGATTTAGTGATTATAATTTTCTGACATGCTCTTTGAACTGAACACCTCTGTCTTCATAATTTTGGAACAGGTCAAAACTTGCACAACAAGGTGAAAGCAAAACGGTGTCGCCTTTCACACTGTTTTCGTAGGCTGTTTTTATCGCTGCTTCCATCGATTGAACATCGAACGTTTTTTTGCCCATTTTATCGAAGAAATCATGTAGCTTGTGGTTGTCCAATCCCATGAAAATGAGAGTGTGTGCCTTCTGTCGTACAAGCTCTTCTATTTCGGTGTAGTCATTTCCTTTGTCGGTTCCTCCGAGAATTAGCACCACGGGCGTTTTCATGCTTTGCAGAGCATACCAGCATGAATTGACATTGGTCGCTTTTGAATCGTTGATGTAACGAACTCCACGTACTGTGGCGACGTATTCCAGACGGTGCTCCACTCCCTGAAAATTACGGAACGACTGGCGGATTGCTTCGTTTTTTACATTGATGGTTTTTGCAGCCAAACCGGCAGCCATTGTGTTGTAAAGGTTGTGTATTCCCTGAATTGCCAATTCGCCCTGCGGAATGGAAAACGGATCATTGATGTTGAATACGATATTACTACCTTCAAGGTATGCCTTTTCATCTTTCTTCTTTTCAAGAGCAAATGGCAAACGGTTGGATGCGATGTTTCTTTTTTCGAGTTCTGCGGTAATTATTGGATCGTCATTCCAGTAAATAAAGGCGTCTTCCGCTGTTTGGTTCTGAATGATACGAAACTTTGAGTCGATGTAATTCTGAAATTTATAGTCGTAACGATCCAGGTGGTCCGGGGTTATGTTGAGCAAGATGGCTACGTCGGCCTTGAAATCGTACATGCCGTCGAGCTGGAAGCTGCTTAGTTCCACAACGTAGCAGTCGTAGTTGCACTCAGCAACCTGCCATGCAAGACTCTTGCCAATGTTGCCCGCCAGACCTACATTGAGCCCAGCGTTTTTCAGGGTGTGATATATCAGCGAAGTGGTGGTGGTTTTTCCGTTGCTTCCCGTGATACAAATCATTTTTGCGTTGGTGTAGCGTTTGGCAAATTCTATTTCCGAAATAATAGAAGTCCCTTTTTCACGAAGTTTCTTAATGATTGGTGCTTTTTCGGGAATGCCCGGGCTTTTGATAATCTCGGATGCAGCAAGAACTATTTCCTCGGTGTGTTTTCCTTCTTCCCAGGGGATGTTATATTTTTCGAGCATCTCTTTGTATTCCGGCTTGATGTTCCCGAAGTCGGATACAAAAATCTCAAAACCTTCTTTTTGAGCAAGGACTGCTGCCCCAATTCCACTTTCAGCGGCTCCCAATACTACAATTTTTGTTGCCATAACGTTGTATAGTTATAGATTTAACGCATTTTTAGTGTGATGATGGTTAATGCAGCGAGCATCAAGCCAACCATCCAGAAACGGATAACGATCTTTGATTCGGGAATAGGCTGGTATGGACGTTGGATCAGCGCCTGTATGCCTGAATTTCCCGGTTTTTGGAAATGATGGTGGAGGGGAGCCATTTTAAATATCCGGCGACCTTCCCCGTATTTTCTTTTTGTCCGTTTGAAGTGTGCCACCTGTATCATTACCGATAAGTTCTCAACCAGGAAAATACCACACAAAATCGGGATCAATAATTCTTTGTGAATAATGATTGCAAAGACGGCAATGATACCTCCCAGTGTCAGACTGCCGGTATCACCCATAAAGACCTGAGCCGGAAAGGCATTGTACCATAAGAATCCGACAGTAGCTCCGATAAATGCCGCGGCAAATACCACGAGTTCGCCCGCGTCGGGTATATACATGATGTTGAGGTAGGACGCGTAATTGATATTACTCGACAGGTAGGCGAGTATCCCGAGCGTCACCCCGATGATCGCCGAAGAGCCTGTTGCCAGTCCGTCGAGTCCGTCGGTCATATTTGAACCATTAGATACAGCCGTGACGATGAAAATCGTTACCAGCACGAAAAGAACCCAACCCCAGGTTTGAGCGTTTTCTCCAAGGAATGAGAAAACATCTGCGTAATCGAAGTTGTGATTTTTGACGAAAGGAATTGTCGTTTGCGTCGATTTGAAATCGTAATTGCGGTACATGACTACTTCCTGGTCGTTGCCGGTGTATTTTACGCCTACGTTTTCGCGCATTACCACCTGAGGACTCAGGTAAAGCGTCAGGCCGACAATAAGGCCAAGTCCGATTTGTCCGACAATTTTGAATCGTCCCTGAAGTCCTTCTTTGTTTTTGCGGAATACTTTGATGTAGTCATCCAGAAAACCGATGCATCCGAGCCAGATGGTAGAAACGATCATCAGTACGGTATATATGTTGTGCAGGATGCCGAACAACAAAACCGGAACCAGAATGGAGATGATGATGATAACACCTCCCATGGTAGGCGTGCCTTTTTTAGAAAGTTGCCCTTCCAACCCCATGTCGCGGATGGTTTCTCCGATTTGTTTTTTCTGCATGTAATTAATAATCTTCCTGCCGATCAGAGTCGCAATCAACAAGGCGAATATGAAGGCCATACCGGCACGAAACGATATAAAGCTGAACATACCCGACCCCGGAACGTGCAAATCGTGAAGATATTGGAAAAGATAATAAAGCATTTGGTCTTTGTTTTGAAATGGATATTTTGGTTGATGGATTATTGCATTGAGACAAAATACGCACGGACAACTTCCTTGTCGTCAAAATGGTGTTTTACACCTTTGATGATCTGATAATCTTCATGGCCTTTGCCGGCAATGAGGACAACATCTCCTTTTTGAGCCAGCATACAGGCTGTTTTGATTGCCTGTTCCCTGTCAGGAATGGTAAGTGTGCCGCGTTTTTCTTCGTCGTTAAGTCCGGCAAGCATATCGTTCAGGATGTCCATGGGCTCTTCATCGCGTGGATTATCTGAAGTAAAAATAACTTTGTTGCTGGCACTCACTGCTTCGCGGGCCATCATCGGGCGCTTTCCTTTGTCGCGGTTTCCTCCACAACCAACCACTGTGATCACCTGACTTTTGCCATTGACAATGTCGTTGATGGTGCCGAGTACATTCTTCAGTGCGTCAGGGGTATGGGCGTAATCAACAATTGCAGTGAACCCATTAGGAGAACGCAAGGCTTCAAAACGACCGGAAACAGGTTGAAGACTGCTCAGGTGCACCAATACGTCGTGTTCGGGACAACCCAAAAGTACGGCGGTGCCAAATACTGCCAAAAGATTGGAAACGTTGAAACGTCCAATAAAAGGAACTGCAACCTCTATGTCGTTCATATGAAGAACCATGCCGTCGAAGTTTTCTTCAATGATTTTACCTCTGAAATCGGCCAGCGTACGTGTGGAATATGTTTTCTTTCCGGCTTTGGTGTTTTGCAGCATCACCATGCCGTTTTTGTCGTCCAAATTGGTGAGCGCGAATGCTGTTTCGGGCAAATCGTCAAAGAAACGTTTTTTTGCTTTCAGGTATGCGTCGAAAGTTTTGTGATAATCAATGTGGTCACGGGTAATGTTGCTGAATATTCCGCCTGCAAATTGCAGCCCTGCAATACGCCGTTGATCGATAGAGTGGGAGCTTACTTCCATGAAAGCATACTCGCAACCTTCGTAAACCATCTCTGCCAACAGTTGATTGAGTTCAAGAGGATCCGGTGTGGTGTGTGTGGCCTCTACCGGACGTTCGTCGATGTAATTGCATACGGTCGAAAGCAGCCCGCTTTTGTGCCCGAATTTGCGGAACAGT
The DNA here is from genome assembly GCF_001618385.1 of Paludibacter jiangxiensis. Taxonomy (NCBI): domain Bacteria; kingdom Pseudomonadati; phylum Bacteroidota; class Bacteroidia; order Bacteroidales; family Paludibacteraceae; genus Paludibacter; species Paludibacter jiangxiensis. The sequence goes on along the minus strand of NZ_BDCR01000001.1, from coordinate 401,912 downwards.
TGGTATAGAAGAGTGGCTGTGGTGGTTTTGCCGTTTGTGCCGGTAACCCCTACCAGTGTTAGTTTTGTGGAAGGTTTTCCAAACCAGGTGTGGGCTATTTGTCCCAACGCGTCAGAACTGCTGTCGGTGAGAATATAAGTGACTTCATCGTTGAGTGCTTCCGGCAATTCTTCGCAAACAACAGCGATAGCTCCCTGTTCAATTGCTTTGGATATATATTGGTGCCCGTCAGTTGCTGTCCCTCTGGTGGCAATAAAAAGTGATCCTTCGGTCGCTTTGCGCGAGTCGAACTGTACATTGGCAATCTCAACGTCGGTGCTGCCGATCGTCTTGATAATATCTATGCTTTGGATTAATGATGATAACTGCATTTTAAGTCCTTTTTCTAATAGTTGAATTTCTGATTTCTGTCTCTATTGCAATGAGAGAATAACCGTTTGGCCTTTCTGCGGATAAGCACCGGCAGCCAGCGATTGAGCCACCACCTTTCCGCGACCAACCAGTTGCGTGCGTAAGCCAATGTTTTCCAGTAAATATACGGCATCTTTAGCCCCTAATCCAACGACATTGGGAACAGAATTCCTTCTGTTGTCCATGGGACGTATCTGAACGCTGCTTGCATCCGATAAAGTCTGGATCCATTTATAGTTGCCCTTGTCTCCCATGAAGTTGATTGCCAGTCGGGAAAGTACGGTTTGTACTTCGTTGTAATTACCACCTTTCACAGCCGGAATTTTCGGGGTGTTATTGGTTTTTGCAATCTCTTTCGGCGTTACGGTAATTTTCTTAGCGTAAACAAGTTCCGCAATATCTTTAACAACTGCCCCGGCCATGTGTCCGCCTGATGCGATGCCTATTTGTGGTTGACGAATCACGCAAATAACCGTATAGCGGGGATTGTCTGCCGGAAAATACCCGCAAAACGAAACCTGGTGGGTGACTCCGTTCGATTTGTAACCGGCGCTGCCTTTCGAAATTTGTGCTGTTCCTGATTTACCCGCAATTTTCACAAACGGCGATGCAACACTCTTACCGGTTCCGCTGGTGACAACACCTTCGAGCATTGCTTTGATTTTTGTCAGGGTTGTCGGTTTACAGATGGCTTCGTTTATGGTTTCGGTTGTAAACGATTTGATAACTTTGCCATCCCGTTGCACTGATCTTACTAAATAAGGACGGATCATCTTGCCTCCGTTGGCAATAGCATTGTAGAATGCCAGCGTGTAAATGGGAGGCATCCCGACTTCATATCCGATTGACATCCATGGAAGAGAGGTGTTCGACCAAATTGAATTCTTGTCGTTCGGGTGCTTGATGTGTGGCCTTCCCGCTCCGGGAATGTCAAAATGCATGCGCTGGTTCAACTTCATGCTGTACAGCTTGTCGACAAATGCTCCCGGATTGTTTTTATAGGCATTGTAAATTGCTTTGGAAACGCCCACGTTGGAAGAATACCAGATAGCCTGAGCAACAGATATTTTGTGATACCCGCCACGGTCTGCGTTGTGGTCTTTCATCACCTGTCCAAAGAATGAATAAAGGCCGTTTCCGGTATCGACAGTATCATTTTCCGAAATTAATCCGTCATCGAGGGCTGCCATGATAGAGGCAACTTTAAATGTTGATCCCGGTTCTCCCTGATCGGCAAAGGCTTCATTTCTGCGTTCTGCATAGCTTCCGTCCGGCAGACGACCGAGATTTGCCACGGCTTTAATCTCACCGGTGCCTACTTCCATTACCACGGCACAGCCTTCATTGGCTTGCAGTGCTGTCATCTCTTTCAGAAGCGAACTTTCGGTAATATCCTGAATGGATACATCAAGAGTGGTAAAGATGTCGGCTCCGTTTTCCGGTGGAACGGCCACCACGTTTTCCCACCTTCCGGCGATGCGCTGGCGTGAGAAAACGCCCGGTTTGCCTTTGAGTAACGAATCGAATGCAAGCTCTATACCGTTTTTGCCGCCACGGGCTCCGTCTCCGTAAATATCTCCGATGGTTCTTGATCCCAAATCGCCAAAAGGACGCACACGTCGTGCATAGACTTCTTCACACAGACCGCTTTTTATTTTTCCTAAATTGAACAACGGAAATTTCCTGATTTGCTGCATGTCGGAGAATGACACCAGATAAGGGTAGAGCAAAAAGCGTTTGTCAACCCGTTTGAAAGCGCTGATGAGGCTTCTTTTATACTCGTCTTTTGATTTGTCTCCCAGTTTTCTGGACAGAGACATTGCCAAAGAGTCGACTTTTTCGTAGAAAAGCGGCTTCTTGTGATTCTTTATAGTGTCGTGCAACGCGTCAGACCGCATGTCCATGTAGAGGTAATATTTTGGCAGTGTACTTGCCAAAAGTTCTCCGTCGGCGGCAAAGATATTGCCGCGGTTAGCCGGAGCCTCTCTGTCGGCCTGCGTCAGCCTTGAGGCTAACTTCATCCATATTGGTCGTTCAAGGTACTGTATGTCAATTATTTTGAAAACAATTGCGGCGGCTACTGCCAGTATTATTACATACACAATACCAAATCGGAGCAATATGTCGCGGCGGTCATTGTTCATTGTCATCTATTTTTATGGCGGGTTCTGAAGATGGTTGAAGGTCAATGCCTTTGTTGGTCACTTCGACGCTAACCTGCGATTGTCTGCTGATTTGCATCAGAATAGACGAGGTGGTTAACGATTCGTATTTGGCATTGGTGAGCTGCTCTTTTAGCCGGTTGATCTTCACGATTTGTTGTTCGCAGGCAAAACGGTTGTCAATATAAAATATAGCTATAACACAAAGCAAAAGAAAGAGAAAAATCTGCCCTCTGAAAAAATCAGTGGTCAGAATGTCTCCGCTCATCCATTGACGGAAGCTCCATTGTTTGGTTTTTGCCGTTTCTTTCGGTTGTGTGGTTTGTTCTGTCGAGTCCATGTTCGTGCTATTTTCGTTCACTAACCTTTTCTGCTACGCGTAACTTCGCGCTTCGTGCTCTCGGGTTTGTTGTTACTTCTTCGTCGGTAGGGATAATAGGTTTGTTGTTAATCGCTTTGAGGGGCGTTTGTACATTGCCGTAGAAATCTTTCTCAATTTTTCCCTCCATGTTTCCACTCCGGATGAAATTTTTTACCAGGCGGTCTTCTAGCGAATGATAGGTGATAACGGCCAATCTGCCTCCGGGATTCAGTAAGTCCGGAATCTGGGTCAGCAATTCTTTCAGGGTACCCATCTCGTTATTCACCTCAATGCGGATGGCCTGGAATGCTTTTGCCAGATCTTTCTTTTCCCGTTCAAATCGGAAGAAAGGTTGCAGAATTTCCAGCAATTCGTTGATCGTGGTGATTTTATTTTGAGATCGTGCTTTGACAATTGCCGAGGCAAGTTTTCGGGAGTTGTTCAGTTCTCCGTAATTATAGAAGAGATTGGCCAACTTTTCTTCCGGATACGAATTGATTATTTGTTCGGCACTGAGCGTGGATTTTTTGTTCATCCGCATATCGAGATTGCCGTCAAAACGGAACGAAAAACCACGATCGGCACTGTCGAAGTGATGCGACGACACACCCAGATCGGCTAAAACACCGTCTACCTTTTCGATGCCGTGATATTTGAGGAAGTTGCTGATGTAGCGAAAATTGCTGCGGACAAAGATAAAGCGTTCGTCGTCCAGCCGGTTGTTATAGGCGGCTTCATCCTGATCAAAGCCCAACAGTTTGCCATTTTTGCCCAGATGGCTGAGAATTTCTTTTGAATGTCCTCCACCTCCGAAGGTGACGTCAACATACACCCCGTCCGGGCGGATGTTTAATCCGTCGATGGTTTCGTTTAAAAGGGCAGGTACGTGATATTCACTCATAGTAAAGGAGATTGATTTTATTGTTCTTGCGTGTTTTTGGGCTTAGACATGATTTGCTGCAAAAGACTGGTGAATTCGTCGGCCGGCAGCTTGGCTTTTTCGAAATTGCCTTTTGCCCACAGCGAAAACGTGTCGAGCATTCCGACAAACTGAACTTCAGATTCGGCTCCAATCAGCTGGAGATATTTCTTTGGAATGAGTACCCGGCCTTGTGAGTCCATGTCCAGCCATTCGGCTTCAGAGACATATTGCATGAGAACAATCTGATGGGTCGGATTCCATTCGTCAAGTCCGTTTTTCAGGGTAGTGAGTTTTTGATTCCATATCGTTTCCGGATAAAGCATGAGGCTATTGCTGTAAGGATCTTTTCGCATCACGAGACGGCTGCTTTCGCCCTCCTGAAGCGCCTTGCGATAATGGGCTGGAATGAAAATTCTGCCCTTTGCATCGGCCTTTGCGTCACTATTTCCAATAAAAACTGACATGTTGTTTCAAAACTGCATAAGATGATGTAAAGATATACAATTTTTCACTGCCCCACAATTCCCCACTTTAAAACACATTGAATATTTTCCAACATGTTTTCAACAGCTTTTATCCGATTTCTTAAAATTTTATTCGCAGGGAAAATCTTATAATTGACTGAAAGTCAGTGTGTGTTTTGTAGTGGCTTGTTTTATAGAGATTTGAAGGCTTTTTCGGGCGGTCGGACCGTTGCTGTTGTTTTTTGTTTTTATCTGTAACAAAAAATTAATCTGTTCTCTCTGTCTGATTGTTCGATAATTATGTTTACTTTTGTCCGGTTTTTTTATTAAACTTATGATTGATATTATACCTCCCGTAGATACAAATTTACTTTTAAGCGAGCTGACGGCAGACAAACTCTTACGTCCCACGAATAAGGCAAATAATCATATTTATGTCATTACGGCTCACGATTCACCCAACGTGATGAGGGAGATAGGCCGACTGCGCGAACTCTCGTTTCGGGCTTCCGGAGGTGGTACCGGTCTGGAAATCGACGTGGACGAGTTTGATACGATGGACGAGCCATATAAGCAACTGATTGTATGGAACGAGGAGGAAAGAGAAATCATGGGTGGCTACCGTTTCCTTCACGGACGCGACATGAAATTTGACTCCGAAGGCCAGCCGGTGGCGGTTACTTCTCACATGTTTCATTTTTCTCCGAAATTCATTAACGAATATCTTCCCAGAACTATTGATCTTGGACGCGCTTTTGTGCCTCCGGCTTATCAATCTTCGCATAAAGGAGCTAAAAGTCTTTTTGCTCTCGACAATCTTTGGGATGGTCTGGGAGCATTGGCTACCGATGAGCATACTGACTATCTTATCGGTAAAGTGACTATTTATCCCGATTTCAACGCGGAAGCACGTGATATGATCCTTTATTTCATGTATCGTTATTTCAATGATGATGAATCGCTGGTAACGTTAAAGGAGCAGGATTTTCGTCCATCAGAAGAAAAGATGAAACACTACGATGCCTTCTTTAACGAAAAGACGTTTAAGGATAACTACCGCAAACTCAATCTCGAAGTCCGCACGCTTGGGGTTAATATTCCGGCGCTTATCAATGCTTATATCGGGCTGTCACCTACAATGAAAACGTTCGGTACCGGTATCAATCAGGAGTTCGCCAATATTTTTGATACAGGGATCATGATTACGGTTGCTGATATTTTCGAAGAAAAACGTCGCCGTCACATAGAACCCTACCTCAAATATAAAGCGCACTTTTTTGGCAGTCCGTTTTAATACCCGAATCGGTTTATTGCGGAATGCTCTTTTCGCACTCTTCTACTATTTTATCAAGAGCTTCGCAATGTCCAAGCCTTCCGTTGATTAATACAGCATTATCCACTTTGGCCGTAATGCACAGTCTGTTGTCGGCAAGGCGATAAATGGCCTGATAAAAAACGTAACGCAACCCTTCTTTTTTTAGGTAGAGTTTGGAGACAAACTCTTCGGTTGGCCGTAAGGACGATTTGAACGCCATTTCCAGACGAACTACCACAGCGTCTATTCCCTGTTCGTGCAATTCGGAGAAACTAACACCTTTGGTCAGCAAAAATTCGTGACGTGTGTGCTCGAAATAGTGTTGATAATTGGCATTGTTTACAATACCCTGAAGGTCGCATTCGTAGTCGCGCACCTTCATTTTAAGCTCATAAATGTATGGTTGTGCAGGCATGTGCTCTGTTTTTGCTTGCCTGTTAGATTATTAGCAGGCAATGTGGTTCTGTAATTTCGGAGTGCAAAGTTAAGGAAAATATTCGTTCAAAATCAGGTATCAGCAATTCCCGATTCTTCCTCCGATTGTTTCAAACTTTTCGTATATTTGCCACAAGAGCCTGTTAATACAGCTTCTTGTACAGAATTACTCTTATACCATTGATGCATCCCGCTTCTCCTTTCATATTGCCACTGGCAAGTCCGACCTTGATTTTTGCGGTCGTTTTGCTGGTTATTCTGTTCTCTCCATTGTTGCTCAACAGGTTGAGGGTTCCTCCACTGGTGGGCTTGGTACTGGCAGGAATAGCTCTTGGCCCGTTCGGTTTTAACGTACTTTCGAATGATGACAGCTTCCATCTTTTTGGTAATGTTGGATTGCTTTATGTTGTGTTCATGTCGGGCGTCTCGATTGAAATCAACGATTTGCGCAAGAACAGGATTAAAGGCGGCGTGTTTGGTTTTTATTCGTTTGTTGTGGCAATGACGCTGGGGCTTTTGTCCGGCATGTATCTTCTTCATTTTAGTTTTGCAACTTCTGTGTTGCTGGCCAGCATGTATGCGACTCATACCCTGGTGGCTTATCCCGTGGTGAGCCGTTTTTGTCTGGGTGCCCGCCGTCCGGTTAAAATTGCTACAGTCAGTAGCATTATCACGGTTACCGCGTCGCTGGTTATTCTTACTCTCGTATCCGATCAGTTTTCGTTGCTGAGATCCAATACTTCATGGTTGCTGGAAAGTGCCAAGATGATTTTGTTCGCTGTTATCGTCTTGTGGCTTTATCCCAAAATAGCGCATTCGTTTTTTAAACGATTTGAAGATAGTGTGTTGCAATATATTTTTGTGTTGGCACTGGTCTTTTTTGGAGCTTTCTTTGCGCAGGTAGCAGGCCTGGAAAGTGTTTTGGGAGCTTTCATGGTAGGTATATCGCTTAATCGCTTAATTCCAAAGATATCGCCACTTATGAATCGGCTGGAATTTGTGGGAAGCGCTCTGTTTGTTCCCTTTTTCCTTATCTCCTTGGGTATGATAATCAATTTTCGGGTGCTGGGTTCCGGTTTTGATGCAATTCTGGTGGCTTTGGTCATGGTTTTGGTTCCCGTTTGCTCCAAATGGATTGTTGCCTTTCTGACGCAGAAAACATTCTCGATGAACAGATACGAGCGACAGATGATTTTCGGGCTGAGTAACGGTCAGGCGGGTATCACGCTGGTTACCGTCATGATTGGCTATGCAATTACTTTGCCCGACGGATCACATTTGCTTCCGGACAGCGTGATGACAGGCGCGGTCATTATGATTTTGGTGTCGGGCACTATAAGCATGCTTGTGACAGAGAATGCTGCAAGGCAAATGTTGTCGGCCGGACGTATTGCGGATGATTCGGTGCCGGAAGAGAAAAGACGTGAACGCATAATGTTTACTGTTGCTAATCCTCATACGCTGGATCACCTCGTCGAATTTTCCATCGCCATTAAAAACCCGAGGTCGAAAGAAGATTTGTATGCTCTCCGGGTAGTGAACGACAACGACGAGGCTCATAAAGAACAAGGAGATCGCTTGTTGTTGCAGGCTGCTAAGGTGGCGTCGGTTGCCGATCAGTGGGTGGAACGAATTTCCCGCTATGATGTGAATGTGGCAAGTGGCATTCTCTATTCAGCTAAAGAATATGCAATTACAGATGTGGTGATTGGTTTGCACCAGAAACTCAAATCACGCGATACGCTTTTCGGATTGATGACGGAAATGTTGTTGAAAGGAGTAAGCTGTTCACTGTTTATTTACAAGCCGGTCTTCCATCTGAAACAGACATCCCGATTGATTGTGTTCTTGCCGGGAAAAGCCGAACTGGAGGTAGGGTTCGGGCGGTGTTTTGCCCATGTGAGCAATATTGCAAGAAAGCTGCATGTGGAAATTATGGTTTATTCAACACCTGAAACACGTGCTATTGTGATGCATCACAAACAAATGCATCATGGCGTTTCTCTTGAGTTTTTTCTGTATCATTCCGTGGATGAACTGCATCCGCTGTCGGGAAATATAACAGATACCGATATGTGCGTCTTTTTTGCTGCTCGTCCTAATGCCATCTCGTATGACGAAACTTTCGATAAGCTGGTGGAAAATTCTGTTTTGTCGGATACTGCGCACAATGTTTTGGTGGTTTATCCTGAACAATATGAGAAACCCGATAATACCGACGAACGTTTCAGTACTCTCCATCAGCCACATTATAAATTCGAACGTCTGCACAGATCTGAAAGATGGATTTTTGTTCAAATTCAGAGAGTGTGGTACCGCCTGGTGAAAATCATCTTCCGCAGATAACTTCTGTAGCCGGTTGTTTATGGCTTATTATTGTTTTAGCACTGATGTTGGTCGAATTTTATTCAACAGCAGCGAAAGACAACCTTCCTTTTTTGTAACTTTGAACCGGGAAATTCCAAAAACACATTCCCCATTTTTCTAATTGTAAATAGTTTATTATCATATATATGAACAAATTCGTGCATTTGCATGTTCACTCGCATTATTCCATTCTTGACGGAATGTCGAAAGTGAATGACCTGATTGATAAAGCGGTGGCTACCGGCATGAACGCTCTTGCCCTGACAGACCATGGCTCTATGTTCGGTATTAAGGAACTCTGCGACTACGCGAATAAAAAGAATGGTAAGGTTAAAGATGAAATAAAGCAACTGAAGGCGCAGATTGGAGAACTCAAAGCAGGAGGAGGCTCTGAATCTGAAATTGCCGGGTTGCAGACGAAGCTCAAGGAAGCTGAATCTCACCTTTTCAAACCGATTCTTGGGTGTGAAACGTATGTCGCACGTCGTACCCGTTTCGATAAATCGATAAAAGAAGATGGTAGCGGGCATCACCTTATCCTGTTGGCCAAAAATAAAAAGGGCTATCAAAATCTCTGTAAGCTGATTTCTGCTGCTTGGATTGACGGGTATTATTACCGTCCGCGTATTGACAAAGATATTTTGGATAAATACAAAGAAGGTTTGATCGTTACAACAGCTTGTCTGGGGGGCGAGATTCCGAGTAAAATCTTGTCCGGCGATATAGAAGGTGCAGAGCAGGCGATCATGTGGTTTAAGGAGCGTTTTGGCGAAGATTTCTACCTTGAATTACAACGTCATAAAGCAGAAGTGCCTCAGGCTGATTTCAACGTGTACGAAAAGCAGCAGATCGTGAACGCGAAGTTGCTCGAACTGGCAGAAAAGACCAATACGAAAGTGATTGCGGCCAATGATGTTCACTTTGTAAATCAGGAACATGCGGAAGGCCATGATCGCTTGATCTGTTTGAGTACGGGTAAGGATTTTAGCGATCCGAACCGAATGCGTTACACCAAGCAAGAGTGGTTGAAAACGCCAGAGGAAATGGCGGCGCTTTTTGCGGATGTGCCTCAGGCTCTTGCTAATACTCTCGAAATTGCTGATAAGGTAGAACGATACAGTATCGACTCGGACGCGTTGATGCCGATGTTCCCGATTCCGGAGAGTTTTGGATCTGACCAGACATACAGAGAACGTTTCTCAGAGGAAGACCTGCGGACAGAGTTCGGTGACCGGTTTGATAAGCTGGGTGGATACGACAAAGTTGTCCGTATCAAGTTTGAATCCGATTATTTGAGGGAACTGACTTTTATTGGGGCAAAGGAACGTTATGGGGATCCGCTACCTGCGGAAGCCCTCGAACGCATCGAATTTGAGCTGGACGTGATGAAGACAATGGGTTTTCCCGGCTACTTCCTTATTGTGCAGGATTTCATCCAGGCTGCCAGAAATATGGGTGTTTCTGTTGGTCCCGGTCGTGGTTCTGCGGCTGGTTCTGCAGTTGCCTACTGCCTCAAAATTACCGATATCGACCCTATTAAATACGACCTTCTGTTTGAGCGTTTCCTTAACCCCGACCGTATATCAATGCCTGATATCGATATTGACTTCGATGATGACGGGCGTGGTGAAGTATTGCGTTGGGTAACGGAGAAATACGGTAAAGAGAAGGTGGCACACATTATTACCTATGGTACAATGGCCACCAAGTCGAGTATCAAAGACGTTGCCCGGGTGCAGAATCTTCCGCTTCAGGAGGCAATTCAACTTACCAAGCTGATACCTGATCGTTTGCCGGATGTGGACGATAAGCCGGTGAAGGTGAACATGAAGACCTGCCTGAAATATGTTCCGGAACTGAAAGCGGCTCTCAACTCGAACGACAGGACGCTGTCCGATACCCTGAAATATGCCGAAATGCTTGAAGGAACCATCCGCCAGACGGGTGTTCACGCTTGTGGTGTTATTATTGGTTCCGACGACCTGACAAAGTTTGTGCCTCTTAGTACCGCCAAGGAAAAAGGAAGCGACGAGGATGTTCTGGTAACGCAGTACGAAGGTTCTGTTATTGAGAATGTGGGTCTTATAAAGATGGACTTTCTTGGATTGAAGACTCTTTCTATCATTAAGGAAGCGTTGAAGAATATCAAACAGTCACGGGGCATAGATCTTGATATTGACAAAATTCCTATTGACGATAAGAAGACGTACGAACTTTACAGTATCGGTCGCACTACCGGAACATTCCAGTTTGAATCGGCCGGTATGCAGAAATACCTTCGCGAGCTGCGTCCTACTCAGTTTGAGGACTTGATCGCGATGAATGCCCTTTATCGTCCGGGGCCAATGGAGTACATCCCTGATTTTATCGATCGTAAGCACGGCCGAAAACCTATTGTGTACGATATTCCTATTATGGAACGGTACCTGAAAGACACTTATGGGATTACAGTCTATCAGGAACAGGTGATGTTACTCTCGCGTTTGTTGGCCGACTTTACACGAGGCGAGAGTGATACATTGCGTAAGGCCATGGGAAAGAAGCTGAAAGACAAAATGGCTCACCTGAAGGTGAAATTTGTTGAAGGCTGTAAGAAAAACGGTTATGCGGAAGAGGTGGTACTGAAAATATGGGGCGATTGGGAAAAGTTCGCGTCTTATGCTTTCAACAAATCGCATGCTACCTGCTATTCCTGGATTGCTTACCAGACGGCATACCTCAAGGCGAACTATCCGGCAGAATTTATGGCTGCCAACTTAACCCGAAATAAGGACGACATCACTGAAATCTCCAAGTTTATGGATGAGTGTAAGGCGATGGGAATTCCGGTTCTTGGACCTGATGTGAACGAAAGCCGCCTGACATTTGTCTCCAACAGTAAGGGTGAAATTCGTTTTGGTTTAGGTGGTATTAAAGGTGTGGGCGAAGGGGCCGTTGAAGCTATTGTAAGTGAACGGGAGAAAAATGGTCCGTACCAGAGCGTGTTCGATTTTATGGAACGCGTGAATCTCAACGCCTGTAACCGAAAAACAGTTGAAAGTCTTATTCTTGCAGGTGCTTTTGATACTTTTAGCGATGTGAAACGCGAACAATACTTTGCCTCGAATGGCAAAGACGAACCGGCACTTGATTCGTTGATGCGCTATGGCAACAAAGTGCAAAACGATAAAGCAACCATCACCAATTCTCTTTTCGGAGGATTTGAGGAGGTAGAAATTGCCAAACCGGTAATGCCTCCTGCAGAAGAATGGTCTACACTTGAACGTCTCAATAAGGAGCGGGATTATGTCGGTATTTACCTTTCGGCTCACCCGCTGGATGAGTTTGAGTTGGAGCTGAAATATGGATGTAATACCCACATGATTGACTTCAAAGATATTGAAGAGTTGAAGGGTAGGGAAGTGGTTGCCGGTGGAATTGTTACAGGGTTCCGGCAGGGGACGACCAAAACCGGACGGCCTTTCGGTTCGCTCATGATTGAGGATTACTCCGGATCGTATGAATTTATGCTTTTCGGCAACGATTACATAGAGTATAACAAATATATGATCAAGGACTTGTTCGTTTGTCTTCGCGGAAACGTAAAAGAACGCGGCTCGGACTGGAAATTCAAGAAGGAGCGTAGTCCGGACGAACCGATCGTGTGGGAATTCAAAATATCTAAAATTGAAGAGCTGCACAACGTGAAGGGAACGCTGATTAAATCGCTGAACATCGGGATAGATCTGAATCAGCTGACCGACGAATTGATCAGTGACCTGAAGGCTTTGGCTTTTGAACAGTCTGTAACCGGACGAACCTCTCTTTTCTTTAATGTGAAAGATGAGGTAAACAATGTGAATATTAAGATGTTTGCCCGAAGTAAATCAATTAACGTATCCAGACCATTAATACATTATCTGGAAGAGCAAAAGTTGGGAGAAATACTTGAATTCGAGGTGAATAAATAAACATCAATAAAAAATGCGGAATCAATTATGGTTCCGCATTTTTTATTGATGCCATAGTTTTAACCTCGGTGGTTATTAATAATATCCTGAGACAGTAATCGATATATCTCTTGCCATTCCGGATGATCTGTTAACTTGTCAAGGTGTTTGTTCATTACGTTGAAATCTTTCCTGACGGCAGGTCCGGTCTGACCTTCGCGAGGTGAAAGCGTTGCTGTTTTGTCAATGGTTTCCTGAATCAGGGGGCGAAGCACTTCAAATGGAATATCTGCTTCGTGCAAAATGGATTCGGCGATGGCAAACAGATGGTTGGTGAAGTTGCAGGCAAATACGGCCGCCAGATGTAGCTGTTGCCGCTGTGCTGAGCTCGCTTCGTATACTTTATTGCTGATACCAGACGCCAGTTCTCTGAGAACATTCAGGTCGTCAGCATTGGATGCCTCTATAAAAAGAGGAATATCCTTGAAATTAACTGCTTTCCCTTTTGAAAAAGTTTGCAACGGATACAAAACTCCACCCCGTTCTTTATATCCTTCAAACAGAGACAGCGACATGCTTCCGGCTGTGTGTACATGCAACCCGTTCTTTCTGGGATTCCGGTGTATCATCTCACCCAATGCGGAGTCGCTGACAGAATAGATATAGATATCAGCGTCTTCAATATTGTCAGGATTGGTTGTCCAGTCGGCATCGACAGACAGAGCCAGTGCTTTGGCATTTTCTTCTGTGCGACTAACGATCTGGGTTATGACGAATCCTGCTTTATAAAGCGCTTGGGATAAGTGAGTAGCCACATTCCCGGCTCCAATACAAACCACTTTCATAAACGATAGATTAGCGTTTCCCTTTTTTTGAACCAAACAGTAGAACTGCCCCGGCAACAATCAAAAGCAAAGGCCAAACGTATTCGGAGAAATTACGGGTCATCTGAATGATATCGGAAAGGCGAAGGAAAAGCCCGATAACCAGCAAAACAATCCCAATGGTCAGGTTTTTATTGGTCAGCAGGAAGATGATGCCGGCATAAATAGGGTAATTCCGGAATTCAAAAATGTACTGAGCAGCACTGTCAGGAATGAAATGCAGGTGATCCAGCAGGAAAAGGATGCCGAAGAAGATAAGGGTGATCCCCCAGGAAAGTCGGTTGTCTTTTTTCATTGGTGTGAAATTTATAATCTTGTGTTTATGATAACAGCCCACGGGAGATCCCGCAGGCTGTTTTATCAGACAAAATAGTGAAATCTTATTTCAGTTCCCAGGCTAAAGCACTTGCACCAAGAACGGCTGCATCGGCTTCATTGAGGGCAGAGAACAGTAATTTGACTTTGCCTTTCCAGATGGGCAACAGGTTTTGCTCCATGTTGTCGCGTACGGGCTTCATAATCAGATCGCCCGATTTTGCCAAGCCGCCGAAGATTACGATGGCTTCAGGTGCGCTGAAAGCAACAAAGTCAGCAAAAGCTTCACCCAGCAGTTTGCCCGTATATTCAAAAATTTCGAGCGCAATTGCATCGCCTTTCACAGCCGCATCAAACACATCTTTCGAGGTGATGCTTTCGAGAGGAATGTTGCGCAACAGACTGTCGTCCTTGCGGATTTCAAGCAATTCTCTTGCTGTACGTGCAACGCCGGTAGCCGATGTGTAAGTTTCGAGGCAGCCGGTTTTTCCGCAACCGCAAACACGTCCGTTGTTGCGAACGATAGTGGTGTGCCCGAGTTCACCGGCAAAGCCGTCGTGACCGTACACCAACTGTCCGTTGATGACGATGCCGCTACCAACTCCGGTTCCCAGAGTGATCATGATGAAATTTTTCATGCCGCGGGCTGCGCCATAGGTCATTTCGCCGATAGCTGCTGCATTAGCGTCATTGGTCAAAGCTGCCGGAACACCGAATTTTTCTTTCAGCATGTTTGCAAATGGGATAACGCCTTTCCAGGGAAGGTTAGGAGCGAATTCAATGTTCCCGGTGTAATAGTTCCCGTTGGGGGCACCCATTCCGATGCCTTTAATTTTTTCGATGCCGCCTACCTCTTCGATGATTTCCATTAAAGCGGAATACAATTCATCAATATAGAGGTTTACGTCTGTGTGTTTCTGAGTTTTGATGGCACCTCGGCGCAATACTTCACCACGCATGTCAACAATGCCGAAGGCGGTATTTGTACCACCCATATCAATGCCAATTACATAAGGACTTTCCATGATGTTGGTAAAAGATTATGTGGTTATTCAACTGGAATATCTTTGTTCACGTTTTTGCAGCCTACAAGTGCATACCAGAGCATATAAGCCAGACATGCAAACATTACCCAATAGCTGCTGATGTAGCCGAAATGGTCGGATACCCATCCCTGAATGAGAGGAACGATACCACCACCGCAAACCATTACCATGAAGATGCCGGAAGCAGCAGCTGTGTATTTGCCCAGACCTTCTACTGCAAGGTTGAAAATTCCACCCCACATAATGGAGGTACAAAGTCCGCAAAGTACAATGAAGATAACACTGATAGGAACTACTGTGCCAATGAATGGAACGGTAACAACCAGTGATTTCGGACTGAATATGGCGAGAAGAATCAGGATAAGACCGGTTGAAGCTACAGCTGTCAACATGGTTTTACTTGAAACTTTAGCACCGATAGAAGCACCTGTCAAACGACCGACCAGCATAAGCAACCAGTAAAGACCTACGATACTTCCTGCAATGGTCGCATCAATACCAAGGCCAGGGTTGGCTGCTGATGATTGTGCTGTCATATAAAGATTTGCAGTACTTGGAATGCCGATTTCGATACCAACATAGATGAAGATAGCTACTGCCCCGAAGATGAAGTGGCGGAAAGAAAGAGGACTGTGAGTGTCTTTTACTTTTTTGTCTTCAGCCTTTTCCATGTGAGGTTCTGGTATGTCAACAAAAAGAAGAACAACAAATGCCAGCGCGAAAATGCCTAAAGCAAGGAATAACGCAGGATTAGCTTTTTCGATGGTTCTTCCGGCTACAGCACCCATTAACCAGCCTACAAGCATTGGGGTAATTGTTGCACCGATTGAGTTGATTGAACCTCCGAACTGGATTAATTGATTTCCTTTGTTTCCTCCGCCTCCGAGTGTGTTGAGCATTGGATTAACTACCGTGTTGAGCATACACATTGAAAAACCGGAAATAAATGCACCGATCAGGTAAACAGAGAAACTGCCGACCTGACCCGAAAGAAATTGTACGGATACCCCTACAAATCCTACGATAATGGCAGAAAGAGCTGTTTTTTTGTATCCGATTTTCTTTAGCATCATACCTGCCGGGATGCCCATAAAAGCATAGGCAAGGAAGTTGCCGAGGAATCCCAACTGAGATTCAAAATTGGTAGCGCCAAACTGTTTGGCAACGATGACCCCCATAGGACTTGGCAGTCCGGTTACGAAGGCAATCATAAAGAACAATGCAAACATCATTGCTATTGGCAATGCGTAGCTTTTTTGATTTGTGTTCATTTGATAGGTTGATTTTGTTAGATGTTAATAATTAATTTGTGTTTGATAAATCTGGCGTTAAAAGTAGCAATTTTTTTTGAAGCCATACAACACAAATACGTGCCTTCCTGTATTTTTTACTGTTTTTTAGAAATGTAACTCCCGATCGAAAATAGCACATATACGGCAATGACCATGGCGAGCGATCCGGGACTGAAACGGGACACGAGAACAATGAGGGCAGATGTTATCAGAAAGCTAAACTGAATTTTGTTGTCTTCCCACTTTAAGTTTTTCATTTTCAACGAAAACATGGGCCATTCGGATACCAATAAGTAGCAGAAAATAGCGATCAGAATGATGTAGTACTCCCAATAAATAGATGCAAACAGATTATTGGAGGTGTAGACGAACGAAGCCCAGAAAATAGCATTCGCCGGGACAGGAAGTCCTATGAAAGATGTTGTCTGTCGCGTGTCGATATTGAATTTGGCGAGACGGAGGCACGAGAAAATGGCGATCAGGAATGCCAGGTAGCTGAGAATGTGCCAGTCGAGAGGCAGACAATCGTACAAAATCGAAAAAACCATTGCCGATGGCGCTACACCAAAACTTACTATATCAGCCAGTGAATCGAGCTCTTTGCCCATGGGCGAGTAAGCATGTAACATGCGAGCTGCAAATCCGTCGAAAAAGTCAAAAACAGCTGCCAATAAAATGAAAATAAGTGCCAACAGATATTGGCCGTCAAAACCCGCTGAAATGGCGATACACCCCGAGAATAAATTACAACATGTAATTGTATTGGGAACATGCTTGATCAGCTTGCGTAAATCAATAGAAATCATTTTTGTCGTATTTGAGATTCTTTATGTTTGTTGTGCGTGGTGAACGTATCATTAAACGGCCACTGCGCCTTTAATATGCGGATGCGGATCGTACCCTTCGAGCACGAAATCGCTGTATTCGAAGTCGAAAATATTTTTCTTTTCGGGGTTGATTATCATCTGAGGTAAAGCGCGTGGTTCGCGAGAGAGCTGCAGGTGCACCTGTTCGAGGTGGTTGGTGTAAATATGTGCATCTCCCAACGTATGAACAAAATCGCCGGCTTTCAGCCCGGTGGCTTGCGCCATCATTTGTAGCAACAATGCGTAAGAGGCGATGTTGAACGGAACACCCAAAAAGATATCAGCGCTTCGCTGGTATAGTTGCAGGCTTAACCTGCCGTTTGCCACATAGAACTGGAAAAAAGCATGGCAGGGAGGAAGATGCATTTCGGGCAGGGCCCCGACATTCCATGCGCTGACGATGATGCGTCGTGAATCCGGATTGTTTTTGATGGTTTCTGCCGCTTCGCTGATCTGATCGATATGACCGCCTTTGTAATCCGGCCATGACCGCCATTGAGAACCATAAACGGGACCGAGCTCTCCGTTTTCATCAGCCCACTCATTCCATATTCGCACTCCGTTGTCCTGCAGGTATTTTACATTCGTATCGCCTTTCAGAAACCAGAGTAATTCGTAAATGATAGATTTCAGGTGGAGCTTTTTGGTAGTCAGGAGCGGGAATCCGTCTTCGAGGCGAAACCGCATTTGATGGCCGAATACACTTATCGTGCCTGTTCCGGTGCGGTCTTCCTTGTGGACGCCTTCATCCAGAACCCGTTGCAGCAAGTCAAGATATTGTTGCATAAAGCAATAAACTATAGGAGTGTTGTTAGTGCAATTGCAAATAAACCAGATGGTTACTGTAGTTCTGCTTTGTTTGCAAATTTGATACGAAGGTACACAAATTTCCAATAGCTATAGCACTCAATTGAAATGTTTTTGAAATAAGGTTGTTGAAGAGGTTGCAGAATTATGCGTACTTTTGCGGAAAATTTATTTTACTCACGATGTTTACGCGATTTAGCTGGTTTTTAGCATTATGCCTGTCTGTTGCCATGATCACTTCTTGCAGTCAGAAAGGCAGTTCGAATGCAAACGTAGCTCCCGACTCGGTTGTAAAGCCGAAGTACGCTACCGGGTTTGTGATAGAATACTATCAGGGGTACAAATGTCTGGTTGTATATAATCCATGGAAAAAAGGAGCTGTGCAGGCAAAATATTACATTGTGACGCAAAACGGTGTCAATACTCCCGATAAGCGGAAAACGGTTGTGGCTCCTTTACACTCTATTGCGGCAACATCTGCTACGCATTACGCGTTTATTGCAGCGCTGAATGAATTACCCTCCATAACCGGTGTTTCTTCTCCTAAGCTGGTTTATAATTCAGCCCTGATTCGTCAATGCCGGGATGGAAAAACAATCGACCTTGGCGATGCGTTCAGTCTCAATGTAGAAAAGACAATGTCGTTAAAGCCTCAGGCGTTGATGATGAGCAGCTATAACCAGACGGATGCTGCGGCTGAAAGAATATCTCAGGCCGGAATCCCCGTGATATTTAATAACGAGTGGATGGAAACATCGCCTTTGGGTCGTGCCGAATGGATAAAGTTTATCGCTGTTCTTTACAACAAAGAAAAGCTTGCTGACTCGATTTTCCGGCAAACGGAACAAAAATATCTGGCGGCGAAAATGTTGGCTTCGAAGGCAAAAGAAACTCCCGAAGTTATGATAGGAAGTAGTTTTAAGGGAACCTGGTACATGCCGAGCGGCAAAGGTTTTATGGGCAACCTGCTTGCTGATGCAAAGGTGAAATATCATTTTGCCAATGACACTACTGCTGGTAGTATTCCTGTGAATTTTGAACAGGCGCTGCAATACTTCGGAAATGCGCAGGTGTGGCTCAATTGCGATGCGAAAAACCTGAGCAGCCTGATGCAGAGTGACGCTCGTTACGCACATTTCAAGGCGTGTAAAGATAAAAGAGTCTATTCATTGTACAACAGAATCAATGAGTCAGGCGGGAACGATTTTTGGGAAGACGGAGTGCTTCACCCCGAGTTGATTCTTCAGGACTTTATTAAGGCGGTTCATCCTGAATTGTTGCCGGATTACAAGCTTGTTTATGTGACACAACTTAAATGATAAATATTGAATTATGCAGATAGACATTGAGCAACGTAAAGAAAAAGCGTTGGCTTTATTTAATGAAGGGTACAATTGTTCCCAGTCGGTATTTTGTGCTTATGCTGATGTGTTTGACCTGGATCCTGAACTTGCCCGGCGCTTAACCTCGTCGTTCGGTGGAGGCATGGGGCGGCTACGTGAAGTTTGTGGCGCCCTGAGCGGCTCATTTTTGCTACTGGGCTTGCGATATCCGGCATCAGATCCGAACGATAAAGAGGCCAAAACAGAGAATTATGCTTCGGTACAACGGGTGGCCGACGATTTTAGATCACGTTTTGGCACCATTATTTGCCGCGAATTGCTGGATGTGAAGCGACAGAGAGAATCGCCCGTTCCATCCGATCGCAATGCTGAGTATTATGCCAAACGTCCATGTGCAAGGTTTGTGGTGGAAGCTGCCGAAATCGTAGGGCAGGAGATGATGCGTGTAAATGACTGATTAATGACGAAAAGGAACTCTCTTTTGGTCTTTAATTTATAAAAAGAGGCAAGTGTTAATGGCTTGGATAAAAATCATTATATTTGCAACGCAGTTTTGCCCAATATGGTACCGAAAATATGTGATATTGTTTAATCTAATAAAAACGAAAGATGAAAAAATTAAGTGTTCTTGTTGTAGCAGGTTTAGCATTGATGGTTGGTTTTTCCTCATGCAGCCAAAGCTCTGTAAAAATGAAAACTCAGCTGGATAGTCTGAACTATGCGTTTGGCGTTTTGAACGGCCCGCAAGTAAAAGCTTATTCGTTGGGTGGTGATACCACAGCTAAAGCAGTAGATGCTTTTATCAAAGGTTTCGAAAAAGGTATCGGTTCTGACGATAAATATATTGCTCAATATGCTACCGGTCTTAACATCGGCGCATCTTTGAAAAAACAATCAAAAGGCGGTTTGATGGGCGACAGCACATTGAAAATGAATGTTGAGCTGATCAAAGCTGGTTTGATTGCCGGAATGAAAAATAAAGGCATGAAGATTCGTCCTGAAGTAGCTGAAATGTTCTTCCGTACCACAATGCAGAAATTACAGGCTGAAAAATCTAAAAAACTTTACGGTAAAAACATCGAAGAAGGCAAAAAATTCCTCGAAGCAAACAAAAAGAAACCAGGCGTGGTAACTACTCCTGACGGCTTGCAATACGAAGTAATCAAAGCAGGTAACGGTCCTAAACCGACAGCAAACGATCAGGTAAAAGTTAACTACAAAGGAACTTTGATCAACGGAACTGTTTTTGATACTAACGAAGGTAAAGCTCCTGTAACATTTGGCGTTGGTCAGGTTATCAAAGGCTGGTCAGAAGCATTGACTATGATGCCTGTTGGTTCAAAATGGAAAATTTATGTTCCTGCAGAACTCGGTTATATGGAACGTGAAATGGGTGCTATCAAACCTTTCTCAACTCTGGTATTCGAAGTTGAATTGTTAAGCATCGAAAAAGCTCCTGCTCAACCAGAAGGTCCTCAAGGTCCTGGTGCTCCTCAGGGTGCTCCACAGGGTCGCTAATCAGTTGGCACTATAACTTATCAAAAAGCGTTCTGCAAATTTGCGGAACGCTTTTTTTGTATCTCTGCTCAAATATCGTTTCTTTGTAATATCTAATGCAATAAACAAGTCATGATGCGACTAAAAGAGACAGTGCTAATATTGTTTAGCTGTTTGTTTTTTACGGCTTCCGTATTTGCGCAGAGCAATGATTCGGTTGAGGTTGTTCGGGTGATGAGTTATAATGTAGAGAATTTTCTGGATTATCGGCACGATTCGCTTTTGTCCTTACCTGATACC
The DNA here is from genome assembly GCF_001618385.1 of Paludibacter jiangxiensis. Classification (NCBI taxonomy): domain Bacteria; kingdom Pseudomonadati; phylum Bacteroidota; class Bacteroidia; order Bacteroidales; family Paludibacteraceae; genus Paludibacter; species Paludibacter jiangxiensis. The sequence continues at coordinate 381,196 of NZ_BDCR01000001.1, read as the reverse complement.
GCAAATACAAAGGGATGGAATGCTTCGCGTTACTATCAGAAACGAGACAATATAGCGAGGGTTATTACTGCGGTGGGTGGTTGGAATCCCCCTGTTTTAGTGGGTTTGTGCGAAGTACAGAACCAAAGGGTGTTGGATGATCTGACCAGATACTCGGCTTTGCGTAATCTGCATTATAAGGTTTCTCATTTTGAGTCGCCCGACCCCAGAGGAATTGACGTAGCATTGCTCTATCAGCCGAAATTCTTTAAGCCCTATCAGGAAAAGCCTGTTCGCATTCGTTTTGCGGATAATCCACGTCGACATACCCGCGATATTTTATATGTGGCGGGTAAATTGCGTAACGGAGATACGTTGCATGTGTTTGTAAGTCATTTCCCTTCGCGGCTTGGCGGTGAACTGGAATCTCAAAATGCACGGCTTCAGGTTGCGGCTGTTCTTCGCCGTCAGGTTGATAGTCTTTTTATGCTCAATTCGGGGGCAAACATTATTATCATGGGCGATTTTAATGATTATCCGGATAATGATAGTATGACCCGTGTGTTGGGCGCTCTGCCCGACGATGCCCCAATGGCCGAAAAGAGCCTGTTCAATTTGTGTTATACTACTAATAAAGCAGCACGAATCGGATCGTACAAACATGCCGGTGAATGGGGAATGTTGGATCAAATCGTTGTTTCCTCTCACCTGCTGAATTCAACGGCTTCAGTTTTTACTTCAGGTTCCATGCTGCATGTCTTTGATGCTTCCTTTTTATTGGAAGATGATGTGAAATGGTTTGGAAAGCAGCCTTTCCGAACGTATGTGGGGATGAAGTATCACGGCGGCTTTAGCGATCATCTTCCGGTGTATATAGATCTTTATGTTCGGAAGAGATTGGAGTTGCATCCTGAAAAATAGCCGGATTTCTCGAAAAAACGTACTGCCTGAATCTAAAATCCGAAAGATATACTCTTTTTTAATATAAAAAGTCAATAGAATAGTGCGGGATTCAATACTTGGTTGTATTTTTGCAGCCAATTTATTAATCCTCTAATTTGCACTAAATGAAGCAAAAAAACATTCTGTTGGTATTGTTGGTGGTTGTGTTTTCTGTTACAAGTTTGTTCGCGCAGGAAAACGATCAGGTGAAAAAAATATCTGTTAGTCTGGGAGATGGTATGAGCCTTAAGTTTGGCGGGTATTTCAGAACCGATGCTTTCCTCGATACACGTAATAATAACTACTCTTTGATTGACGGCCTCATTTTCGTGATGCCTTCGGCTAAAAATCCGGACGCTAACGGCAAGGATCTCAATGCAGATGCTAACATGAATTTCTCCGCTGCTTTAACGCGTTTCAATGCAACCTTTACCGGACCGAAGCTCGGGAATTTCCAATTGTCATCATTCTTTGAATTCGATTTTTCGAATGTCGATACAAAAACAATATTGTTTCGCCATGCCTGGTTGAAATTTAGCGGAAAAAACAGCGAATGGCAGATTGGTCGTTCATGGCATCCGTTTCTTGGACCGGTAACTCCAACCGTTGTCGGAGCTGCATGGGGAGCGCCTTTTCAGCCTTTTTCAAGAGGAGAACAAATTCGCTACAACTTCTCGTCAGGATGGTTGCGGCTTTCTGCAGCGGCTTTCATGCAGAGTGCTTTCCCTTCGTACGGGCCCAACGGTAAATCAAACCTGTATCAACGCAATTCTGATATGCCGGAGTTGACCGGGCTTGCGTATTATGCCAAAGGAAGCACTATCTTTGGTGCCAGTGTCGACCTCAAAAGTCTTTGCCCGCGTACTTCATACACTGTTGGAAGTGCAACCTATAAAACGGATGAAAAGCTGACGACGGTTTCGGCAGCGGTATTTGCACAGAAACAGTGTGGTTTGTTTACCGCCAAAGCGCAGGGTTTGTATATCCAGAATATGAGCGAAGCTCTTCTTCAGGGCGGGTATGCCGTGAAGGCAGTTAAAGCTAACGGTGATATTGAGTATACTCCGTCTCAGTCGCTCAATGCCTGGGCAAATTTTACTTATGGAAAAAAATATCAGGCCGGATTATTTCTTGGATATGTAAAGAATCTCGGATTGAAAGATAATGCTGCAGGAATCTATTATGGTTACGGAAATAATATCGGCTCTTTGTACCGTGTTTCTCCTTCGTTTATCTATACAGCCGGTCGTTTCCAATTCGCTTTGGAAGAGGAATTGACAGGTGCGGCATATGGTACTTACGATCCTGCTGATAAAGGAAAGGTGAAAGATGCTCACATGGTTTCAAACCTCAGAACCTTGCTTAGCGCAACGATGTTTTTTTGAATCAGTGAAGGTGTAAAATAAAAGCGGGGTTGTCTGTTGTTCAGACAATCCCGCTTCTTGTTTTTGAGAGAGCTTTGGTTGAGCCAATTATTTTGTGTTGGCGTTTCGTATGCTTTCCCGGGTAATTTTACCCCATTCTTTCAATAAATCTCCTGTCCAGTTGCCTTTTTCTGAAGCTCTGGGCAAAAGCATGGAACAGGTTTCGTTTTTGTCGGATACCGACCATGCAATCCAGCTGAGTTTCCTGTCTTTCATCCATTCCTGATAGGCCGCCCATTCTGCTTTGTCGATCGGACCGTCGCCGGAAGCCTCCATGCCGGCACATTCGGAGATAAATATGGGAATTCCTTTTGCCATTACCGTGTCGGTGCGATCACGCAACCATTTTTTGTGGGTTCCGGCATAGAAGTGCATGGAGTACATGATGTTTTTCTGGCCCAAAATCGGATTAGCCGCTACCGAATCAAGATCCTGATCCCAGTGAGGCGATCCGACTAATATCAGATTGTCCGTATCAATTGCCCGAATGGTCGAGATGACTTCTTCCGAGTATTGTTTTACGTCTTTCCAGAAAAAATAATCGGGTTCATTCCATATTTCATAAATTACATTCGGATTGCCAGAATACTTTGCTGCCATTTGAGCAAAGAATGTCTTGGCTTCCTGCGTGTGAAGTTTATGGCTGTGAAAATCAATGATTACGTAGATGCCGTTTTTGATGGCGCCATCAATCACTTTTGTCATACATTGCAGAGCAAACGAAGGATTTTCAAGGTAACTGTCATCAAGTCCTACGCCCATAGAAGCCCTGATAACGTTGCACTTCCAGTCATTGGCCAACCATTTTACGGCATCGGCATTGTAAAACCGCGGCCAAAGATTATGCCATCCTAAGCTGGCGCCGGCTAAAACTAAAGGCGAATTGTTTTGATTGCACAACTGCGTGCCTGTTGTGTGCAACTTTCCGTTCAGAGCCACTGGTGAGCCTTTCGGGGCTTTGAACGAGGATAAAGATAGAGTTGCAATCAATAATAGCGGGAAGACGAAGCGTCTTTTCATGGTGTTTGATTGTTTTAAGGTGTATGTTAGGTGCAAAAATATGGAATGTTTTGAAAAAAACGCTGATATTTTATTAGCTAATTCTGATACTAATTGCTGCTGTTCAGTAGTATATCCTATAGTGTTGTTTTGTAATCATCATTTGCGCTATAAAAAGCAAAGAGAGTTGTCAGGCAGACCCGGCAACTCTCTTTGTTGTTAAATAGTATGTTGGAAGAATTTACTTCTTAGCTTTTGCGGCTGGTGCTTTCTTTGTGGCTGGTTTAGCAGCTTTGACATCGTCAGCCGGTTTAGCTGGTTCTTCAACTTTTACCGGTTCTTTGTACGGTTTTACATTCAACAGCTCTACTTCGAAAACCAAAGTAGCATATGGAGGAATTACGCCATTGCCGGCTCCCTGTTCGCCGTATCCCAATGAGTAAGGAATGAAGAATTTATATTTAGAGCCAACGGTCATCAGTTGAACACCTTCAGTCCAGCCTTTGATTACGCCGTTCAAAGGGAATGTAATCGGTTCGCCACGATCTACTGAACTGTCAAATTTTGTGCCATCGATCAAAGTTCCGGTATAGTGTACCACTACAGTGTCAACATCTTTCGGTTTTACACCGTTACCTTCTTTCAGTACGATATATTGCAATCCGCTGGCAGTAGTTTTTACGCCTTCTTTGGTTTTGTTTTCTGCAAGAAACTTTTCGCCTGCTTCTTTTTTGGCTGCAGCATCTTTTGCCTGAGCTGCCATCATGTATGAGCGGAAATAGGTGTTGGCGAATTCTTTTGCCATTAAAGCAGAGTCACCTTTCATTGCGGTGGAAAAGGCTTTGATAAGCAGGTCGACATTGCATTGACCTCCGGGAATGGTTTTGATGTTTTTAGCAAAATCAGCGCCGAGGTTCAAACCGAGAGCATAACTCATAGAGTCAACGCCATTGGTAAAGATCTTTTCCTGAGGTGCTGCTTTGGCCTCTGTTTTTTTGGGGCTCTTAGCTTCGGCGGCAGTAAAAACCAGTGCAAATGCCGCAATCATCAAAAATGTTTTTTTCATCTGTAAAATTTTAATATTTAATTAATTAGTAAAAGTATTTGGTGTTTTTGTCTCAGACAATCTTAAAGATACAAGCGGTTAGTTTTTATATACTTCCAAACCTCTTCCGGTACAAAACGACGCATGTCATGACCTCCAGTTATCGACTGGCGAATAAATGTCGACGAGATTTCGACCAAAGGCGCTGACAAAAGTTTAACCGAGGGCATAAAATCCGGAATTTTAACCTCAAATCCGGCCCGGGGATAAATCCAGATAGGAAATTCATCAATAATTTGTTGATAGTCTTTCCATTGATCAAATACCAGCCAGTTGTCAGCTCCAATTAAAAGCGAAAATTCACGGTCCGGATAGTTATCGCGAAGAGCCGTCAATGTTTTTATGGAATAGGTTGGCTGAGGTAAATGGAGTTCGAAGTCGGACGCCGATAAACGGGCGTCGTCATCTATCGCAAGCTTCGCCATTTCATACCGCAGCTTACTGTCAAGGGCAGTATTCGGCTCTTTTAACGGATTGAGCGGGCTTACCATTAGCCACACTTCATCCACATCTGTAAACTCGCACAAATAATTTGCAAGAACGAGATGGCCGACGTGGATCGGGTTGAAGGTGCCTGAAAAAACTGCTGTCTTTATCATGAGCTACATCCGTAGAATTAATGAATGCCGTAATAAAACCGCTTGTCCGGAAGCTTGCCTCCGACGGTTTTTGGGTCAAAATGGAAGTATATATCAAGGTACTTCTCAATGCGTTGCCAGTTGTCCGAAGCTTTTAAGTAGCGCATATTGCACTTGGGAATGCTTCGAAGCGCAATTTCTTTGTTAGGCAAGATTCCGGCAGCCACAGTCACGTCGGCAGCTTTGGAGGTGTTGGAGCGTAACCATACTAAAGCCGATTGGTAACGGTCAGAAATTGAATCGATCATTGCGGAGTTCTTCTCTACCAACTCTTTTCGGGCAACAAAAGCAGTCATGGCAAACAACAGTGTACTATCCACCTTTGCCAATTCATTGCTCAGACTAATCACATTTCTTACAGATCGGTTCTTAGAGCAAGCCATTGTGGCAAATGGTTCCGGTAACAAGGCGGTTGTGATCTTGCCCATAATAATGGCCTGTGCCAAATCAGGATGATTGCCTATTTTATAGTCAATGAGTAATTCTTTGTTGCGGAATCCATACTTGGAGGCCAGCAGGGTAAATAAAACGTCGGGAGTGGTTCCCTGACCGGAAACAGAGACTGTTTTGTTTTTTAGATCGTTGAAGGAGGTGATGGAGTCGGACGAAACGACACTTACCGATCCCTGCACCGGGCATGCAATCATTCGATAGTCAACGCCTTTGTTGTACAGTATTGCCGCAATTGTGGTTGGTAAGACCGCAAAATCTACTTTGCCCTGAATCATTTTAGCTTGTAAGTCAGCCGGTTCTTCAAAAATCTCTATGTGGAGTTTTTTGCCATCAATAACCGGAGCTTTGTCAAGCCATTGGGATACACTGATAGCCGACGGTCCTTTCAGAACGCCGATAGTCAACGTGCCGTCATGCTTAGTGTGACAGGCTGTCAGCAAAACAATACAGAACAAAAAGAGGATCTTTCTCATAAACTGTTAGTTAAAAACAATTCCGCGTCGTGTAACGAATCTATTTTCCCCACATCTATCATTTTCAGATTTTCAGGCACAAAGCCTTTAATTGTTTCTTTGGCTGCAATTTTTAGGTAGAAGTCTATCACGGAAAACTTTCCGTCCCAACCACTCATCAGATCAAAAATTTTAGGCGAAATAACATGAATGCCCGAAAACGCAAGCCGTTGACAAGATGCAACGTCCAGCATTTCAAAAGGAGATCTTACTTCTCCTGTTTTTATGTTTGTCCATCCATTCAAACGCAAGGTGTTGTCGAATAGCAAATAACGGGCAGTATCCCGTTTGCTTACCACAACCGTAGCAATGCCATTGTGCGATAGATGGTAGTTGTATAGTTTCCTCAGGTCGATATTGGAAAGAATATCAACGTTGTGCACCAAAAAAGGTTCGCCGTCATCGAAAAACCAGGAAGCCTTTTTTATGCCACCACCGGTTTCAAGCAAAGCATCCCGCTCGTCCGAAATCTCGATACGAACCCCAAAACTGTTGTTTTGCTTTACAAAGTCAATAATTTGATCTGCAAAATGGTGGACGTTAATGATAATTTCGTCAAATCCGCTTGCAATCAACTTTTGCAGCACAAGCTCCAACAGAGGTTTGCCATTGATCGGTACCAGTGCTTTTGGCATGGTGTCGGTCAATGGTTTGAGGCGGGTGCCCAGTCCGGCTGCAAATATAAGCGCTTTCATCCGTCAGAATGTCTTTTCAATATTTTGTTCGCGGTGAAACAATGATACTTTTACGTCAAACTTCTTGGCAATATGTTCGGCCAAATGTTGGGCGCTATAGACCGAGCGGTGTTGCCCGCCGGTGCATCCGAACGAAAACATCAGGTGAGAAAATTTCCGTTCGATATAACGCTGCACATGTGCATCTGCCAAAGGATAAATATGATCCAGGAACGTTGTTATGCCTCCGTCTTCTTCCAAAAAGTCGATTACTTCTTTGTCGAGGCCGGTAAAATGTTTGTAATGTTCGTATTTGCCCGGATTGTTGATGGAACGGCAATCGAATACATAGCCACCACCATTACCCGAAATGTCATCGGGGATTCCTTTTTTATAAGCAAAGCTGTATATAGTTACCTCCAGTTTGCGAGTTCCGCTCAGGTCGGCAAACTGTTTCATTTTAGTCAGTTGTCTCAATACGTCATTCAGGTAGGGATATTCTTCAATTTCACCTTCGGAAAGAATGCGGCGCAGATTGTCGATTGCATACGGTACGCTTTGCATAAAGTGAGGTTTCTTTTCAAAATAACCTCTGAAGCCGTATGCACCCAGAACCTGCATTGTTCTGAAAATCACGAAATGGCGCAATTGCGTCCTGAAATCGGCTTCGTCAACAGGAGTCAGCTTGCGCAACGCTTCCAGATAAGTTTGCAGCAGTTCTTCTCTCAATTCGTCGGAATATTGCGCCTTGGCTTGCCACAAAAATGATGCAACGTCATAGTAAACAGGTCCTTTTCGTCCGCCCTGAAAGTCGATGAAATAGGGATTGCCATCCACAACCATCACATTGCGGGACTGAAAATCGCGGTATAAAAATGTACTTGCCTGATCCCGGAGCAGGGTGGTCGCCATTTTTTCAAAATCATCTTCCATACGGCTTTCATTGAACTCCAAACCCGTAGCTTTCAGAAAGCAATATTTGAAATAGTTCAAATCCCACAGGATCATTCGCTTGTCAAATTCGGGACGTGGATAGCAGTGGGAAAAATCGAGTCCCTGTGCGCCCAATACCTGAAACCCGGGAAGCTGGGCAATCACTTTATGGAGTAATGCTTTTTCGTTATCGTCAAAACTTCCGCAACTCCGGCCTTTGGAAATGGCATCAAAAAGTAATGTATCTCCAAGATCTTCCTGCAGGTAGCAGTGAAAATCTTCGGAATGAGCCAGCACCTTTGGTACCGGCAATCCTTTTGTGCGGAAATGAGTGTCAAGTAGCCAGAAAGCTTTGTTTTCTTCGACAGAAGTGCCCAGCACGCCTATCAGTACCTGTTTTTTGCCCGTCAACCTGAAATAGCGGCGGTTACTGCCCGATGAGGGCAATTCATATATATCTTCCAGCGCTTCGCCGGTGGTCTGCGCGAAAAGAGATTTCAAGGTTTCCATTTCGTTAAATTTATCTTGCAAAAGTAAACAAAAAGCTTGGATGTTCAACGGAATTAAGAAGCCAAACACTCAAACCTTTCTTCAACTGAAAACCAATTTGTTAATAACTTTTAGAAGCCCAAAAAGATTAGATTTCGCGATATTGTCGTAACTTTGCAGCGTAATAACAAGGAGTATAAATGAAGGGCTACAATCAGGAATTCATCTTCGACGAAGAATCGCAAGAGGTAGTGCGTCGCTATGAACAGGCAGTGCAGAACCGTACGGTAGGCTATTTCGATGTTGAAGAGTTGGAAGTTATCGTAGATTACTATCTCAACTGTGGCAAACCGAAAGAGTCCTCGAAAGCCATTGATCTGGGCATGACCCTGCATCCGGGCAGCACTGTTTTACAAACCAAACGGGCAAAAGTTTACCTCGCCTCCGGAGATGCACGTAAAGCACTCCAAATTCTCGAACGAATCCATACCACCAATGATGCTGAAACCGAATTGTTGAAAGGGGAAGCCTTGCTGCGCCTTAACCACGAATCGGAAGCTCATCTTGTTTTTTCAAGACTGGCAGACAATGCACACTCTGATGTGCCCAATCTCTGCCTCGATATTGCTCATGTGTATATTTCAAACGGGTTTTACAAACGGGCATTGATTTATCTTGAAAAAGGTCTTGCGGAAGATTCTGCTGATGCCGATTTGCTGCAGGATGCCGCGTTTTGCTACGAACAGTTGGATCAGGCGCAAACGGCCATCGATTACTACAACAGGATAATTGATGCAGATGCTTATTCTTTGGAAGCATGGTTCAACCTTGGTTTGGTATATTTCAATCAGGCAAATTATTCTCAGGCGCTTGAAGCTTTCGATTATGTGACTGTCATTGACGAAGAAGACTTCGGCGGATGGTTGCAAAAAGGAAATACTCTTTTCCATCTCAACCGTTTTGAAGACTCGCTCGAATGCTATCGCAGGTGTGAGGAAAAAGTGGCATATCCGGACTTGTTGCAGGTATTCATGGGCGAATGCTATGAAAAACTGGATGAGTACAATAATGCCAAGACCTGCTATAAGCGTGCGTTGGAAATTAACGACAAAAATCCGGATGCATGGACCGGAATGGGAATTTGCAGCCTTGAACTCGAGGCACCGGAAGAGAGCATCGAATACCTTCACAAGGCACTGGAACTTGACTCTGAAAACTTTGAAACATGGGTGTATCTTGCTGAGGCATATGTTAATACTAACAAAATAAAGGAAGCTGAACGAGCGTACAAAAAATCGCTGAAACTGGAACAGCACCAGCCGGATACTTGGATTGCGCTTGGCAATATTTATATTGACATTGCGCTTTACCAGTCGGCTCTGGATTGTTATCTGGAAGCTTATAATCAAGATAGTTCGCTGGAAAATATCAATCTGTTTCTGGCTATTGCATACTACAAACTCAGCGAATATAAAAAAGCAATTCCGCTGTTGGAAAAAGCGCTTGAGCTAAATCCCGAAGCATCTACCATATTTCTGGACATTTGTCCGGAAGCGAGAGAAATTATCAACAAGGATAAAAATCACTAACATACAATTCACATCGCGCAAATAATCCGGAGTGATCAGGAATGCGCATTAACAAAGACTTCTTTTCATGGGAATTACCGAACGAATTGCCATTGCGGCCGTATCAATTATCAGTGCAAGTGCCTATCCGGGCATTTTTGTTTTAATGATGCTCGAAAGCATGTTCTTTCCTGTGCCGAGCGAAGCGGTAATGCCATTCGCGGGATTTCTCATTGTTGACGGTACCCTGACGTGGACAGGTACCATCTTTTTTGCAACTCTCGGTAGTTTGGTTGGTTCCGGAATCTCTTACGCAATTGGATATTATGGCGGAAAAACGTTTATAACCAAATTCGGAAAGTTCTTCCTGTTGAAGGAAAAGCATCTCGAAATGTCGGAACGATTCTTTACCAAGCACGGACAAATCACAATCTTTGCTGCCCGTTTTATTCCGGTTGTTCGCCATTTTATCAGCATTCCTGCCGGAGCCGGCAAAATGAATTTCCTGAAATTCTGTATTTACACTGTTTTAGGAGCCGGTATCTGGAACGCCTTCCTTACATTTCTGGGATATAAACTCAAGCAAAACTGGGAAACAGTGATGCAGTACAGTCACTACATCGATACCGGAGTTTTGGTTGTATTGGTTATTGCTTTGGGTTATTATATCTACAAGATTTACAAAAACCTCACCAGTAAGAAGTCTGAAAATTAACGTTTTTGTCCACCATGAAATCGTATCGCAAAGAACTTTGGTTTGAGACTACCCAAAGACGCCAGTTCGTCAATATTACATCGCATGTGGAAGCTTGCCTTCGAGAAAGTGGAATCAACGAAGGTTTGGTTCTCGTTAATGCCATGCACATTACGGCCAGCGTTTTCATTAATGATGACGAAGGCGGATTGCATCACGATATGGAGGTGTGGCTCGAAAAACTGGCTCCCGAAAAACCCTATAGTCAGTATCAACATAACGGTTATGAAGATAATGGAGATGCTCATCTCAAGCGTCAGATAATGGGGCGTGAAGTCGTTGTGGCTATTACCAAAGGAAAGCTTGATTTCGGACCATGGGAGCAGATTTTTTATGGGGAATTTGACGGTATGCGTAAAAAAAGAGTGCTGGTGAAAATTATCGGCGAATAAAAATTCAACTATGAGGGTTCGTTCATTTATGCGTTTTTCGGTCGGATTGTGGTGCTGTTCCTTATTGCTGTTGTGTGGTTCATGCAGGCAGCAGCCACAGGTACCTTCCAATATTCCCGTTCCCGACGAAGAAAAAGAAAACCTCATCACTCTGAATAAAGCGATTCTTAATAATGAGGAGCGACAAATTGAAAAATATATAGCCGACAAACATTTACGTCTCGAGAAAGACAGTCTTGGGTTCTGGTGTTCCCGTTCTTTAACGAACAGGAAAGCGGTTGCTAAATCGCAACAAGCTGTTACTTACCAATATTCCATCACACTGCTTGATGGGAAATTTTGTTATTCCAATCTCAATTCTCCCCGCAAAACCACTATCCGGTTAGGTAAAGGCGAAAGTTTTACCGGCCTTGATATGGCTCTGCGCAAGATGAAGCCCGGAGAACAATTCGATTTTATTTTCCCGTCTATTCTTGCTTACGGCGTGAGTGGTGACGGACACCACATTCCTCCTTATTCCGCGTTGTTTTGTACTGTGAAGTTAATCGGCAGTTCAGATAACTAATTCTTCTGCCTTCTTTTTCCTTGGATTTTAATGGCCGGTTTGAGCTTAAGATGTTATAACGTAATTAAAGAAAAACAGGCAACATTTTTAGGCAAACAGCGTTATTAATAGTACATTTGCAATTCAATACCACTTTTTGCCTCGTATGAAGCAACGACTACGCAACATATTCATATACACATCAGCCGTTTTTATGTTTTTTGGTTGTACAACATCCAAGAATACATGGTTGACCCGCAATATGAACGCGTTTACCACGCGGTACAATATTTATTTTAATGGTTATCAAAGTTATAAAGAGGGGATAGATGCCATTAACAGAGCCCAGAGAGATAACTATTCTCAATTGCTTTCGATGTATCCTATAAGTCAGCATTCCAATGCAGATGCTGCCAAATCAAAAATGGATGTGACGATTGAGAAATGCCGCAAAGCGATTAAACAGCGCTCGATAAAAGTAAAGCCCAAAAAGAATTTCTCGAAAAAGAAGGATCCGGCATACATTGCATTTATGAGCAAAGAAGAGTATAATCCGATGGTGGTGCGCTCCTGGTTATTGCTTGCACAGGCTGAATTTCATAAGGCTGATTTTCTCGGCGCAATGGGTACATACGCGTACATAATCAAACATTTTGGAATAGATGCTGATGTGGCCGACGAAGCTCAAATAGGCAGAGCACGTTGTTTTTCCGAAATGGGATGGAGTTATGAGGCGGAAGACGCCCTGAATAAAGTCAGTACGAAGAATTCCCTGAACAAAAGAATAAATGGCATTTATGCTGCAGCCAGCGCAGATCTCCTGTTGAAAGAAAAACGCTATGCAGATGCCATTCCTTTCCTGAAAACCGCTGCCGAAAACGAAAGTAACCGTTTTTTGAGTGCCCGCTTCAATTTTATTCTGGGACAGTTGAGTTCACGTTTCAATGATAAGACAACAGCTTATGCAGCTTTTACGGCTGCCATCAAATCCAGCACATCGTACGATATGGAACTGGCCGCCCGCTTGCAACGAGCTCAGGTAGCCGGAGAAAAAACCGACAAAGTGTTGGCTGAACTTCGAAAAATGGCAAAATCTCCCCGCAATAAGGAATATGCCGATCAGATTTATGTTGTAATGGGGAATATTTACCTGAACGACAATAAAAAGGATAAGGCAATTGAGAATTATCTGACCGCGATTAATTCAAAGAACCCGGATAATCCCGATAAGATGACGGCGAACATTAAGTTGGGAGATCTTTATTACAACGACAAAGCTTATCTGAAGGCTCAGCCTTGTTATGCTTCTGCTGCAAAACAGATTAAGGTTGATAATGAGGATTTTGAAAGGGTAACCAAACGTGCTGAGGTGCTAAACGAGCTTGCCGGATACAACAGCACAGTGCACGTGCAGGATAGTTTGCAACATCTTGCCAAATTGCCTGAGAAAGAAAGACTGGATGCCATTAACAATGTCATTTCAAACATCAGAAAAGCGGAGCAGGATGCGCAGAAAGCTCAACTGGCGGCTCAGCAGCAGCAACAACTGCTTATGCAACAGGCTCAAAATAATGGTTTTTCGGATATCGGTACTTTCGGGCAGCCCAACGCAGCGGCCTCGGCAGGAGCTGCATCAAATAGCAACAGTTGGTATTTCTACAACCGGATGACGGTTCAGAGTGGAATAACTCAGTTTCAGCAATTGTGGGGCAATCGTAAGCTGGAAGATGACTGGCGTCGTACAGACAAATCAAATATTACCAATGATTTGCAATCTATTGTGCAAACATCGTTGGCTGGTAATCAGGATAAGGACAATGCTAAAAAAGAGGAAGATAAATACAAACCCGAATTTTATCTTGCTCAACTTCCAAAAACACCTGCCGATATTGCCAAGTCAAACAGTATGATAAGCAAGGCGTTGTTCAACATGGGGCAGCTTTATGAGCGCAAACTGGAAGACGAACCGATGGCTATTGCCACATACGAAGAACTTCATCGTCGTTTTGGTGCAGATTCTACATGGATTGATGCGTACTATTCGCTTTATGCTCTCAATAAGAAGGCCGGTAAAACCACCGAATCCGAACAATACAAGGCGATTATTACGAATAGCTTCCCAACTTCAAAATATGCTTTGATGCTGGCTCATCCGGAGTATACACAACAGCAACAACAAATCTTGCAGCAACAGGAAACGCTTTACGAGTCCACTTTTGAAGCTTATACCCGCAACGATTTCCAAACGGTAATGAACAATTACAAACAGGCTAATGCTACCTATCCGTTTGCAGAACTGATGCCGAAGTTTAGTTTGCTCAATGCGTTGAGCATCGGTAAAAGCGTTGATCAACAGGGTATGAGAATTGCGATGGAGGAGTTGGTTAAGAAATATCCGCAAAGCGACGTTGTAAGCACTGCGAAGGATATGTTAGCGCTGCTGGGGCAGGGGAAAGTGGTGACAAAGGGCAGTTCGTACGGCAATCTTATTTCCAAACAGCAGGAAGAACTTGCCAAACAGGAAAACCAGCCGGCGCCTAAATTCACATCAACTCTCAATAACCGGCATTTGCTGTTGCTTCCGGTTACATCCGATTCTGTAGATGTCAATCGGTTGCTCTATAAAGTTGCAAGTTATAACTTCAATTATTTCGTGCTGAAAGATTTCGATTTGGATGTGCGGTCTCTTGGAAATAACCTTCGGTTAATTGTTATCGCTGATTTTCCATCGTTCGGCGATGCACATTTCTATCAACGTTCTCTTGCCGAAGAGGCATCTTTGCAAAAAGTGCTCACAGCAGCCGGAGTTCACCCTGTAGTTATTTCGGAAGAGAACCTGAAAGCGCTTCAGGTCGGACAAAATTTCGATGATTATCTGAACTTCTATCAGAATACATTGATTCCAGCGCAGGCAGCCGAAGAAAAAGCTAATAAATAAACTCAACCAGACATTGTTATCATGACTATAAAGACTTTCGTGTTTAGTCCGTTCATGGAAAACACCTACGTGGCATACGATGAAACCAAAGAGTGCATTATCATTGACCCGGGGTGTGTGACCGAATCGGAGCAAAAAGCATTACAGCAATTTATTGCGGACAATCAACTCTCCGTTAAACATCTGATAAATACACATCTTCATCTCGACCATGCTTTTGGCAATCTTTTTGTGGAAAGAACCTACGGGGTTTTGGCAAAAGCTCACAAGGCAGATGAATTTCTGCTTCAGCAAATCCGCTCGCAGGCCGAAATGTTCGGGATGGTTTATAACGAGCAACCGGAACTGAAGGAGTACCTGACAGAGGAAGATGCGGTTTCCTTTGGAAATGTTACGCTTACATCTATTCACGTGCCGGGTCACTCGCCCGGAAGCCTCTGCTTTTATGATGCTTCTTCGTCTGTGCTTTTTGCCGGCGATGTGTTGTTTCAGGGCAGTATTGGTCGCACAGATCTTCCCAAAGGTAATTACGAACAACTGATTGACGGCATTACCGACAAATTGTTGGTGCTACCCGAAGAAACCACGGTCTATTGCGGCCATGGTCCGACTACTACAATCGGTTACGAGAAGGCGAATAATCCGTATTTGTAAATGTCAGCATATAATCTTATAACCATTCTCGGCCCGACAGCCACCGGTAAAACCACGGTAGCAACGCATCTGGCTCGTGCCATCGACGGGGAAATTATCAGTGCCGATTCACGCCAGATTTATCGGGGTATGGATCTCGGTACGGGAAAAGATCTATCGGAATATGTCATTGACGGGCAACCTGTCCCTTACCACCTTATTGATATTGTGGATGCCGGTTATAAATACAACGTTTTCGAGTATCAGCGTGATTTTCTGCAGGCTTTTGCCGATATAAGCAAACGTAATAAAATTCCGGTTCTTTGTGGCGGTACAGGCCTTTATATTGAGGCAATTCTGAAAGGTTACCGGCTTATTCAGGTGCCCGACAATCTGGAATTCCGCAAGCAATTCGAGGGCAAAACGCTTGAAGAGCTGACTCAAATATTAAGTACGTACAAAACTCTGCATAATACCACCGATGTTGATACTGTAAAGCGGGCTATCCGTGCTATCGAAATTGCAGAATATTACCAGCATCACCCGGAAATAAAAACCGATTATCCTGATATTCGTCCTCTGATTGTCGGACTTGATATTTCGCGTGACGAACGCCGAGCCCGGATTACCAGTCGGCTCAAAACCAGGCTGGAGGAAGGAATGGTCGACGAAGTACGCCGCCTGCTCGATAGTGGCATCGCCCCCGATGACCTTATTTATTACGGGCTGGAATACAAATACCTTACGCTATACGTTACCGGCCGTCTTACATTTGAAGAGATGTTTTCCCAGCTCGAAATGGAGATTCACCGTTTTGCAAAACGGCAAATGACCTGGTTTCGTGGGATGGAAAGACGGGGGCTCTCTATTCATTGGATAGATGCTTCGCTGCCATTGTCTGATAAAATTCAGGCTATCCGGAATTTGTGGTAATATTCTCACTGTCAACTTTGTCGAAAGGTTGCATTTTTATGACAATTGGGTTTAGAAATACCACAACGAATATTTTACTGCAAAAATGTGGCAAATAATTACTACCTTTGTGCTTTCGTTTTTGTAGGAAACGGAATAGGGCAAAGAAACAATTAACTCGCAATATTTCAAGGAGAAAGGTTTTTGTTATCATTAACAAAAACCTTTCTTGCAGAACAAACCACAATTATTTTTTGTAGTGAAAGAGACTAAGTACATTTTCGTTACGGGAGGCGTGATTTCATCATTGGGAAAAGGAATCATAGCCGCATCGTTAGGGAAGCTGCTGCAGGCACGCGGCTTCAAAGTGACCAACCAAAAACTGGACCCTTATATCAACGTTGACCCCGGAACCCTCAATCCGTATGAACACGGGGAATGTTATGTAACCGTTGACGGACATGAGGCCGACCTTGACCTCGGTCACTACGAACGATTTGTAAATGAACCGATGCACCGTGCCAACAACGTTACTACCGGTTACATTTATCAAAAGGTAATCAACAAAGAACGTCATGGCGACTATCTTGGAAAAACCGTCCAGATTATCCCTCACATTACAGACGAAATCAAAGAAAATATTCTGAAACTTGGTAAGACCGGGGAATATGACTTTGTAATCACCGAAATTGGTGGTACTGTGGGTGATATCGAATCATTACCCTATATTGAGAGCGTTCGTCAGTTGAAGTGGGAACTTGGAAACAAATGTCTCAACATTCATCTTACTTACGTGCCTTACATTGCTGCGGCAAAGGAAGTGAAAACAAAACCGACTCAACACTCTGTAAAAGAGCTGCAGCAAGCCGGAGTTCAGCCTGACGTTTTGGTTCTGAGAACAGAACGCCCGTTGTCTGCTGATGTTCGTCGCAAAGTTGCTCTTTTTTGTAATGTAGCTCCTGATGCAGTTGTTCAATCGGTGGATGTTCCTATCATTTACGAAGTTCCTTTGAAAATGGAAGAAGAAGGGTTGGATGAAATCGTGCTGCGCAAACTGGGCTGCCCGACAGAACCCAAACCCGATATGAAGCAATGGATTTACATCGTGGACAAAATGAAAAATGCCACCAAACCTGTCAAAATCGGGTTAGTTGGTAAATATGTCGAATTGCCGGATGCTTACAAATCCATCAATGAGTCATTGTTGCATGCTTCGGCCTACAATGATCGCAAGCTGACACTCGAACTCATTCACTCCGAGAAACTGAATGCCGAAAATGCGATGGATCTGCTCGGAGAACTCGATGGCATACTTATTGCACCGGGTTTTGGTAACCGTGGAATTGAAGGGAAGATCGAAGCAATCCGCTTTGCCCGCGAAAATGATATTCCTTGTCTGGGTATTTGTCTGGGTATGCAATGTATGGTCATTGAATTCGGACGTAACGTTTTAGGTTTTGCCGATGCCAACTCTACGGAGTTTGACCTGAATACCCGCCATAATGTCATTGACATGATGGAAGAACAGAAAACGATCCTGAATATGGGTGGTACAATGCGTTTGGGCGCTTACCCTTGTCATTTGGAACCGGATTCGCTGGCATATAAAGTTTACGGTAAAGATACCATCAAAGAACGTCACCGTCATCGCTACGAATTTAACAACGACTACCGCGAACAATACGAGCAAGCCGGTATTAAGTGTAGCGGTATTAATCCGGATTCCAATCTGGTGGAAATTGTTGAAATTCCATCTAAAAAATGGTTTATCGGAACTCAGTTCCATCCTGAATACAGCAGTACTGTTGTGAACCCACATCCGTTGTTTATTCAGTTCATTAAAGCAGCTATTAATAAATAAGATAACAACTAAAAACCTTATCCCAATCGCAATTAAAACAACCTTATGGATAAAAATACGATTCTCGGATTTGTCTTAATTATTCTGATTCTTGTCGGCTTCTCTGTGCTTAACCGCCCTTCAAAAGAGCAGGTTGCAGCTCAACGGGCACAGGACTCCATTGCGGCTGTACAAAAAACAGCACAGGAGCAAGCCGCAGTGGCAGCTAAAAATGCAGCTCAGGTTGCCTCCGATTCTCTGATCGCAAAGAACGATACAGCCTCTATCAATGCTGCGTTTGGTCCTTTGGCACCAGCAGGAACAGGTACAGAACAGCTATTCACAGTAGAGAATAAAGTGGTTAAAATCACATTCTCTAACAAAGGTGGTCGTCTCTATTCAGTGCAACTGAAAAACTACCAGACACATGATTCGTTGCCTTTGATATTGTTTGATAAAAACGAAAGCAATTTCGGATTTACTTTCGCAACCAATAATAACAGAGTTCTTAGTACGCAGAACCTTTATTTTGAACCGATTGGTATTTCACAAAACCAAACCGTTACCGATTCTCCAAAATCGTACACTTTTCGTTTGAAAGCCACCAACGGTTCGTATCTTGATTTCGTGTACACCCTCGCTCCTGACGACTACATGGTTAAACTTGAAGTTAAAGGCAAGGGAATGGAATCTGTGTTGGCTCCTAACACCGATCGTCTGGAATTGAACTGGAACGCGAAAATCCGTCAGCAGGAAAAAGGGCGTAAATTTGAAGCTCGTTACACCGGTTTGTTCTATAAATACATTGCCGAAAATGTAAACAACCTGAAGCAAAGCGGACATGATGAACAAAATCTTCCGAATCAGCTGCAATGGGTGGCATTTAAAGACCAGTTCTTCAGTAGCGTCCTCGTAGCCGATAAAGCCTTTACATCAAGCACTCTCGAAAGCTCATTCGATGATAACGTTAACTCGAAATACATCAGCGAATGCAAAGCGAAAATGAGCGTTGGATTTGATCCTAAAAGCACTGCGGCAACAAGCTTCCGTTTCTATTTCGTTCCGAACAAATTTAACCTGTTGGCTAAATACGATAAAGGCGTAGATAACGACAAGAAAATGCGCCTGACCAAACTGGTTCCGCTCGGCTGGGGTATTTTTGGTTGGATTAACCAATATGCCATCATTCCGATGTTTAACTTCTTCGGAAGCTTTATCGGAAGCTTTGGTTTGATTATTCTTTTGATGACGGTTGTTATCAAATTTGTACTCTTCCCGATGACCTATAAATCATATATGTCGTCAGCCAAGATGCGTGTACTGAAACCTCAGATAGACGAAATCAACGCTAAGATTCCTTCCGAAAAGGCAATGGAACGTCAGAAAGCGACTATGGATCTTTATCGAAAGGTGGGCGTAAGTCCAATGAGCGGTTGTTTGCCGATGCTGCTACAGTTGCCGATTTTGATCGCGATGTTCAACTTCTTTCCGGCGTCTATCGAGTTGCGTCATCAGAGCTTCCTCTGGGCAAAAGACCTTTCTTCTTATGATGCGGTGATCACCTGGAACGCAACCATTCCTTTTATCACTACCTATTTCGGGAATCATATCAGTCTCTTCTGTTTATTGATGACTATTGTCAGCTTTATTTACACAAAGATCAATATGCAGTCGCAGATGGCCACAAACCAACAAATGCCGGGAATGAACATCATTATGTATTTCACCCCGATTATGATGTGGTTCTGGTTTAACGACTATGCCTCCGGTTTGAGCTACTACTATTTCTTGTCAACCTTGATTACGATCGCGCAGACTTATGCAATTCGCAGCTTTGTGAATGAAGACAAGCTTTTAATGCAATTGGAAGCTAATAAGAAAAAGCCTTCGAAAAAGAAAAAAGGTGGCTTTATGGATCGTCTGGAACAAATGCAGCGCGAACAGGCTCAACGCCAAAAAGCTGCGTCTTCCAAGAAAAAATAAATCGGTCAGACTTACTTCGCAAAGACAAAATTGCACATGAGGTATTTCATTATTGCCGGCGAAGCATCGGGCGACTTACATGGGTCTAATCTGATGCGGGAAATCAAAAACACCGACCGGGAAGCTGAATTTTGCTTCCTGGGAGGTGATATGATGTCGGTTGTAGGTGGAAAACCTCTTATTCATTACAGACAGATGGCCTTCATGGGCGTCGTATCGGTGATTCTTCATTTGAGAACCGTATTGCGAAACTTGTATGTCTGTAAAAAAACACTTCGTACTTTCTCTCCTGATGTTCTGATTTTGATTGATTATCCGAGCTTTAACCTGCGTATTGCAAAATATGCGAAACAAAAGCTGGGGGTCAAAATCTTTTATTACATCTCTCCTAAATTGTGGGCCTGGAAAGAATATCGTATTAAACATATTAAGGCATTAGTCGATAATATGTTTTGCATCTTTCCCTTCGAAATTGACTTTTATAAAAAGCACGATTACACGAAGACTTTGTACGTGGGTAATCCTTTGATGGATGCCATTGATACCCGCCCCGAAAAAGGAGAGCCATTTTCTGCATTTGTGCGCCGCAATAAGCTGGAACAAAAGCCGATTGTTGCGCTTCTGGCCGGTAGTCGGAAAAAAGAAATTGCGGATAATCTCCCCATGATGGCGTCTATTATGAATGAGTTTCCTGAATGCCAGTTTGTCGTTGCAGGTGCTCCGGGTATTGTAACTTCATATTATACGCAATTTATTGCAGGTCACAATGTGAAAATTGTATTCGGCCAAACTTATGCTTTGCTTCAGCAAGCTTCGGCGGCATTGGTAACCTCCGGAACGGCCACTCTGGAGACTGCACTCCTGAATATTCCTCAGGTAGTGACTTACAACGTGAAATTTGGTCGTATCATTCTCTTCCTTTACAAAATTCTCATTCATACGCCTTACTTTTCTCTGGTGAATATCATCACGGGGAAGCCTGTCGTTAAAGAATTGCTTGGGTCGCAAGTGACGCAGCAAGCGTTGAAAGATGAATTAAAAAGCTTACTCTACAATATTTCATACAGAAAACAAATGCTGCATGAATACCAGCTTTTGCACAAACAGCTGGGCAGTGCCGGAGCTTCTAAAACTGCTGCAGAAGCTATGGTGCAACTACTTACTTCAAAGGTTGACTAAAGCAACCTTATTTTGCTTTCTCAAAAGATAAAAAAGCACCTGTAATAATCAAAAAATGGTTATATTTGGCACTTTATTGCATCCTCATGCAACGTTTTACTATCCAAAACCATCTATATCAACAGTGAATGTACATTGCCCGGGAAGAATCACAATTAATTGAAGATTGCCAAAAGCGGATTGCTGCTGCACAACGGCAGCTCTATGAGCAATATTCACGCAAGATGATGGGTGTGTGCATGCGGTATGTCAATAATTATGAGACAGCCAGAGATTTGATGCACGATGGGTTTATCAAGATTTTCCTGAATATAAGCTCGTTTGCCCACGAAGGATCTTTCGAGGGTTGGATGCGGCGTATCTTTGTAACTACGTCGCTGGAGTTTCTTCGGAAGAATGATGTTCTGCGAGAGAGTTATGATTTGGCGACTTCTTATGAAGTGCAGGAAAATGACGAAACAATTATTGAGCGGATCTCGACTGATGAATTACGCGAAATTATTGCAGGTCTGCCGGCTGGTTTTCGGTCGGTGTTCAACTTGTATGCTATAGAAGGATATAGTCACAAGGAAATTGGTGAAATGCTCGGTATTGCCGAAAGCACGTCACGATCGCAGTTTGCCAGAGCCCGTGCTCTGTTGCAACAAAAAATGGTAGAAATCTATGGATACTCACAAGTATAAAGAAAACGACACATTAATCCGGCAGAAGTTCGACAATTACGAGGTTGAGCTGCCGTCTGATGATTGGGCTGTTTTTAGTCAGAAGCTGGCTGAAGCACAACCCAAGCGTCGTCGCTTTGTGTGGTATTATGTGGCAGCTGCCGCTTCGATTATTGGAGTTTTGTTTGTCGGAGTTTCATATCTGTCCAACGGCCGGGTGTCTACGGGAGGTAACCTTGCGGTACAGTCTTCGAATCACAACGCAGGGCTTAATTCAGCAAAATCAACCATCCGTCCCCTGGTAAATGAAAAAGAAGACGGTTCGCAACAAAAGCCGTTAGCCCTTGCTTCTAACCCGTCCACTGTTCATGCTGCTAACAGCGTTGCAACTAAAACACAGGAACAAGCCCAAACTGCTACGGTATTGCTTTCAGAATCAAAGGGACAAAATATATCTGTTGCAGGTAAGGATGCAGATAACGCTCAGCAGGTAGCAGTTGTTGCAGCCAAGCCTGTTGTAAATGATTTTGATACTGCCGGCTATATTACGCATCCCGTAAAACAGTATGCGGAGTTGCCAAATTTGCCTGTTGAGGATTCAAAAGCTGCATTCACGACCGGCAAAAAGCAATCAACTGGGTCGAATAATCTGGTTCATTGGCTTGCCGGAAACTTTCAGGGAAATTTGGGACTGTCGTCGGGCGCAGGAACTGATCTGACATCAAGCGAATCTATTAGTTCGCACCTTTTCTCCCGGGTGTCACAAGCAGATGCATTGCTGGCTTCATCTACTCCCACGCTCATCAGTTTCTCTGATAAGAAGACTTATTATGTGCCAATGTCTTTTGGGCTAACGGCCGGAATGCCGATTGGTAATAGGTGGGAATTGCAAAGCGGAATAGTATATACCCTTCTTATAACTACAGGAGAACTTCAGTCTTCTTCTAATGTGAAGGCTACCGGGCGCATAGAGCAACATTACATCGGCGTGCCGGTTTCTTTAGCCTATGCGTTTATTAAGCAACCTTCCTTCTCGGTATATCTGACGGGTGGGGGACGAATTGAAAAAGGAATCTCTCTCGTTGAAAAAATTTATACTTACAACTCTCAAAATATTCCAACAGAACAGGAACGCTATCATTACTCCATTAGTGGCGTTCAGGTGGCACTGGAAGCCGGAATCGGAGCAAGCTATCGCTTATATCGCTTCATTAGCTGGTATGCTGAAATTGGCGGCGCATGGTATGTGCCCTGCAACCAACCGGAGAGCTCACGTACGGAGCATCCTTTGAATGCCGCTCTCAAAACCGGTTTAAGATTTTCCCTGATTAAATAGAATAAATGCTTTAAATGCAAAAAATGGGACTTTTCACAAAGTCCCATTTTTTATTGCTAATAGGTATTAGTTTTTTTAAGGCAAAAAAGATTGTGTAGTTTTAACGATGACAAATTTCGTCCTTTTTGAAATACTGGCCAAATGTTTTCGTATGCTTTACAACATGTTTTGATAGATTTTTTCTACTTTTTAGGGTGTAATTTTAACATTTCGCATTTATCTTCCACGCCGGTTTGATTGCCATTCTCCCAATAAATAAGTACATTTGCGAGCGCTAGACCCCACAAAGATAGCACATAGCAACACGCCTCAGACAAATCAATATCAATTTATCAAATATGAACAAAATCTTAAAGAAGGAGCATTTTTCACCCAATGTATTACATTTTGAAGTGGAAGCTCCTCAAATTGCCAAAACACGCAAAGCCGGTCATTTTGTACTGGTAAAAGTTGGAGAGAAGGGAGAACGCATACCATTAACCATTGCTGCGTCTGACCCTGTAAAAGGAAGTATATCGTTGGTTGTGCAACGTGTTGGTGTCTCTTCAGCTAAATTATGTGACCTGAATGAAGGTGATTATATAACCGATCTCGTTGGTCCGTTGGGGAAAGCTACTCATATTGAAAACTACGGTACTGTAGTTTGCGCTGGAGGAGGAGTTGGTGTTGCACCTCTGTTACCAATAGTGGAAGCTATGAAAAAGGCTGGAAATCGTGTTATAACGGTTCTTGCAGCCCGTTCCAAAGATCTTGTGATTCTCGAAGAACAGATGCGAGCTAATTCTGATGAAGTAATTGTCATGACAGACGATGGTAGCTATGGCAAACAAGGCTTGGTTACTGCGGGGATTGAAGAGGTGCTGCTCAGAGAAAAAGTAGATATGTGTGTGACGGTTGGTCCTGCTATCATGATGAAATTTGTGGCATTGCTCACCAAGAAATATAATGTGCCTACTATGGCTTCGCTCAACACTATTATGGTAGACGGTACCGGTATGTGTGGTGCTTGTCGTATTACTGTCGGCGGAAAAATAAAATTTGTTTGTGTAGACGGTCCTGAATTCGACGCTCACGAAGTGGATTTTGATGAAATGCAAATGAGACTCAACTCCTACAAAGAAATCGAGACCGAAGCAATGAAACATTACATCGAAACCGCAGCCATTTGATCCGGTGATGTCTATCTCTTATTAAATCAACTTTCAATCCCATGAATATGGACAATAATACAAAAAGAAATGAGCCGTGGCGTGAAGAGCTGCGGAAATCTATAAAGAATAAAGAACGTGCAGATAAGTCTCGCGTTCACATGCGCGAGCTCCCTGCTGACTACCGAAATAAAAACAATGAAGAGGTAAACTGCGGATTAACAAAGGAAGAGGCTTTGAACGAAGCAAAACGTTGCCTTGACTGTCCCGCTCCATCATGCACAAACGGTTGCCCTGTAGGTATTGATATCCCTCAATTTGTAAAAAATATTGAGAGAGGCGAAATTCTTGAAGCGGCCAAAATAATAAAACAAACCAGTGCTTTGCCTGCCGTTTGTAGTCGTGTGTGTCCTCAGGAAAAACAGTGTGAAGCCGAATGTATCTACGCGCAAAAAATGGGCAAGGAAGCAGTCGCAATTGGGTATCTCGAACGTTTTGCAGCCGATTATGAACGCGAAAGCGGCCAAATGGCAGTGCCTGAATGCGCTCCTTCTAATGGCATAAAGGTTGCTGCTGTCGGTTCTGGGCCTGCCGGGTTAGCCTTTGCCAGCGATATGGCAAAAAGAGGCTATTCTGTGACCGTATTTGAGGCTTTGCACGAAATTGGAGGTGTACTTAAGTATGGAATTCCCGAGTTCCGTCTTCCTAATTCTATAATCGATGTGGAAATTGAAATGCTCAAGAAACTGGGCGTGGAAATTGTAACCAACTGCATCGTTGGAAAAACCATCACATTTGAAGATTTACAGGCGCAGGGATACAAAGCTTTGTTCGTAGGCAGCGGAGCCGGATTGCCCCGTTTTATGAATATTCCAGGCGAAAATCTCATTGGAGTTATGTCGTCCAACGAATACCTTACCCGTATTAACCTGATGGGTGCATTGCGGGACGGAGATACACCTGTGCTGTCAGGAAAGAATGTTGCCATTATTGGAGGTGGTAATACGGCTATGGATGCTGTTCGTACAGCCAAACGACTGGGAGCCGAACATGCGATGATCGTTTACAGACGTTCTGAAGCCGAAATGCCTGCTCGTATTGAAGAAATCAAACATGCCAAAGAAGAAGGCGTGGAATTTATGCCACTGCACAATCCGATCGAATACATAGGCGATGAAAAAGGTCGCGTAAAACAAATGCGACTTCAGAAAATGGAGCTTGGAGAACCTGATGCATCAGGTCGGAGAAGCCCTGTTGAAATTCCGGGTGCCATTGAAACGATTGATGTTGACACGGTAATCGTAAGTATTGGGGTGTCTCCTAATCCTTTGGTGCCAAGTTCAATAAAGGATTTGTCCGTGTCGAAATGGGGAACCATTACCGTTAATGACGGAATGCAATCTTCGGTTCCGACTATTTTTGCCGGAGGTGACATTGTCAGGGGCGGGGCAACCGTGATACTTGCAATGGGCGATGGCAGAAGGGCTGCAGCTGCAATGGATGAATATCTAAAATCTTGTTGATAAATTTATTTGACTTTTTGTATCCGAATCTACAAATAAGGATGTATTTTTGCCAAAGAAAAAAGAGAAGTGGTTACCGATTGGTAAGCTTCTGACAAACAATCTTTCTTGTAAAATAGATTCAACTAAAAACTCATAATAATTATGGCGCACGAGATTACAGACGGCAACTTTGAGGAAATCCTCAAGTCAAATAAAGTAGTAGTGGTGGATTTTTGGGCAGAATGGTGTGGCCCCTGCCGCATGGTTGCTCCTATAGTAGAAGAATTGGCAGAACAATTCAAAGAACAGGCCTTTATCGGTAAATTGAATGTCGATGATAATCCTGACAGTCCTGAAAAATTCCTGATTCGCAATATTCCTACAATTCTTTTGTTTAAGGATGGCGAATTAGCTGATAAGATAGTGGGTGCATTGCCAAAACAAGCATTACAGGCCAAAATTGAAGCTTTATTATAATTGCAGTTATTATCATGTAAGAAGAGCGTATTGAACTTGTTTCAATACGCTCTTTGTTTATTAGGGCATAAAAAAAGCGTTCGTCAAACGAACGCTTCTATGTTTTACTGAAAGAAGAGCGATAATAACTCGTCTTGCTTTGCATTGCGCTTTTTCCTCTTTTTGGGAATAGCACCATTCAGTTTCAATTCAGGTTCTGCTTCTGCTACTTCAGCAACAATTTCGTTGTCGTCGAACAATGTCACTTCCGGTATTTCGGGCTCGAATAGAAGAGGAGATTCTTCTGTTACAGCCTGAGGTTCTTCTATGGTTTCCAGAATAATCTCTACCGGCTTTTCTATCGAAACGACAGTCTGGATTTCAGATTCCACTGGAAGAATATTTTCGGCTTCCATTATTACAGGGGCCTCTTCTTCTGTTTCCATCTGTACAGGCTCTGCTTCAACCGGACTCTCAATAAACGATTCTTCTTCGACGGCAGCGTCAATGGCGGGTGTTAATTCTTCTGCCAAAATTATTTGCTCTTCCGTTACAACAGGAGCCTCCATTTCAACGATTGGTTCTGCTGCTTCAACGGGAGATTCAGAGATGGCTTCAACAACAGGTGCTTCTTCTATAATTTCAATAGGCTTAGGCAGATCGTCGGCAGGGGTAAGTTCAGCTTCGCCTCTTCGATAGTAGTAAATTACGCCGAATGCTTTGCAACTCTCCATGCGCGAAAAAGGAGGCAATTCGTTGAAAAATCCCTCTATCTGATTCCAGATATCAACAATAAGATCATCAACCGGCTGGCGTAATACGTTTACTTTGTCGGCATAACGAGCTGTGTTTTGCTGTAAGAACAGCTGATTGTCCCGATATTCTTTGAATATATCGTAGTGAACTTTAACTTTGGCAATCGCCGGGTTATAAAGAGGAACTCCACCAGCTTTCATTCGTAGGGCTTCCCCTTCGATAATATTTTGTCCCCATTCAATCAATGACTCCGAGCTGACCATGTCAGGAACGGAAAAATCTTCGGGATCAAGATGGTACAGTTTTTTGTATTCTTTTTTGATTTCGCTTCGCTGAACAGCCAGATTAAGCACTTGAATGAAATGCGAAATGTAAAGGCGGGCATTGCGAAATATCTGCTGAAAATCTTTATTTGAATTGACCTGATTGTCATAGGTTTGTTTGTACAAACCCATTGCCTGTTCAAATTTTTGCAATAACACTTTAGCTTCATGCTGAGTCTTGTACGAGATCACAAGCTGTAAATGCTGTCGATCTGACTCGTCAAGCGCTGTACGTAGTGCTCGTACTCTGGCTTGGTCTGTGTTAGGCAATCTTCTGTAGGGCATAGTCAAAAGGGTATATAGTTCAAACTACAAGGCATATTAGGATTCTCGTTGCATTAATCGACTGGCATAATTTTGCAGAACTTCTTTTCTCTGTTCGGGGCAACTGACCGAACGAAGCGCATGGAGGGCTTTCTGGTAATAGCAGTCCATCTCTTCCTGACAAATTTGTTTTATGTTTAGCCGATTATAAATATCAGTAACCGCTTTAATTTTTTCCTGCGGATTTGCATCCGGAATGGTTAGCCATTTTTCGAGCTCTTTTCTTGAGGAATCATCTGCTACATTAAAAGCAGAAATCAACAGAAACGTTTTTTTATTGCAAAGGATATCTCCACCGATGTTTTTACCGAATTTTTCCACGTCACCGTATACGTCCAAGAAATCGTCTTGCAGCTGAAATGCTAATCCGAGATTGATACCAAATTCGTATAAGAGAGAAGCGTCGGTAGTATTTGCATTTCCGACAAGGGCTCCCATTTTTAGGCTACAAGCGAGTAATACGGCCGTCTTCAGACGTATCATTTCTATATATTCCGGCAAAGAAACATTGTTGCGATGTTCGAAATCCATGTCAAATTGCTGTCCTTCGCAAACTTCTATAGCGGTTTGAGAGAACAAGTCCAATATTTCTTTTAATTTGGACTGCGGAGCCTGTGCTACGTGTCGGTAAGCATCAATCTGCATAGCGTCACCGGAAAGGATAGCAACATTGTCGCACCATTTTTTGTGAGCTGTCTGGTGGCCCCGGCGCATATCGGCTTTGTCCATTATGTCGTCATGCAACAAAGTGAAATTGTGAAAAACTTCCAAGCCAATGGCAGGTTCAACTGCAGATTCTATCTCTTCGGAGAAGAGATTACAAGCCAAAAGTGCAAATGCCGGACGAATCCGTTTCCCTCCAAGAGCCAATACATACCGGATAGGTTCATATAACCTCTCCGGAGAGGCCGGATAGTGAAGGTTGCTAATGCGCTTGTTAATAATATCTTGAGCTTCGTTAACTTGTAGCATTCCAAAATAACAAATTGATAAAGCGAATGTACAAGAAAAAAATGAAAAAAACATCAGAAAAAGAAGAAAAAATAACATTTTCTTTAGCAGGTTTTTTAAAATCGGGAAAGTTTCCGTCTTCAATAAAAAAAATAGTTTTCTCTTTTTGTAAACAATGTGTATATTTGTTCTTGTTAACTTTAATCTAAAAGAGAAGAAAATGTTAGTAAAAACCTTCGGAGCTGCCGTGCATGGTATCAATGCCACTATCGTAACTATTGAGGTAAATGTGTCTCGTGGCATACGTTTCTTTTTGGTTGGACTGCCTGATAATGCGGTGAAAGAGAGTCAACAACGAATTATTTCTGCTCTGCAGGTAAACAATATTGAGTTCCCCCGTTATCAGATTGTGATTAACATGGCGCCTGCCGATATACGTAAAGAAGGTTCTGCATATGACCTTCCGCTTGCAATAGGAATACTGGCTGCTGCAAAAACAATTCAGAACGACGAGTTGGAAAAATATCTCATCATGGGTGAACTGTCGCTTGACGGAACGGTCCAACCGGTAAAGGGAATACTTCCCATTGCAATTAAAGCCCGTGAAGAAGGTTTTAAAGGAATGATTGTCCCAAAAGCGAATGCACGTGAAGCTGCGGTTGTCAATAATCTGGACGTGTATGGAGCAGAAAACATTACCGAAGTGATCGATTTCTTCAACGGGAATAAGCATTTGGAGCTTGTTACGGTTGATACACGACAGGAATTCTTCGATAATATTGGTCATTTTGAAGCTGATTTCTCGGATGTGAAGGGGCAGGAGAGTGTAAAGCGGGCGATAGAGGTTGCTGCCGCCGGTGGACACAATCTGATTATGGTTGGGCCCCCGGGCGCCGGTAAATCCATGATGGCAAAGCGCATTCCGTCAATTCTTCCCCCTCTTACCTTGCATGAGGCTCTTGAAACCACTAAAATTCATTCGGTAGCAGGCAAAATGTCAGGCAATACCTCTCTTTTGGCTCAAAGGCCCTTTCGTAATCCACACCATACCATTTCCGATGTCGCCCTCGTTGGCGGCGGAACTTTTCCTCAGCCCGGCGAAATATCGCTGGCGCATAATGGCGTTTTATTTCTTGATGAACTTCCAGAGTTTAAAAGAACGGTTCTGGAGGTTATGAGACAGCCGTTAGAGGATAGGAAAATATGTATCTCCCGGGCGAAATTCGCCATTGAATATCCTGCCAGTTTTATGCTGGTTTCCTCCATGAATCCTTGTCCCTGCGGATACCATAACCATCCGGAGAGGGAATGTGTTTGTTCTCCCGGAATGGTACAGAAATACCTTGGCCGTATTTCCGGCCCGCTGCTTGACCGAATTGATATTCACATCGAGATAGTACCGGTTCCGTTTGATAAACTGGCGGAAGAGTCAACGCCCGAACCTAGTTCTACGATTCGTGAACGGGTGATCAAAGCGCGTTTGATACAGGAGGAACGGTTTGCCGAAAGTAAAGGTGTATATTGTAATGCCCAAATGAGTTCAAAGCAACTGCGAACCTACGCAACACCCGATGTGGCAGGATCTGCATTGCTCAAGAATGCAATGCAAAGGCTTAACCTTTCTGCCAGAGCATACGATCGGATATTGAAAGTGTCGCGTACAATCGCTGACCTTGGAGCCTGTGAGAAAGTAGAGGTTCAGCATATTGCCGAAGCTATTAATTATCGTAACCTTGACAGAGATGGATGGGGTGGATAAACGAAGAAGCGGATTGTCAATGTTGGCAATCCGCTTCTTCGTTTTGAAAAGTATCTCTTATCGCAGACGATCAAGCGATCGTACCAGCTTTTCATCGTTTTGAATTCCCCGTATAGCCAGGAAAGTGAATACCATATTGATGGCCGGAAGCGAAGCTGCCAGATGGTATCCCCATCGTGAAGGCAGACCAAGTCTTGCGTCGGCAAACCACATAAAAGCAAGCATTGTTACATAATAAACATCGATCAAAAGAAAGTTTACAATGTTCAGTCTTATTTGTAGCTTGCGTTTTTTATACAGAAAGATGGAAGCAAAAGCAACCAGAGGAATGAGAGCTGCGATTAAAGTCAATGGCCACGTATTGATGTGTAAAGCATCGATAGGAGGAGTCGCAGAAAAGCCTTTGTAAGACAGGTCGAAAACATTTGCCGAAGTTGCGATGAACGAAACCGGAGAGAAAACTACGATTGTCGATAAAATGGCAACAAGCAGCAAATATACAGTTTGAATACGTTGAATCATTTGTTTTTTAATTATTTGATTAGCGTTGTTTTTTCCAGTTCAAATCGCGCACTTTGTAAATGCGCTCTATAATTTCCACAATTTTCAGACCCTCTCGAAGGCTGGTTGTTATAGTGTCATTTCCAGTCAATGTATCAACAACATTTCCAATTACATAATGATGGTTTTGCGCCGAACCTTTGTAAGGACCGTAATCGTTAGGCGGGTTGCAAGGGTTGAGCTCCGGCATATCGTAATCCTTAACATGACAATAAACAACTTCATTCATGTATTGTCCTGCAACTTTTACAGTCCCTTTTGAACCTATGATGGTAATGCTGCTTTCGAAATTGTTATCCCAAATAGCAGTCGAATAGTTGAGTACTCCCATTCCTCCTTTTACAAAGTCGAAGAGTACAACCCCGCTATCCTCAAAGTCAGTAAGCAATTGATGATTGAAATCGTGAAAATTACCCTTTATGTTGGTTATGTCCCCAAACAACCAATACATTATGTCAATAAAATGAGAGAACTGCGTAAAAAGAGTTCCCCCGTCTAATCGTGCATCACCATGCCAGTCGTCCGGACGATAATAACGATCGTCTCTGTTCCAGAAGCAGTTTAGTTGGACAAGGTAGATATCTCCAAGAACTTTCTCATCAACCATTTGCTTTAACCAAACCGAAGGTGGCGAATAACGGTTTTGCATTACGCAAAACACGTCACGGGACACTTCTTGTGACTTATTCAGAATGATTTCAGCGTCATTCTTGGTTAATGCTACCGGTTTTTCAATCACCACATGGCGATGAGTATCCAGTGCTTTTATGGCATAGTCTGCATGATAACCGTTCGGAGTACAGATGTTGACGACATCTATGTCAAGGCTGGAGTGCAAAAGGTCATCTATGGATGAAAAAAAAGGTTCCGGAGAATCTTTCAGTTGTAATGTCTCCTTCGGAAGGACATCGCACAGGGCAACCAGCTCGGCTCTCTCGTCACGACGGATCATTTCCGCGTGTCGTTTGCCGATATGCCCTTGTCCTACGACAGCAAACTTAATTTTTTCAGTCATTATTGGTTAGTTTTAATCACGCTATTCTTGCGAAGCACATACTTTTCCCCACTTTCAGGGCACAAAGCCACTCCATTCGTATCAAAATGCAATTTGTGCCCATATTCACTCACCCATCCGGTTTGACGCGCAGGATTTCCCATTACCAGCGCATAGGGTTGAATGTCTTTGGTGAT
Source organism: Paludibacter jiangxiensis (assembly GCF_001618385.1). Classification (NCBI taxonomy): domain Bacteria; kingdom Pseudomonadati; phylum Bacteroidota; class Bacteroidia; order Bacteroidales; family Paludibacteraceae; genus Paludibacter; species Paludibacter jiangxiensis. The sequence goes on along the minus strand of NZ_BDCR01000001.1, from coordinate 349,333 downwards.
AACAGAGCCGGCTCCAATCATGGCAAATGTCCCGATTGTGATTCCGCATACCACTGTCGCGTTAGCACCAATACTTGCCCCTTTGCAGACTTTGGTTGCAAGATACTGATTTTTTCGGTTAACAGCACTACGGGGGTTGATCACATTGGTAAATACAACCGAGGGTCCCAGAAAGACATCGTCTTCGCAAGTTACACCAGTATAGACCGATACGTTATTTTGCACCTTTACATTATTGCCAAGTACAACAAGGGGCGAAATTACCACATTTTGTCCAATATTACAATTACTTCCGACGATGGCACCAGACATTATATGTGAAAAGTGCCATATTTTTGTGCCGTCGCCAATCTGGCAACCTTCATCTATAATCGCTGTTTGGTGTGCAAAATAATTCATGGGCATGATTTTAATTGTCAAATTCTCCGGTGATTTCTTATATTCTGTTTGCCGACAGACCTTCTTTGACCTTCTTAGTAATAAAAGTGAGTTGTTCTTCATCCAGCTCCGTATGCATCGGAAGAGAAAGAACGCATGATGAAAGTGTTTCTGTTACAGGGCAATTTTCAGCTCTGCAACGTTCATTCTTGTAGGCTTTTTGCAAATGAAGAGGTACCGGATAATATATCATTGAAGGAATACCTGCGTTGTTCAGCCATTTTTGAAGCGCATCCCGGTTAATCCTGTCTAGAATCAGCGTGTATTGATGAAAAACGTGCGTGGAATACGGATTCCTTTTGGGAATCGACACCTCGTCGCATATTTCTAATTCGCGATCATAAAAATCAGCAGCAGCTTGTCGTGCTGCATTGTATTCGTCAAGATGTTTTAGCTTTACCTCAAGAATCGCGGCCTGAATGCTATCGAGGCGGGAATTGACACCTACCTGATCGTGATAATAACGAACTGTCATCCCGTGATTGGCAATCGATCTGATTTTAGCAGCCAACTCATCGTTGTTTGTAAAAATAGCTCCTCCATCACCAAAACAGCCAAGATTTTTTGACGGGAAAAAAGAGGTGCAACCGACATCTCCCATACATCCGGAACTCATTTTACGTCCGTCTGAAAATGTATATACAGATCCTATTGATTGACACGCATCTTCGATGATGAAAAGGTTAAAATCTTGTGCAATAGCCAGAATAGCTTCCATGTTCGCATTCTGTCCGAAGAGATGCACAGGAACAATTACTTTCGTTTTTGGCGTAATGGCTTGCTTTATAGCTTCGACGGAAATGCAAAAATCAGTATCTACATCTACAAAAACAGGTGTAAGTCCCAATAGTGCAGCTACTTCTGCAGTCGCTACAAAAGTAAACGAAGGAACTATTACTTCATCGCCGGGCTTGAGCCCGAGAGCCATCATCGAAATCTGCAAAGCGTCGGTGCCGTTTCCTACCGGGATAACATGTTTGACGCCCAGATAAGTTTCCAGTTGTCGCTGAAAATCATTTACTTTGCCACTTTTGATAAATGCAGTGGAATCTATAACCTCCTGAATGCCCTGGTTCACCTCAGTTTTGATTTTTTCATATTGACCTTTAAGGTCAACCATCTGAATGGTATTCATATTCATTTAATTGGATTGTCTTACAGGCCAACTCTTAATCCCAGCGTGAAGGTGAGATTCTTGCCCTGTAGATATTCGGGTGTATACATGGAGAGATAGCCACTTGCGTTCGATCTGTATTCCCCGTATGTTTTGGCTCCCGTTGCGTTGTGTCCCTCTATGTTGCTTGAATCGATGTTGAACAGAAGGAATAAATTGTTGATTACTTCGTAGTTGGCACTGAATGAGATTGTTTTGTTAGTCCATACTTGGTCTTTCATGAAAGGCTGAGATATTATTTTCAATATATCCTTGTGGATATAGTCGTATTCATTGCCATGACTGGCCGACAAAAATGACCCTTGCAGGAATAGTCCCCTGACAGGGCGACATGTCAGCGCCAGATACATCTCCTGCGAGTTGTCCCATAAATAACTACCAAGGGTATATCCGCTTGATGTGTAATCGATAGCCGGTATAAAATGTTTGTAAGTACAAATGTTATTACGTGTCCATTCTGCTATTAGTGACCAGTCTTTGAAGGGATAATTACTCAAGCGGCCACCCAGTTTCCATGAAATTGGATTGGTTTCAGGATTGGAGGATTTCAGCCGTTTAACGGAAAATTCATCGATATACATCGACAGAAACAAATGCAGGTGGTTGATGTTGCGCGAACTGATATTCAGAAACATCTGAGAGTTTTGGTTCTCAGAACCCATTGTCAACGTGTGGTCTATCGATTTGTAAAAAGCCAGGGGTAGTAAATAAGCCAGTTGTATGTTTCGTTCTGCATAAATAATTGAATTTCCGAAGGAGATGTTAAGTCCGGTCATGGGCTTAAATGTCAGCATGTTGGCAGCAATGTATTTGTTGCGGTAACGATACGACTTCTCTCCTGTATTTTGGATGTAGTAATCGGTAGAGTCAATTACGTTGGACGTGAGCCATCCATGGAAGAAATTCAGTTCCACCCATTTGAAAGGATAAAGATTTAATGCCAGAAAAGGGAAAGAAGGGGTGTTGCCGGACAAAATATTCGATCCATGATAATTGTCGCCCCACTGAATATGATCTTTGGCATAACCAATATTTCCCCAGTCCCAGGAGTAATATACTCCCGCGCGCATTTCGCTAAAATCGCCTCCGGCATTGGTTCCGTTTGCTACCTTATATGCAGCACCGGGAGCCTGAGTCAGATATGACGGCAACCTCATCAACGTATCTTTGGAGGTGTAAGGGCTTTTTATTTTGGCATATTTCTCACCTTTCGAAAGCAGTTCACCACTCTGCGAGTTATCCCTCAGGCTGGCATACAACGTGAAATGCTTCCCCAGTTGGGTCATTAATTCGGCTCCTACCGTTCGTTGCGATATAGTCCCATTTTTGTTCCTCAGAATGTCGCCTCCCAAAACAGGAGTCATTCGTATCCACATATCGCCGGAGCGATAAAATACGCCGGGATGCCACAACGATACCTTTGTGGAAGGTTCGTCAACTACGTCAAAGCGGGTGAAGGGGAGTTTGCCTGTTTCAAGAGAGTAGTCGTTCAGATAAAAGGAGACGTCAGCTCGTTGCCGCTTTGAAAGTAAGGAGTCCTGAGCGGAAGCTTCTTGCAATTTTGAAGCGATAAATGTGCGACTATAAGGTTTTACAGCTGAGTTGATTTGGATGATACCGTCATTGGCCAACTCGTCAAGGAGATCATAAAGAGATGAATAGGACTGGTGTTGAGGAATGTTTTGAGCTGATATTCCAACAGCGGATAATGCCACGATTAAGAGGATCAGTAGTCTTTTCATCGAGAATAATTTAAAGTTAAACATTCAGGAACTGCTCAAAATCAACTCCGTAGTTATTTGCTACGTACTTTTTTGAAAAGAATGTTGAAAAGAATAGTTGCAAGGTACTGCAAATCTGTAAAAAACAGACCTTGATTTTCACAAGCATCCAAATATTTTTTTTCAGAAGCTTGTATTTCCTCTAATGATTTTGGCATATCGGCATAAAATGGAGGCAGCAAACCAGGCTTATGGCGAACTCGTTGTTGTTGTAAGTCTTCCGAATAGAGAGAAAAATATTGCTTGCTTAAAGGTCGGACTCCAACCAATTTCATATTTCCTTTAAGAAGATTTGCCAGCATTGGCAATTCATCCAGCCAGTATCGTCTCAAAAAATGACCTAATGTTGTGATTCTGAAATCATGTTGAAATTTTCCACCTTCTCTCAGGTTGTTCTTTTGAAATACATATCCCTGTAAATAAGAGGAATAAGGATACATCGTTCTTATTTTGTAAACTTTAAACAACTCCTTGTTTTTGCCAATCCGCTCCAGTGCCAGCAAAAAACTATAATGTGCCGACTCAATTCGTAACGGTTCTTTCTTTTTTCTGGCAATAAAATAAGAGAGACCTCCTATTTGAATTTCGTGGGCTATCTCAAAACCGCAAAAATAAGCTCTTCCAAATACTTCAGCTATTGATAATGCCCTGCCTTTTCCTGCCGTAATCCAGAAATATAATTCGCGGGTAAGGTTTAACTTTGGCAAAATCCTGAAAATGAAAAAGTCACGTAAATATATTATTACTCGGAAAAGTTTGTTCTTGCCTCCTAAAATTCTTTTTTTACGCTGTTGCAGCGCTTCAAAGCACCCGACAAAAGTACCCCCATACGGTAGTCGTTCGTTGATGGTTGCGAAAAATGTGTTTATTTCTCTTATATCGTTAATTTGGTGGAGGTTGATTATGGTGGAGTAGCGGGTTTTAGATACTTTCTCGATGTTGAAACGTTCTGTGGTATTAATTAATAAAGTCGACGATAAAAATAATCCGGCATTATCTTGTAGAAAATCCAGTAGATCCTTTCCCTGGAGCTTCATTATATAGTTGGTCATGAATTCTCTGACCTCGTCATTTACAAATCGAGCTTCCTGGTTGAGGGTGGTTTCGTAGTGAGTTGGATTCGTTTCTAAATTCAATTCGGAGTGCACTTCTGCCTCGTGAAAACCATAATAGACGGAAATGAGAATTGCTTCCACAAAGAATAGCAAAACCGAAAACGAGATAAACGCAACCTTTGAATAATTAAGTTCGGGGAAAATTATAAGTACTAAGAGTCCCGCAATAATAGCTGAGAAGTCTGACTTCAAACAACTTTTTGTTACGTGTTTTAGCCTGCGTTTACGAAAGTTCAGGTACTTCTTAAATGATATACCAAAAAAGACCCACCCGAACAGGAATATGAAAAATGGGAGTGTATATTTTTCGATCGGATGTTGACTGGTAAATGGGAGCAAACCTACTGTGGAATAAAATAAGCAAACAGCAACAATAACATTAATAATCATGTAGATTACCAATGGATTGTTGTGGTGCTTTTTTATTCTGGTTTTCATTCTGTGTAATATTTCCGTTTGAGGAGTCAGAAAATAGCATTTAGACAAGCTAACTCAGAAGTTATCATGTTGCTCATTATGTTGTGAGGCAACCAACTCGTTTTATTTTGCTAATATATCACTTATTTCCCAGAAGCTACCTTCAATGCATCATAAATATTTGAACAAATATTTTCATCTCCGATTTCATTTGCAATGCCGGATCTTCGTAAGGAATTGTGAACTTGCTCGTTAACTCCTGAGAGAATAATCTTTATTTTATGATGGCGTGATAATCGAATGAAACTGTCGAGGTTATGTAAGCCGGTGGAGTCGATAAAAGGTACCTTGCGCATTCTGATAATACGCGCCTTAGGCATTTCGGCAACCTGAGCCACTACTTCGTCAAATTTATTGGCAATTCCGAAAAAGAACGGGCCATTAATTTCGTACACCTCTACACCAGCGGGTATGTCCAGTTTTTCGTCGCTGGCTGTTGATTCCTGATAAACGGACGCTGATACATCGTCAGTGAACACCGTGATATGAGAAGTTTCTGTCAATCGCTTGATAAGCAATAACATTGCTAACAGCAAACCAATGGTGATGGCAATCGTAAGGTCGAAGACAACGGTAAGGCTGAAAGTTACCAGTAATACGGAAACATCAGATTTTGAGTTTTTAAGCAATGAACGGAAAGTTCTCCATTCACTCATGTTGTATGAAACGACAATCAGCACCCCTGCCAGACACGACATAGGAATGTGTTGAGCTAATGGCGACAAGAACAATAAGATGAGCAACAGAACAACCGCGTGAATGATCCCGGCGACAGGTGTACGACCTCCGTTGTTAATGTTGGTCATTGTGCGGGCAATAGCTCCGGTGGCAGGTATTCCTCCAAATAGAGGGGTGACTAAATTCGCAATTCCCTGCCCGATCAGCTCGGTATTTGAGTCGTGCTTGTCTCCGATAACACCATCGGCAACCATGGCAGACAGGAGGGATTCGATGGCTCCCAGCATAGCGATGGTGAAAGCCGGAGGCAAAAGATGCTGTATGGTGGCAAAGTCGAAATGCAGTCCTACCGGTTGTGGCATACTCGCCTGAATTGTGAACCTGTCGCCTATTGTTTCAATGCCCAGATTATAACCCAGATGACGGATTAGCCATGCAACGAAGGTTACCAAAACGATTGCGATAAGGGTTCCCGGTATTTTTTTGGTGATTTTGGTGAAGGATACAATGATCAAAATCGTGATTGCACAGGTCAGGACAGACCAAATGCCAATTCCGGAAAAGTGTTCAAAGTAAACAATCCATTTGTCTATAAAACTCGCAGGAACTTTATCAAGCTGCATTCCGGTGGCGTCTTTTATCTGTGTGGTGAAGATGGTCAGCGCGATACCGCTGGTGAATCCGACAATGACAGGAAAAGGGATGAACTTGATGACATTCCCCAGTTTCAGCAATCCCATTGTGATAAGCAGTGCTCCTGCCATTACAGTGGCAATTGCAAGGCCGGTGATGCCGTATTGCTGAATAATGCCGTAAACAATGACGATAAACGCGCCGGTAGGGCCGCCGATCTGAACTTTGCTGCCACCAAAGAAGGAGATGATGAATCCGGCAATAATAGCTGTGATTAAACCTTTTTCGGGAGAAACGCCCGAAGCAATACCGAATGCAATTGCTAATGGAAGGGCAACAATGCCAACGATGACGCCGGCCATTAAATCTTTGTAGAACTGAGCCTGGTTATAGTTCTTCAGAGTTCCAAAAAGCTTGGGAGAAAAGACCATTTTGTAGATAAAAAAATTTCTTGCAAAATTACGCTAAAATATGCAGGGATGAAACCAAAATAGAAGCCTCTTTGGTTCTATTAGTAAAAAAAATAATTTCAATTGTTTTCACACGCAACAAAGTTGGAATTTTCCTGTTTAAACATGTACAATCAAACCCAACAGGTTTCACAAACGGGGAAGAAATTCGTGAAAATTATCTATTTTTGTCATCTCGTTTCTTCTTGGCTGAAATGCGACAGGTAAAGAAGTTGCGGCATGTACATCTCTTTTATGTGAAGCTTGCATTCTGCTTTCTGCCTATGTTTAATACTACCCACAGAACGAATTTCAGATTGGCATTTATAGCCATTGCATCTGCTATTGCCCTGGTTTCCCTCTTTTTTACCAATAAACTGGTTAGTCAGCTTGCCAATGAAGAGCGTAATAAAGTGGCTGTTTGGGCCGAGGCAACGCGTTTGGCCGCAAGTGCCGATTATCAGTCGGATCTTACGTTGGTGATGCGTGTGTTGGAAAGCAATACCACTATTCCAGTGGTTATCGTGGATGGGAACGACAATTACATAACTTCCCGTAATATCACGGAACCAAGCAAAAATCTGAACGAATTTCGACATTCCTATATCGCCAGCTTCAAAAAAAAGCATCCTCCGATTGAGATTTCAATATCGCCTACGATACGCCAATATATTTATTATGACGATTCGATTCTTATAAAAGAACTGGCCTATTTCCCGTATATTCAGCTGGGGGTTATCGCTCTTTTTATTCTGCTTTCGTTTCTGGCATTTGCCGGTACAAAAAGAGCGGAGCAAAATCAGGTCTGGGTGGGCCTTTCAAAAGAGACGGCGCATCAGTTGGGGACTCCGATTTCTTCATTGATGGCATGGGCAGAGCTGCTAAAAGGGCGTTATCCACAAGATACTCTGTTGCCGGAAATGGAAAACGACATCATGCGGTTGAAGACCATCGCCGAACGTTTTTCAAAAATAGGGTCAAAAACCGAACTTATTCCGATTCCTTTGAATGACGCTTTGGGTGATGCAATTGCGTACATGCGCAAGCGTATTTCCAGTAAAGTTTCCATAGAGGTTGTCAATACCACTAAAGACAACTCGGAGGTATCTCTTAATCTGCCTTTGTTTGAGTGGGTTATTGAAAATCTTTGTAAAAATGCCATTGACGCGATGGATGGCAGCGGATCAATAACTATTACAATGAGCGAACAGGCAAAATATTATGTTATTGATGTTCGGGATACCGGAAAGGGAATGACGAAATCGATGTACAAAATGGTTTTTCATCCCGGATTTACTACAAAAAAACGCGGATGGGGATTGGGACTGTCGCTTGCAAAAAGAATAGTGGAAGAATACCATGAAGGTCGTATCTTTGTAAAACAATCGGAGGTGGGCAAAGGGACAACATTCCGGATTTTGCTCCGAAAGTTTAATTGAGATATAAACAGCTTTTCGTCGGCGTATAAGATTGCCGAATATAAGTCGCGACTAATTCGTGCGGATTATATTTCTATCCAAAAACTAAAAAACAAATAATTATTATAGTATGAAAATTGCATTAATCGGATACGGTAAAATGGGGCATGAGATTGAACAAATTGCCTTGAACAGAGGTCATGAAATTGTTTCAATCATTGATATGGACAATACGGGAGAATTTGACTCGGAGGCATTTCGTAGTGCCGATGTGGCAATTGAGTTCACTCGTCCGGAAGTGGCCATGAGCAATCTTTCCCGTTGTTTTGACGCGCAGGTACCTGTGGTATGTGGTACAACCGGCTGGACAGCGCATCTGGAGGAGGTAAAGAAAGAGATGACTTATAAAAATGCCACACTCTTCTGGGCTTCAAATTTTAGTCTCGGAGTTAATATTTTTGCTGCAGTAAATCGCTATCTGGCCAAAATCATGAATAGTTACCCTGACTATAATGTGAGTATGGTAGAGGTGCATCATACCCAAAAGCTGGATGCACCAAGTGGTACAGCTATTACGCTTGCCGAAGGTATTTTGAACGAGCTCGACCGCAAAAACAACTGGGTCAAAGAAGTAGAAGGTCGTCCTGAAGATCTGGCAATTGTATCAAAGCGAGAAGGTGCAGTTCCGGGTATTCATGAAATCATCTACGAATCAGAAATGGATGTCATTAGTATTAAACATGACGCTAAAACACGCCGTGGATTTGCTCTCGGAGCCGTTCTCGCTGCTGAGTTTACAGCCGGAAAGAAGGGATTTATTACCATGAGTGACCTCTTGCCGTTCTGATAATTGATTGATTTACATCGGAGAACAATTTATTTGAAAAAATAATCCCTAAAAAGCTTGCGCATTCCAAAAAGTTGACCTACCTTTGCACACGCAAAAGCAAGGCTCCGTAGCTCAACTGAATAGAGCATCTGACTACGGATCAGAAGGTTACAGGTTTGAATCCTGTCGGAGTCACAAGCTTTAAGCCAATTTCTTAGTAAATAAGAAGTTGGCTTTTTTTTATGTTCAAATCGAAGGGTCTGGAGGAGGAGGGATTACGGATCACCAACAAAAGTTGAGGGGTGATGGCAGAATCTAAAAAGCCACTAATCTGTTTGATAGATTAGTGGCTTTTTTGTAGTCCCGCCGGGAATCGAACCCGGATTTAAAGTTTAGGAAACTTTCGTTCTATCCATTGAACTACAGGACCGCAGTTTGGGAGTGCAAAAATACAACTATTCTTTAATAAATTCAAACACTCTTATGAGTAAGAATTGTAAACGATTTTTGGTGCGTGTATTGCTCAGAAATAGTCTTTTTGACGTGTAATTATTGATGAGCTTGGATTTGCTTCTTTTGTGAGGGGTATACATTGGTTTCTTGTGTTCTATTCTTGCTCTGGTTTGATTATTGCAGAGGTGGAATGCTTTGTTCAATTTATGAATTCATAAGCTGCAAAATTGTTTTTCGAGGTTGTGTTCTTTTAGATTAGAATAATACTCCCTGTGTTGGTCGGTCTGGATAAATATCGAAAGGAAGAATGAATTGGGGATCTACGCCACATTTTATAAGTCGGGATGTGTGGTGTTTGATATCGGTTTTGTTGTAATAAGAAACTTTCCATAAGCATTTATTGGGTACGTGGTTGGCAATAGTTTTGAAGTAAGGTGCATCGACTGGGGATAGTGAATGTCCGATTATGATGACCTCATTTAAAGAATATAATTTTGACCAAAAATCTTGATTTTGAGCTATGATTTTTTCAACGGGTTTTCGGGTGTGTTTTAGAAATGATTGTACTACAAGTCTTCCCTGTCCCTCTTGATTGTCATCTACGTCATAATTTATATTTGCTTTGTTCATATCGTGCCCAAAAATGAGATTACAGTTTTCTTCCTGGGCGCTTCCATGAATATAATTGATCTGGTCAGGGTGAATATGAAAGTGTCTTTCGAGTGTGTTGGTGTAGTTGAATGAAATAAATAAAGAATCGGGATCGATATCTGGATACTTTCTCGAAAGAGGACGGTTATTCAAGATTTTTATCCAATTAATCATGTGTGTTTTTAATTGGTAAAACATACCAATAGTATAAGATTCAAGCAGGGGTTCATAACTCTCAAGTGCATCCGCATCCCATCCTCCGCTACCTAAAGAATGCAGTACATCACCGATCAATCGGAATTCGTCCAGTTCTGTTAGATTTATTTCAAAAGCATGCCAGAATGCTCCGGTGTAATTGAAATATTCTTCAATTATCTCAAAGCTAAAAGGGTCTGTTTCTTTTATAAACTCTCGAAAATCAGAATAAGAAGAAGGTAGATGATGATAAAGATCGAATCCATTTCCTATGATGTATAATTTCATGCTGGAATTTTATCGCTAGTAGACTTTATTGTGTTTTTTAATTGTTACCTAATCAGAGAGAGTCTGTAAATTCTCCAAACCGCAAAATTACTTATGATTTGTCTTGTTTGTTCTTGGTCTGCTATATTTGTAACTGTATTAGTTTGTGTGATCTGTGATTGATAAATAGGTAATATTTGTGTATTTGGGCATGCGTGTAGGTCAGAGTGTGATTAAAAGGAGAGTTTTGATGAAGGGGTGTAAAATGAAAAAGACTTAAACAGTTATGTTTAAGTCTTTTTTTTTGCTGTGGTGCCACCAGGAATCGAACCGGGGACACAAGGATTTTCAGTCCTTTGCTCTACCAACTGAGCTATGGCACCATCGTTGTTTTGCGGATGCAAAGGTAGGTAAAATAATCGAACGTCCCAAATTATTTTTCAACTTTTTTCTTCTCTGTTGGTAACCAGTTGTTTGTGGAAAGCTGATAGGATAACCTCACTTCGCTTTTGTATTTTATGGGATGGTGGGGTGGATAAATTCTATCACACCTCACCATCTCACATTCTCGCCGTCTCTCTTAGTAGGCTCTGGCAAATACCACACGTTGTGCCGAAGGTTTGCCTGTTACCATGCAGACGCCCGGTGTTTTGTCGCCTTCGAGCGGAATGCAACGGATAGTTGCTTTGGTATCGGCTTTGATCTTTTCTTCAGTTTCGGTGGTGCCGTCCCAGTGACACAAGAGCAAACCGCCTTTTTCGATTTCAACCTTGAATTCGTCGTAGCTGTTTACTTCGCGGGTTACCGATGTACGATAATCAAACGCTTTAGTGTAGATGTTCTCCTGAATGGTGTCGAGCAAGTCTTTGATGTATTGCTCGATGTTTTCTACCGAACGGGTTTCTTTGGTTAACGTGTCGCGACGAGCTACTTCTACTGTGCCGTTTTCGAGGTCGCGAGCGCCTAATGCGAGGCGTACGGGAACGCCCTTTAGTTCGTATTCGGCAAACTTCCATCCCGGTTTCTTAGCGTCGTTGTTGTCGTACTTCACGCTCACGCCAAGAGCCCTTAGTTTGGTGGTGATTTCAGTGACCTTTTCGTCGATTTTAGCCAGTTGTTCGTCGTTCTTGTAAATAGGAACGATGACAACCTGATAAGGCGCGAGTTTCGGAGGTAATACCAGACCGTTGTCGTCGGAATGACACATGATAAGAGCGCCCATCAGTCGGGTAGAGACTCCCCAGGACGTAGCCCAAACGTAATCGCGTGTGCCCTCTTTTGAGGCGAAGGTTACATCGAATGCTTTCGCAAAGTTTTGACCGAGGAAGTGCGATGTTCCAGCCTGCAAAGCTTTGCCGTCCTGCATCAAGGCCTCGATACAGAAAGTCTCAACCGCACCGGCAAAACGTTCGTTGGCCGATTTGATACCTTTTACCACCGGCATTGCCATGAATTGTTCGGCAAATGTGGCGTACACATCCAGCATCTGACGGGTTTCTTTCAAAGCTTCGGCTTCGGTAGCGTGAGCGGTGTGACCTTCCTGCCAGAGGAATTCTGCAGTACGCAGGAACAGGCGGGTACGCATCTCCCAGCGAACCACGTTGGCCCATTGGTTGATGAGGATAGGCAGGTCGCGGTACGATTGAATCCAGTTTTTATAGGTGTTCCAGATAATGGTTTCGGAGGTTGGACGAACGATCAGTTCTTCTTCCAGTTTGGCGGCGGGGTCAACTACCACACCCTTTCCATCAGGGCTGGTTTTCAAACGATAGTGAGTTACCACGGCACATTCTTTGGCAAAACCTTCCACGTGGTCGGCTTCTTTGCTCAAAAATGATTTCGGGATAAACAGAGGAAAATAAGCGTTTTGGTGACCGGTTTCCTTGAACATGCGGTCGAGTTCGGCCTGCATTTTTTCCCAGATGGCGTAACCGTAGGGTTTGATGACCATGCAACCGCGAACAGCCGAACTTTCGGCCAGATCGGCTTTAATTACCAAATCCTGATACCATTGCGAATAATCAACGCTTCGGGAGGTGAGTTCTTTTAATTCTGCCATGTTGTTAGATTAAAGAACAAAGAATAAAAACAAAGACAAGAGCGTCATTTGTCAAGTATTCTGTTGCTCTAATTTATGTGTTTGGATTGAAAATCAGATAAGCAAGTCGTGTGACTTGTCGTTTTTTTTGCGACTGCAAAGATACGATTTTCTTGGTAGGTGGTAAAATCAAAATGCACCGATCTGATGGCGTGTCAATTCGCTCTTATTCAGAGTTTCGGTTGTGGTATGTCTGTCCGGTAATCTTGCGTGTCATTGAAAAATTATTATTCAAATTCAGCAATCGTTTTCTCAATTATCGCGATGCATTCATGTAGTTGACTTTCGGTCATTACCAAGGGGGGAGCAAACCGGATGATGTTGGTGTGCGTCGGTTTAGCGAGAAGTCCGTGCTCTTTCAGCCGGAGGCAAATTTCCCATGCGAGATTCTTGGTCTGGTCATTGTTGATAATTAAGGCATTGAGTAATCCCTTTCCGCGAACAAACGATGCTACGTGCGATTTTTGGCAAAGCTGTTGCATCGCACTCCGGAATATTTCTCCCAGTCGGGCCGCATTTTCGGTCAGTTTTTCCTCTTCAATTACCTGTAGGGCGGCAATGGCTACGGCGGCGGCAATCGGATTGCCACCAAAAGTAGAACCGTGCTGGCCGGGTTTGAATACATCCATGATGTCAGACGAAGAGAGTACTGCCGAAACCGGATAAACGCCTCCCGACAAAGCTTTGCCGAGAATCAGGATGTCCGGATGAACATTTTCGTAGTCGCAGGCAAGCAGTTTGCCGGTACGTCCGATGCCGGTTTGTACCTCGTCGGCAATGAACAGGATGTTGTTTTTTCTGCAAAGTTCATAGCAGCTGCGCAGATAGCCATCGTCAGGGACGTAAGCGCCGGCCTCGCCCTGAATAGGTTCCACCAGAAAGCCAGCAATATTTTGATTCTCTGCAATTGATTTCTCCAACGCGGGAACATCGTTGTAGGGAATGACGATAAAGCCGGGAGTGTAAGGCCCGTAGTTGGTGTATGCATCCGGATCGACAGAAAACGAAATGATGGTGGTGGTGCGTCCGTGAAAATTATTCTCGCAGACGATGATTTTTGCCTGATTGGAGGGGATGCCCATCTTTTCGTAGGCATATTTCCTACAAAGTTTCAGTGCCGTCTCCACCGCTTCGGCGCCAGTATTCATCGGCAGCACTTTCTCGTAACCGAAATAGCGGGTCACAAACTCTTCGTACTCGCCCAGCTTGCTATTGTAAAACGCCCGTGAAGTAAGGGTGAGTTTTTGAGCTTGTTCGATAAGTGTGCGGATAATTTTTTGGTGGCAATGTCCCTGATTGACGGCAGAGTAGGCCGAAAGAAAATCGTAATATCGGTTCCCTTCAACGTCATAGACAAAAACACCTTCGCCACGTTCGAGAACAACCGGTAGCGGGTGGTAGTTGTGAGCTCCGAATTTGTCTTCGAGAGCCATCAGTTCGGCCGAAGTAAGTTTTTTTGTGTTCATAAATGCCTGGTTTTTGGAAAAGTCACTTTCGTAAATATTGTGATTTTACTTATGCTAATGGATGTTTGTGTTTGTCTGATAAATAGTTGTTTGTTGTGATAGTTTAATTTGTTCTTTGCCGGCGGCAGGCCTTACTTTTTGACGCAAAAAGTAAGCAAAAACATTGACGGAAAGAACTCGCTCGCTCGGCCATGATACTTTTTCTCGTTACCAAACGTCTGTAACTGGCCTAATCACTCAAACAGCTTTCCGTCGGTTTGGTATTCTATATTAACCCTTCGGGGCTGGTTTGTCTGTTGATTATTAAAATAATCGAGTTCTGTTTTTTAGATATCTTGCTCATGCAGATTGGAGTGGCCTTGTCCGGCGACGCAAAAAATCGTCCTTGTTTTGCTAAATGATGTTTGCCGAAAACGTCTAAAGAATTTCAGCCATCATGCAACGAACGCTTCCTCCTCCAACCTGTTCGATGGTCGGAATAGAACATGTAATCAGTTCGTTGAAAGATTTTAATTTGTCAATTTGGTTTCCTGTCAGGGAGTCATGCGCTGACTGAGACATGACCAGAAACCGTTTGCCTGAGTCGTTTTGCAATTGTAGCATATTTCCGGCAAAACAATGCATCTGTTCTTCCGAAATTTCAATGATTTCTTTCCCGGTTCGGGTGAGATATTCTGTTACGGTCGTTCGTTCTGCCGGATCGTCGATGCTGGTGAGGCAGATGATGGCAAATTTGTCGGCAACGCACATCATGACATTGGTGTGATAAACGTTCTTCCGTTTGCCATTGACAGTGTGGCGTGCTGTAAAAAGGATCGGTTCGTAGTTATAAATCCGACAGTACTGTTCCACGGCCGACTGATCCGTACGTCCCGACAATGAGGCATAGGCAATCCCGTTTTTGCGGTCAAGAACAAGGCTTCCGGTTCCTTCCAAAAAGCGTTTGTCTTCCTCCCAGACGCTGATGTTGTTTACGTTGTTGATTATTTTGCCGTGGGTTTCAATGATGTCCAAAATTTCAATCCGGCGTTCCAAACGGCGATTTGCGGCGAACATCGGGTAAATGACCACCAGGCCACCTTCGTGAAACGATACCCAGTTGTTGGGGAAGATGGAATCGGGTTTGTGAGGGTGGAGGGTGTCTTTGATAACGATGACTTCAATTCCGTTTGCCCGGAGTTGCGCTGTCATGGCCTGAAACTCTTCCAAAGCATCCCGCTGAATAATTTCCGGCGAGATATCGGACTCTTTCTGGAAAAAATTGTTCACGGCAGTCTGCCTGTTGTAGCCAAACGATACGGGTTCAATCATCAAAACGCATTTTGCGATAGAACCGTCTGGCTGGTTGATAATTGATGTTTCGGTTTTCATGTCGATGATGTTATTCGCGGATTAAAGGTAATGTAGAACAGCGGAGCAGGCCTCCCATTTTTGCGATTTCCTGATACGGAATCTTTTCGACAGTTAAGCCCCATTCTGTTTCCATGTGTCGGTTGAGGCGGTTGAAAGTGGCTTCGGAAACAACTATCGAAGGCGAAATGCTGAATACGTTAGTGTTCATCCGGTACATCTCTTCGGTGTCGATTTCAAATATGTTTTGTCTGCCAAAAATTTCGAAAAGCATTTGATAGTCATGTTCTTTTGCGAAACCATTTTTGTAAATGATGGCTTTGTTGCTGCCTACGGTCATAAAGGTGCAATCGAGATGTAAAACTCCTTTTCTTGGGTCGGTGTCGTGTTTGCGCAGTTCGAGCGGAATAAACTCCTTCCCCGGAAAGAGTTCCCGTAGAAAATGAAGCGCGTAGAGATTCGTTCGCGCAGTTTTGGTTTGCGGATAGTCGGGGGCGGTGTAAATGCCGACAAATACGGTGTCGCCCTTCAGTATGATATCGCCGCCTTCGAAATGAGCCTTCTCGGGGAGATTGTATATTTTGTTGAATGCTATTTGGTTGTAGATATTCTTGTAAGCCTCTTTTTCATCTTCACGATCAGGAATAATGTTGGAGTTGATGATTTTGTCGTCGATGACAATGGCTACATCCCGGGCGAAAATCTGATTGCAGTTTTCCAGCGTTTCGGGGCGGAATACCTGCACGTTATATCGGAGCAGGATTTCTTCGAACGCGTCGATCTCTTTTTTGACGGCTTCT